>JAUBOH010000387.1:0-6231 GCA_036700145.1 Microcoleus occultus BM001215366
TGCCCACGGAGGCCTATGCCCTATGCCCTATGCCCGCTTTCTTCACCTCATGTTACTGAGAAAGGCTATATATGTCAGTCAATTTTCTACTCTTCGCCTACCACTTCAACTTCGACGCTTGTGGCTGAAACATCCAAAACTTCAGCGTCTGATTCTTCTAATTCTTCCGATTCTGCTGCGGGAGTCAGAGAACCTTCAGGTAGAAGTTCGATCGTCCCATTTTCTTCCAACCATTTCAGGGTTTTTTGTTTGAGCAAGTCTTCTCCTACAAATTCCATCAATTTTAGAGGATCAAAATCTCCTTTAGGAAATTGCTTTCTGACTCTTGCTACTTCTGCTGCTACTTCTGCGTCTTCCACAGATAAGGATTCCAGCTTGGCTATTTCTGCCAGAGCTAGAGACTGCTTAAGTCGATCGACTGCTTCTGGACGCGAGCGTTCCCGCATCGGCCCCATGTTTTCTTCGGTAAACAGTTGGTTGATATCTATGCCGTAATTTTTCAACTGAACCGCTTGTTGATTGAGCAAATAATCGATTTCGCGATCGAGCATTGTTTCGGGAATTTCCACTTCTATTAGCTGCACGAGTGCTGCTGATATAGCTTTTTCCTTGTTAGCAGATGTCTTGTTTTCTTGGTCTGCTTTAAACCGAGTTTCCAGGGATTCGCGCAGTTCTGCTAAACTTTCAAACTCGCTCACTTCTTGGGCGAAGTCGTCGTCCAACTCCGGCAATTCTTTTTCCTTAAGTTCTTTCAGGGTAATCGTAAACACTGCCGGTTTTCCCGCCAATTCTTCACTGCTGTATTCATCTGGAAACTGCACGGAAACTTCTCTAGTTTCTCCCGGATTCATCCCGATCATGCCTTGGATAAAGCCCGGTACAAACTGATTTTCCGACAATTCTACTTGAAAGTCTTCTGCTTGGCCGCCGGGAATTTCTGCGGGTGTTTCGCCTTCGGGAGCTTCCGCAAACCTGCCGGAGAAATCAACCAAAGCCATATCTCCCAGTTGAGCCGGGCGGCCTTCTACGGGGATTAAAGTAGCTTTGTCCGATCGATATTTTGCCAATACCTCATCCACCTGAGCCTCGTCGTACTTAGCTTCTTCTGCTTGAAGCTGCAAGCCCGTGTACTGCCCCATTTTGACTTCTGGTTTTACGTCAACCTTAGCTGTAAATGTCAGAGTCTGTTCTGGATCGAACTTAGCTAGTAATTCTTCAAACTCGGTGCTCAGTTCAAAACTGCCAATTGCCTGAATTTTTTCTTGTTCCAGGGCTTTTTGCAGCGAATCATTGATCAAATTTTCCAAAGCCGTCGCCTTCAAGCGAGTCTGGCCTAGGCGCTGTAGCAAAACTTGGCGGGGAACTTTGCCTTTGCGGAACCCAGGAATATTGACCTCGCGAGCAAATTGTTTAATTACTTGCTCGTAAGCTTGTTTTGACTTTTCTGACGGTACTTCGATTTCCAGACCAATTTGGCTAGCTGGAAGTTTTTCCTGGGTTACTTTCATCGGCTTTTTTTGATATTTAACAATAGTTTAATAAAATACATACAAATCTGACTTTGCCTGCATTTTAAGTTTGTACGTTTTGACTTGTAGCGACACAACTACAAACACCTGCTAGGAAAGTGGAGGTTAAGTCCACTAATTGCCGATGCACCATAGCACATATCGCCCTGTGATGTCAATGTTTTTGGCGGCCAGTCAAAGTCAATGGATACGAAAAGCTGGCAGAAGGATGGGGATTGGTGCGGGGCAGGCGGCGAAAGATGCTAAACTGGGATTGTGTCCGATCGACCGCTCCGGTTAACTGCACCCTTGCCATCCTCTCACGCTCCTGATGTCGCCTAACATTAATTAAGTTTGATATTGACTATTGCCGTTATTTAAATTTTAGATTTCGATCGTTTAAGCTCTAATTTGTGGAGGAAACTAATTTGTCTCAATCCTATCGAGTTGCCATTTTAGGAGCCACCGGCGCAGTCGGTGCTGAGTTGCTAGAACTATTGCACAGCCGCAGTTTTCCGCTCGCCCACTTGAAGCTGCTGGCTTCGGAGCGTTCTGCGGGTTCAAAATTGCCGTTTGGGGGCGAAATGCTGCCAGTCGAGGCAGTATCCGAGCGATCGTTCGATAACGTAGATTTAGTGCTCGCCTCAGCCGGTGGCTCTACTTCAAAATTTTGGGCACCGAAAGCAGTGGCGGCAGGGGCTGTGGTAATTGACAACTCCAGCGCTTTCCGCATGGATGCGGCGGTACCGCTAGTGGTTCCGGAAGTCAATCCCCAAGCGGCGGCATCTCACCGAGGTATCATCGCAAATCCCAACTGCACGACGATTTTGATGGCAGTTGCCGTTTGGCCGCTGCACAAAGTTAGGCCAGTAAAGCGCATAGTTGTGGCGACTTACCAGTCGGCAAGCGGCGCGGGCGCGAGGGCGATGGAGGAAATGAAAGATCAAGCAAGAGCAATTTTGCAGGGGGAAACGCCCAAAACAGATATATTTCCCTACCCCTTAGCTTTTAATTTGTTTCCGCACAATACGCCGATTAACGATTTGGGGTATTGTGAGGAAGAGATGAAAATGGTCAACGAAACTCGGAAGATATTTGGGAGCCAGGAAATCCGAATTTCGGCAACTTGCGTTCGGGTTCCCGTACTGAGGGCCCATTCCGAAGCGATTAATATGGAGTTTGCAGAGCCTTTTAGTCCGATCGAGGCCAGGGAAATCTTAAATCAGGCGATCGGGGTTAAGCTGGTAGAAGACTGGCAAGCTAATTATTTCCCGATGCCCGCCGATGCCACGGGAAAGGATGAGGTGTTAGTCGGCAGGATTCGCCAAGATATTTCTCACCCCTGCGGGTTGGAGATGTGGCTGTGCGGCGATCAAATTCGCAAAGGGGCTGCTTTAAATGCGGTGCAGATAGCCGAGTTGCTAGCAGATCAAGATTTGCTGCGAATCCAACAAGCGGCGGCTGCTTCTAATTAGCGGGCTCACTCGCAAAAAGGAAATTCAAATTGGGGATTTTAGATAAACTTTTCTTTCATCTGAAATCAAAAATTAAAAATCAAAAATCAACAGTCTAAAATCGGAGAAAGTGTGGTAAAGTTTGGACGGGTTCTGACTGCAATGATTACGCCGTTTAAGGAAGACGGCAGTGTTAACTATGCGGTAGCAGAAGAATTGGCAGTTCATTTGGCCGATCGCGGTACTGATAGCTTGGTAGTGTGCGGAACTACGGGCGAGTCTCCCACAATGACCTGGGATGAAGAGTACGAATTATTTCAGGTGGTGCAAAAGGCAGTAGCCGGTAAAGCCTTGGTAATAGCCGGAGCCGGATCGAATTCTACTTCAGAAGCAGTCGCAGCTACCCAAAAAGCAGCTAAACTAGGGTTAGACGGTTGTTTGCAGGTCGTTCCTTATTACAACAAGCCGCCGCAAGAAGGTTTGTACAATCATTTTCGGGCGATCGCGCAATCTGCTCCAGAATTGTCTATAATGTTATATAACATCCCCGGTCGCACTGGTCAGAATATGTTGCCGGAGACGGTAGCTCGATTGGCAGAAATTCCCAATATAGTAGCCGTAAAAGAAGCAAGTGGCAACTTGGATCAAGCCAGCCAAATTCGACGCTTGACACCCCCTGAATTTGCCATCTATGCTGGAGATGATTCCCTAACTTTGCCAATGCTGGCAATAGGAGGATCTGGTGTAGTTAGCGTAGCCAGCCATCTGGTGGGAGAACAACTGCAACAGATGATCGAAGCTTTCGAGGGCGGTCAAGTTCAAGTCGCTACCCAGATTCACTTGCAACTTTTTGACTTGTTTAAAGCTCTTTTTCTCACCACAAATCCCATTCCCGTCAAGACAGCTCTCAAACTTCAAGGCTGGGATGTAGGTTCCACCCGTCCGCCCCTGTGCGATCCGCCCGTTGAGGTAACTCAAAAGTTAAAGGACGTACTGAGTCAACTAGCACAGGTATTAGCTAGCTAGACTAGATAGGCGAGAACGAGTTTTCTGAAAACTAAATATTTGGTTGTCATCAATCATCAGTCATTAGTCATTAGTTATCAGTTATTAGCTGATAATTAAAAATTGCTGATTGAGAATTGGAGACAACTGACTGTACGGGAGAGTAAAACCCCGTAGGGGAGTTTTCCACAAACATCTTGGAAAAAATCGCCCCCATCAACGAACAACAGATAGTAGACAGTAGACAACAGTCAACAGTCAACAGACAACAGACAACAGTCAAATAACAAAATAACTAACAAAGGATACGCATGATCAAAAATACAACTGCACAAGTTCTAAAAGTTATTCCCCTCGGCGGGTTGCACGAAATCGGTAAAAACACTTGTGTGTTTGAATACGGTGACGAAATAATTCTTTTAGATGCAGGTTTAGCGTTCCCGACAGATGGAATGCACGGTGTAAATATTGTCCTCCCAGACATGACTTATCTGCGGGAAAATAGCCACAAAATTCAAGGTATGATCGTCACTCACGGTCACGAAGACCACATTGGCGGCATCCCTTATCACCTCAAACAATTTGAAATTCCGGTGATTTATGGCCCACGTTTGGCGATGGCTTTGCTAGCCGGAAAATTGGAAGAAGCCGGAGTGTCTCACCGCACCGAATTAAGGACTGTTCGACCCCGGGATACCGTAAGAATTGGCAAGCATTTCTTAGTCGAATATATTCGCAACACTCACTCGATGGCCGACAGTTTCACGGTGGCAATTCACACTCCCGTAGGAATTATTATCCACACCGGAGATTTTAAAATTGACCACACTCCTGTAGACGGCGAGCATTTTGACTTGCAAAAGCTGGCGGAGTACGGCGAAAAAGGCGTACTGTGCTTAATCAGCGATTCTACTAACTCGGAAGTTCCCGGTTTTACCGCTTCAGAACGTTCTGTTGCTCCGAATTTAGACAGAATTATCGCTCAAGCACCGGGAAGAGTGCTGCTGACGACTTTTGCTTCGTCGGTACACCGATTGCAAATTGTTTTGGACTTGGCTAAGAAAAACAATCGGTATGTCGGAGTGGTTGGTCGATCGATGTTGAACGTCATCGCTCACTGCCGCAATCTCGGCTACATCAAATGCGAAGATAGTATTTTCAAACCGCTGAAAGAAATCCGCAATTTGGCTGAAGACAAGGTTTTGATTTTGACTACCGGTTCCCAAGGCGAACCGATGGCGGCGATGACTCGCATTGCTAACGGCGAACATCACGAACTGAAAATCAGAAAGGGCGATACAGTCATTTTCTCAGCTAATCCGATTCCGGGAAATACGATCTCCGTGGTAAATACGATCGACAAATTGATGATCCTGGGAGCAAACGTAGTTTACGGGCGCGACAAAGGCATTCACGTTTCCGGCCACGGCTGTCAAGAAGACCAAAAGTTAATGATTAACATGACTCGTCCCAAGTTCTTCTTGCCGGTACACGGGGAACACCGGATGCTGGTTCAGCACTCCAAGACGGCTCAAAGCATGGGCATTCCCGCTAGCAATATGGTGATTATTGACAACGGCGATGTCGTAGAGTTGACCGAAAATACGATGCGACTGGGTACTAAAGTGCCTTCAGGAATTGAATTAGTTGATTCTTCGCGATCGGGCGTGGTCAAAGCGAACGTCCTCAAGGAACGTCAACAATTGGCCGGAGATGGCGCTGTAACAGTAGCGGCGGCTTTGAATTGGGAAGGCAAATTAGTTGCCAAGCCAGAAGTACACTTAAAAGGTGTAGTCACATCAGCCGATCGCACGGAAGTGATCGGACTGATCAATGAAACCATTGAAACTGTTCTGAGCGATCGTTGGTCGGAATTTGTGCTACCTGCTACTGCTGACTCGCCAGTTAATGTTGACTGGATCGGAGTTCAAACGCAAATAGAAAAAGCAATTGGGCGAGTGCTGCGCCGACAACTGCAAAGCAACCCGATGCTGGTATTCCTGATGCAAATTCCTGAAGAAGCAGTGCGATCGGAAAAAGCAGAAGTATCTCCGGGTTCCCTGGAAGCACCTAAGCTATTATCATCGCCATCATCGGCATCGCCATCCTTGCCATCGCCATCCTTGCCATCTCCTGCCAATCAGGTGACGGGCCGGCGCCGTCCCCGGACTGCTGCAAGGGCAGCTTCCTAGTGCGATAATTCCCAGACGCACGGAGAACGAAGAAATAAGTTTTAGATTTGTAGTTGCGCTTGGGCGCCCAAG
>JAUBOH010000388.1:0-6212 GCA_036700145.1 Microcoleus occultus BM001215366
AGATCCCCCCGGCGCCTTGAGGGCGGGCACTCTTGGCACCGCCCCTACAAGGGGGGGACAGGAGTATTCTCAAAGTCCCCCTTCTTAAGGGGGATTTAGGGGGATCTAGACTCGGCTATAAACGAGAGATACAAAGGTTTTCAGGCTTAAGTTGACACGAAGAAGGGCACAGCGCCGTGTCCCTACCTCTGCTATAAAATAATTATAAAAAATGGATTTTCAAGATATTCTTAACAGCACGGAAACTTACCTGCAAAAGTGCGTAGCACCCCGCGCGGAAATTATCGACAGCGACTCGGAAGCGCTGAGAACAGCAGTTGCTGGATTGGAAGATCGATCGCTCTTAGCGCTGCGAGTTCCCGAAAAATGGGGCGGTTCCGAAATGTCACTCCCGATGTTTTACGAATATCAGGAATTGATGGCTCGATATTCCGGCGCTTTATCTTTCCTGCAAACTCAGCACCACAGCGCAACTGCGATGCTTGCTAGCAGCGACAATGAAATGCTAAAAAACAGATACTTGCGGGCGATCGCCCAAAAAGAGTTACGCTTGGGTGTTGGGTTTTCGCATTTAAGGCGATCCTCTTCGAGGGCTTCGCTAACGGGCAATCCTGCTGTCACCGCAACGAGCGCAAAAAATGGCTATTTACTGTCGGGAAAAGTTCCTTGGATCACGGGTTTTGGCTTGTTTCAAAAGTTTATAGTAGCTGCGGTACTTCCAGACGATCGCGCTGTTTTTGGTTTGCTGCCTTTTGCTAATATTGAATGCGGATATGGTAAAATAAATCTTAGCGAAATCATGCAGTTAATCGCCATGAACTCGACTAATACCGTGACAGCAACTATCGATAATTGGTTGTTGGATGAATCGGAAATAATTTCAGTTAAACCTGTCGGGTGGATTGCGGAAAACGACAGCAAAAATATACTGAATTTTGTTCCCGCTACTTTCGGCTGTATTCGAGCGGGATTGGATGCAATCGCAGCAGCGGCGACAGCTAAAAATTCACCTTTTGTAGTGGCGGCTTGCCAAAAACTAGAGCAAAAGCTCGATCGGCTAAAACAGAATTTCGCACAATCTCAACACAGCTCAAAAGCAGAACAGTTAGCACTCCGAGCTCAAGCCATTGATTTAGCGGTGCGTTGCGGGCACGCTGCGGTTACGGTTTCTAGCGGTGCTGCTAACGGTACGCTGCACTCAGCCGGGAGAGTTTATCGAGAAGCTTTGGTGTATACTGTTTCCGGGCAAACAAAGGATGTGATGGAAGCCACGCTCGATCGCATTGTCAGCCAGCTTTAGCTAACTCTGTAGTCCGCTTGGAGTGGACTTAGTTTGACAAGGAGCGGTTTCAACCGCCGACTCTTCATTTTTGCCAATGACAAACAACTTTAACTCAAACAACTTAAGAACGATCGCCTACAGGCAAATTATCGACTTAACCCATCCCATTCACCCAAATATTCCCATCTGGCCGGGAGATCCAGCGACAGAATTTGAAACAGTATCTCAAATAGAAAAACACGGCTATTTCCTGCGAAAATTCTCAATGGGAGAACACAGCGGCACTCACATCAACGCACCCAACAGCTTTTATGCAGCAGGCGCGAGCATTGATACTTATGCGCCGCAGTCGCTAGTTTGTCCCGCAATTGCGATCGACATCCGCGAGCAAAGTCTTGCCAATCCCGACTACACTTTAACAATCGACGATGTATTGACTTGGGAACGGCAGCACAAATTTATAGAACCGGGAAATCTCGTTTTATTGTATACTGGCTGGCAAGAAAAATGGGATGACGAGGGAGCATTTTTTAACCAATCCGATCGCGGAATTTGCCATTTTCCCGGATTTGGCACAGCAGCAACTCAATTTTTGCTAGAAGAACGCTATATCGCCGGAATTGGCACCGACACTCACGGAGTCGATCCCGGACAAGATGAAAGTTTTGCAGTGAACAAACTAATATTGAAAAAGCAGCGAATAGTGCTGGAAAATTTGGCAAATCTCGACTTGTTACCTGCGGCTGATATCACTTTGGTTATCGGAATATTGCGTCTTTTGGGAGGTTCCGGCTCGCCGGTGTCCGTGTTAGCTTTTGTGGCTTGATGCGGTAAAATTTACATCTTGTAGCATTCTTAAGAACAGGCAAGATGCCTGTTCCACAAAGAGTAAATTTTATTGTGGAACAGGCATCTTGCCTGTTCCTAGACAGGTAATTGAAAATGGTGCAATATCTCAGGTAAAATTGGATTGAGAGAAGTCGAGTAAAAACAATAAGATTAATGACAGAACTGCCCAAGGATCTCAACGACGCGATCGCCCAATCCCGCATTGCAACCGCCGCCGCCCTCTCGGACGGCAAAACTCTGCTGCAAGTCGAATTAGTATTTCCAGAAATCGCACTGCAAGCACAGTCTATCACCCAACAATTTCTCCCAGAATTTGAGGAAATGTACTCCGGCCTCAAAGTCTTTTTTCCCGACACCGGTGCGGCCGCCCTCGCCCGCCGCGACTGGGGACAAACACCTTTTAAAATCACTGATTTGGGCAGCAGTCGCACGGCTGTTGAAGATAAAATAGCACCGGAAGATGAACTGTTTTTGCTGGTGAATCCGGCGGCGGTAGAGGTGGCGCAAGTCGAAAAACTCTACATAGCTGCGGCGGGTCGCCCAGTAATCCTGCTCAACCCGCGCCTCGAAGATGTTGCTACCATAGGCATCGGTTATGCCGGCCGCCAACTACGCGATCGATTCCTCAACAAAATCGAATCCTGTTACTACATCAGACCCCTAGACAGTGCGGCCCTCTTCCGCTGCTACCCGCAATCCTGGCAAGTCTGGCTGGAAACAAACGACGAATACGAACTAATTTCTGAAACCGCCCAAAAACCAGTCGGAGACGATTTAGAGCGGATTTTAGCCGCTTCTCTGGGAACCGCCGATCCCAATTCCACCGCACCTGCAAAACCGCTAAAAAAGAAAGGTTTTTTGGTAGAGCTCCAGACATTCCTCAAAGCTTTGACTCAGTAACAGCAGTTGCAGAAGCACAATTAACAGCTTGCCAGTGTTGCTATCAGTAGCTACGGAAACAGATACTGGCGAGCTTTACTGAATTTTTATATAAAGCAGTATAATGGGTGACACCCCTCCTCCGCCAAAGAAAGGAGGAAATAGCAGCAAAATCAGATTCTCTAAGCTAGTGATTGGGGTTTTGAGTCAGGGAAGCGGATAAACACAGTGGATCACCGGCGCATTGTTATCGGGGACGTACACGGGCATTACGATGGCTTAATGCTGCTGCTAGAGGCACTTGCCCCGAGCTCGGACGATCGCGTCTATTTTTTGGGAGATTTAATCGATCGCGGCCCGAAAAGCGCTCAGGTATTAGATTTTGTCCAGCAAAGCCCCTACCAAACTCTGCTGGGAAACCACGAACAATTGATGTTAGATGCTTTGGCGGGGGCGTCCGTGGATATGCGGGCGTGGCAATCTTGGCTTTACAGCGGCGGCGATGCGACAGTAGCCAGCTACAGAGATACAGGGATGATGCCGTACAAACACTTAGAGTGGCTGCGATCGCTCCCCACGTACATCGACTTAGGCGATATCTGGCTGGTGCACGCCGGCGTCCATCCCCAGATGCCAATTGACAAGCAGTCGATCGAACAACTTTGCTGGATTCGCAAAGAATTTCACAGCATCTCAAAACCCTATTTTCCCAATAAATTAATTATCACCGGTCACACGATCACCTTTACCTTTGAGGGCGTCAGGCCCGGCGAATTAGTCAGGGGTCAAGGGTGGTTGGATATTGACACGGGTGCTTATCATCCCAAAAGCGGCTGGCTGACTGGACTTGACCTCAGCTACCGCAGAGTTTATCAAGTAAATGTGTTTAACAACCAAGTCCGAATTTTGCCGTTTGACGAAGTTGTCAGACAATTGAGGCCGCAGCAGATTGCACTCCCGAAACCTCAGATGAGTCCTGTTGTTCAACAGCAGTGTTAAATAAAGGTGAAGGGGCAGTTGTAGGGTGCGTCGGTTTGAGGGCGATCGATTAAATCGAAATTGACCTGCTTGAGACGCACCCTACTAATTGGATTTATTTTTTAACGAACCGCTTCTCCGGTGCGAAGATCGCGAAGTAAGACAAGAGAAGAGAAGAGAAGAGAAGAGAGTCATCGACTGAGTTTTAGGCGATCGTAAAAATAAAAATTCGCGTCAAAGGTTTGTAGTGAGGACTTTAGTCCTCCAATTTATATTTAATAAGGACTCTTCGTCCTTATTACAAACAAACGCACGCTACTAATTGGATTTATTTTTTAACGAACCGCTTTCGACACGAAGTGCGCCAAGTAAGAACACAGAAGAGAAGACAAGAGAGCGCCAGGCCCATTTATGATTGCTACGATCGCAACAGCCTGCGAATTTCCAGCTTGTAAGCCGCATTATTCAAGCCTTCACCGCTAGCCAGATCCGGATCTATAGCCTGCGAGATAGCAGCTATGCGATCGCCCGTAGCTGGGTGTGTGCTCAAAATGCTCGGAGGAGAAGGTTTGTTGAGCAATTTTTTCATAAAATCAACCATCCCAGATTGAGCGTAGCCCGATCGCCCCATAGTTTGCAATCCCAATTGATCCGCTTCGTATTCAGCTTGACGGCTGTGCGGGCGTCGCAAAGCCAATTCCACCCCAATCTGAACCGCCCGAGAACCCGAGAGCCCAGTAGCAGCAGCTACACCAGAGGCGATCGCCATTTGACGCATTTGTTGAATCGAGTGGCGGGCACTAATATGCCCGATTTCGTGGGCGATAACACTTGCCAATTCTGCCTCATTGTCCGCCGCCGCCATCAAACCTTTATTCACATAAACAAAACCGCCCATTGTCGCAAAAGCATTAATATTGTCGTCGTCAATCACCTGAAAAGTATAGGGAATATTCGGGCGAGTGCTTTGCTGGGCGAGCCGCTGACCGATGCGGTTGATATATACTGTAGTGGCGCGATCGCCGTCAATCTTAAACTCGCTGCTTGTCAACTGCTGATTGATTTGCCTGCCAACCGTAACCTCTTGGCGATCCGACAAATTCGACAGTTGAATAACTTGAATCCCCCGAAAAATCAGTTCCGGCAAAGAAAACGCCTGTGTCGCTTCCGGGGAAACTACCCAGATACCCGCAACAACAATCAGCGACAGAAACAGATAAATCCCCCGGCCGCAGGTATGCCGGCAAGTCAACCACAAACTTTTTAACATGATTGATACGTGCGAGAAGTTAGATAAATTTTTAGGAAAAACGAGAAAATTCACTCTCATCAGCAGACGAAATTTCAGGCGGATTTGTTGCTATTCTAGCTTTTTGCCCATTTTTAACCGCCCCGCCAGCGAACGGGCGATCGGCAGAAGCCCAACCAACCGCCGTCAACTGCCTTCTGCCGATCGTGCCCAAGTCCTGCGGATTTTGGGCGATCGTTGTGGTAATATCTTTTAGCTTCAGGATTTACGCATCAATAACGTATGTCATTGCCAGCGGTAGCCAAGCAATCTCCGCATCTGTTTTTCATCAATGTCTGGGTAAGTCCTGAGCTTGTAAACATACTCCTGTCGCTATCAGTTAACTAAGCGATTTATGAAAATTTTGGATTCTCAAGGCCGGCTGTTCGGCAAACTCAGCATTCTAGACGTAGGTGCCGCTCTAATCGTACTGTTAGTTGCAGTCGGAATTTTCTTCTTCCCCGGCACTTCAGGCGGTTCCGTCGCCCAAGTCGGCACCAGTGTCAAACCTGTAGAGATCGATGCAATTGCGATCGGTCTCAAAGGCAATAACGTTCAAGAGTTATTCAAAGCTGGCGATAAAATCAATGTGGTGATCCGCAATCAACCCTCCGGTCAGATTACGATTAAATCTGTCAAAACTCTCACCAGAACCCTAGCAGTTCCCCAGCCCAACGGCACTCTCAAAGCCCTCCCCGATCCCAGAGAAGAAGAATCCTTCAGCAGAAATATGATGTTTACTTTAGAGGGAAAAGGTCAACTTACTGAAAACGGCCCGGTTTTAGGGAATACGAAAGTCAAAATTGGCACTACGCTAGAACTTGAAGGCAAAAAGTACATTTTCAACGCCAGCGTCATCGACGTGCGAGTGAAAGAATAGTCATTGGCCAAACAGGGCATTGGCCAAACAGGGCATTGGCCAAACAGGGCATTGGC
>JAUBOH010000389.1:0-6166 GCA_036700145.1 Microcoleus occultus BM001215366
ACAGAAACAATCGCAAAGTGTTCAAATAAGTATCCCATTCTTTGAGCGATCGCCCAATTTGCAGATAACCCCAAGGCAAACTATTATTCGTTCGCAGCAGTAGAGAAATTTGATAAAAGCGATCGCCCTTAGCACAATTCAGAACCTGCCAAAACTCCCTTGGCGCAAAACGTTTTAATACATTCGGCTGCTCTCCACTCGTCGCTAAAACACGTCCAGAACCGTCTAAAAAGCGGAGATAATAGCCTTCCTGCTGAAACACTCTAGCAGTATGTCGCGCATCGTCATTGCTTGAAGAATGACAGTTTTCATTCCACAGACACAAACCAGGCAAAATAGTTTTCGCGCTAGGTGCTAGCTGTCCCGGTTGTTGTAATTCAGGTTCGATCGTGTCATGTAAGGTTCCGGCTAAGTCCTGTAGTTTTTGCTGGAGGATGTATCGCTGCGTGTGAAAAACAACCTGATATACTGCAATACCGGATATACCTAACAACAGACCCATGACGATCGCATACCAGCCTGCGAGTTGCCAGCGCGTGCGGTTAAATAGCTTGTTGGAGTGCATATTATATCAATTGCGGGTAACATACCCCCTTTATGATTGAACCGCGAAGACGCGAAGAACGCGAAGAAAGAAGAAAGAAGAAAGAAGAAAGAAGAAAGAACAAAGAAGAAAGAAAAGTCAGAAGATAAAGGGGGTTGTCAACCCGGAATTGATATTAATTGTTCAAGCGATAACCGAATCCATGAACCGTTTCAATTATGCCCTCACAGCCATAATCTGCCAGCTTGCGGCGCAACAGACGAATTCTAGCAGCAACTACATTGCTCATCGGGTCAGCATCTACATCCCACAAACGAGTCAAAAGTCGATCGCGCGTCAGGATTTGATTCGGGTGCTGCATGAAATATTCCAGTAACCGAAACTCATTAGCCGTCAGAGGAATCACTGTTAGCTGTCCTCCATCATCCGTAGTGGAGATGATTGATTTATTGTAATCAAGCCGCAACCGCCCCGCCTCAAGTTGGGCAGGATTCAAATGGGGAGACTTTTCTGGAGACAAACTCCGTCCCCGTCGCTGGAGAGCCCGCAACCGGGCTAACAACTCCGCTTTCACAAACGGTTTCATCAGATAGTCATCAGCCCCAGCATCCAGCCCAGCCACCATATCCTCCGTGCGATCTTTTGCTGTCAACATCAAAACGGGTAAAGGATTATTCTGCCGGCGCAAACGTTGACACAGTTCCAGCCCCGAAGTTCCCGGTAGCAACCAGTCAAAAATGGCGATCGTGTACTCTGTCCATTGGTCTTCCAGATAGTTCCAAGCAGTCGTACCATCCTGCACCCAATCCACCAGATACTTTTCGCGGCTCAAGGTGCGTTGCACGATCGCACCTAAATCGGGTTCGTCTTCCGCCAGCAGAATTCTCATTTTATAGCTATCTCGTCCGATACTTTTTTACTAACAAACAGATACTAATTCTCAAGATTTATCTAACAGTAGCTGTAGGGTGCGTCGCTATCAAAGCTCCTAAATAACATCGATAATCTCATAGCGACGCACCTTACAAACTTTCTGGAAACAAAACCAACACTCATTATTGTTTCAAAATTTTGGAGAATTGGTATAAATTAAGCTGATTTATCATATCGTTTCCGGTTGGATCGGAATGATTTAACCTTTCTAGGGCGCAGAGGACACAGAGAGAGAATAGAGAGATGAATACAGGACGATGTTACCGGATTTGATATCATATTGTTTCCGGTAGCATCGGTATTGTTTAAACAGTTAACAGTTAACTGTTAACTGTTAACTGTTATTAGCCTACTTCTTTCATTGGTGTCTGCTCAATGCCATAGTTTCTTAACTCAGTTGTTTCCATAACCCGTTTCGGCATTAGGAACTTGCCAAATCGAGCATACAATGCAGGTAGAACCAGTAGAGTGAGAGCGGTTGAGGTAAAGAGCCCGCCGAGGACAACGATCGCCAAAGGCTGCAACAATTCCTTACCAGCCCCACCGCTTAACACCAAGGGAATCATCCCCAAGGCCGAGGTGAGTGCAGTCATCAAAATCGCCAGCAACCGTTCCATCGAACCTTCCACAATTACCTTGGAAAGTGGCATTCCTTGAGCGAGTTTGGTGTTGTAGTTGTCTACCAGCAGCAATCCATTGCGCGTCGCCACGCCAAACAGCGTCACAAAGCCCACCATTGACGGAACAGAGAGAACGCCACCCGTTAGCAGCACTGAGATGACACCGCCAACCAGTGCTAATGGTAAATTGACCATAACCATCAGCATCGCAGGAACGGATTTTACGGTGAAGTACATCAATACTGCGATCGCCACCACCGCTAATATTCCGAAAATTAGGAAGTTTTGAGCAGCCCGTTGTTCCGACTCATACTGTCCACCGTACTGAATATAGTAGCCTTGGGGCAGTTGCACCGATTGCTTGACCTTGGTGCGAATGTCACCGACAACCGAACCAACATCGCGTCCCTGTACGTTGGCTGACACCACAATTAAACGCGAGACGTTTTCCCGGTTAATCGTGTTCGGGCCATTGCCAAAATCAACCTTTGCTACTTGCGAAAGCGGGATGATTTGACCTGTTGGGGTATTAACTTGGAGGTTGCGAATCGTGTTGAGGTTGCGGCGGGCTGATTCGTTGACCCAAACCAGCACATCCACCAATTGTTGACCGTCGGCTACTTGACCAACCACGCGACCATTTAGGGCTGTTTCGGTGAAATCTGACAATTGGGCGATCGTCAATCCGTAGCGAGCGGCTGCATCTCGGTTAAATTGAATTTGTACTTGACGGATCGGAATTTGAGGTTCAAGCTGAAGGTCTACCAATCCCTTCACGCCTTTCATTGTTGTTTCGATTTGTTCTCCAATGCGGCGGAGTTCTTGTAAGTCGTTACCAAATACTTTAATGGCGATCGCACTTCTGACACCCGATAGAACTTCATCCATCCTGTGACTGATAAATCCACCGACATTACCTGCAACTCCCGGAAACTGTCCCAATACCTCCCGCAAAGCTTGAATCGTCGCAGGACGGTTTTTCATCGCTGCTTCACTCAGTTCCACGTCCAAGTGTGCCAAGTTCACCGATGCCGCATCTGGGTCGCCTGGAGCTCTGCCCGATCGCAGTTGTACTGATTCAAACCGGGGGTCATCCTTAAGTGCTGTTTGAATCGCTAACCCGACGCGATTGGTTGATTCCAATGAAGAACCCGGATACAGGGCGATCGCATTCATCAGCGATCGTTCCTGGAACGTTGGCAGAAAATCCCGTCCTAATGTCGGCACAATCAGCATCGCCGCCACCATTGACGCTGTAGCCAATCCCAAAATCAAGCTAGAGCGACGCATAGCCAACTGTAGCAACGGATGGTAAACTCGCTTGGAAAACAGTGCTAGGAAGGGTTCTGTCGCCTGCATCCGGCTGTGGGGCAACAGAATGGCACACAAAGCAGGGGAGATTACCAAGGATTCCAGGCTGGAGATGATTACTACCACCAGATAGGCAATGCCCATTGGGGTGAAGATCCGCCCTTCCACACCAGAAAGCGTGAAAATCGGTGAAAAAACAATAATCCCAATTAACGTCGCCCCAATCAGCGACTCGCGCACTTCCTGAGAACCCTCAAAAATCACCTCCATTGATGGTTTGGGATTAGGCGAGAGGCGATTTTCCCGTAAGCGGCGGTAGGTATTTTCGCAGTAGACGATCGCATCATCCACTGCTGTCCCGATCGCCACTACCAATCCACCGAGGGTCATGGTGTTGAGTTCCAGCCCGATCCAGGAACACACCAACAGTGAAAACAGTAGCGAGAGAAAGAAATCCAGCAAACAGATGGTGAGGGTGCGCCAGTTCATCAGGAACGGAATCAGGATGGCTGCGACAATCAAACTACCTTCGATCAACGCCGATCGCACATTACCAACCGAAGCGTCAATGTAGGCATCTTGCCGGAAAGTGACATTCGCCTTCACATCCTGGGGTAAGCCCGGTTTAATTTCCTCCATCGCTTCGATGATGGCTTGGGTGACGGTGGGACTATCCACCAACGGTTGTTTGTTCACCATCACCACCACAGCCCGTTTTGTATTCCAACTGGCATCGCCTCGCGCCAGTGCAGCTCCAATCTTCACCTCTGCCACATCCCGCAGTAGAATGGTTTTTCCCTCCTGCACCTTGACGACTGCTTTTTGCAAATCTGCGATCGTCTGGATTTGTCCCTGTCCCCGAATCACCAATTCGCGTTCGGGGTCAATCAACAATCCACCGGCAGTTTTGGCATTTGCCTCGTTTGCCGCCTTGACGACTTCGGAGAGCGAAACCTTCAACGCTTTGAGTTTTTCAGGATTAGCAATGACCTGAAACTGCTGAATTTCTCCGCCGTAGACTAGCACTTGCGATACGCCTGGAACTGCCAGCAAGCGATTGTTGATTTTGCCATCCACCAAACGCCGCACTTCCATGATCGATGTAGTGTCTGACGTGAAGGCATATTGAATCACCGTCCCGATGGGGGGAGCTAAGGGCGATATCTGCGGTGTACCTATGCCTTCTGGAAGTCGGTCTTGCGCGTCCTGCAAGCGCTCTGCCACGAGTTGACGAGCTTGATAGGGGTCAGTACCCCACTTAAACACCACCCGCAATACCGAAATTCCTACGGCGGAGGAGGTACGGACGACTTCAACTCCTGGTGTGCCGTTGACCGCACTTTCTAGCGGTAACGTCACCAAGGATTCCACCGCTTCCGGGGCTAGGCCGGGGGCTTCTGTCTGTACTTCTACTTGAGGGGGCGCAAAGTTGGGCAACACGTCGAGGGGCATTCGACTTACAGTGTGCAGGCTCCAGATGGTTAGGACGATCGCCCCGAACACCACTAACCATCGCTGAGCAATAGACCATTTGGGGATGACATTCAACATAAAAATGAAATTTGGATAGCGTTAGGCAAGCTTTTATAGCAGTTGACAGTTGACAGTTGACAGTTGACAGTTGACAGTTAACAGCTAACAGTTAACAGTTGACAGTTAACAGCTAACAGCTAACAGTTAACAGCTAACAGTTAACAGCTAACAGCTAACAGTTAAGAGAGGTCTATTCAGTCGCGATCGACAACAACCGAGAATCTTATTTGAATGTCGAATTATCCTTGCCTTTTAAGCCAAATACGGCGAATCCACCGACCAGTAAGACTCCTGCCCCTGCTACCCATATCAAAGGTGACGTTCCTTGAGCAGGCTGCGCTTCTGCTTGGGATGTCGCTGGCGATGCTTGCGGTTTACCTCGCAATGCCTCGGAGTACAAAAGTGTTGCGCCCTGCGTTACAATCTGATTTCCCGAAACTAGATTGCCTTCTTTAATTTCCACCACATCTCCAGAGTCGCTACCAACCTGAACTGAGATCGGTTTGTAGGTTGTTCCTTCCTGGATGTAGACGAGCTTTTGCCCATTGGCATCAACCAAGCTTGTGCTCTTAACTTTGAGAATACCTCCATCGGGAGTAGGGGCAACTGCCTCTGTCTTAATTCCCAATGCGGTTGCTTTACTGGCATCAACTTCGATCGGCTGCATAATCTTTGCCGCATCGCCACCTGCAAACTCGCTGTTATGCCCAACGTGCGCCAGCACCGGATTAGTCTGCAACATTAATCCAAAAATAAAATTGCCACCTGTAGACTTACTATTATTCGCTAGCACCGGAGCCGAAGCCGTGCACAACATTAATCCCAAAACAAAACTAGACCCGTAACGGACGATCGATGATGAACTCAACTGCAACGACTTCGATAGCATAAAAATTTCCTCCTGACATTTAGCGAACCGGTGTGATGAAACAGCCACTCCTCCCAAGAGCAATCTATTCCTCACCCCGCAAGTTGTGAACCTTCTCCAGCTAGAATGTCAGGCGGAAATAAAAATTTGATGAAAATTTGAGGCAATTCTAAGAATTTATGCTCAAGCCAACTTGAAAACTCCCCAATCTCTTAGTCTGAAGCGAGAGGGACGAAAGTTTGTGTAAGTAAGTCGGCGTAAATAATTCAAGGTTTGTAGTAAGGGCTTGGGCCCTGTGAAAGAGGGCTGAAGCCCTCACTACGAGCCTCTGCGAGCGTAATTTTTAAATTACTTAAC
>JAUBOH010000390.1:0-3555 GCA_036700145.1 Microcoleus occultus BM001215366
TTGTCCGGGATATGTCCGAGGATTGGCTTTTTGGCAAAATTGGGCGATTGTTGGACTGTCGAAACCTCGGGGTGGTGACAAAACTTTTAGCGGTTTAGAGTTGGATGAGTTGTTAGTAACTAAGGATGCTGAGCCTCGATGTGGGATGATGGTGATAGATTTGACTACAGGGGCGATCGTTCATTGGTTGCGGTTTGAAGGGATTGTCACAGAACTGTATGATGTGCAGGTGATTCCGGCGGTGCAAAAGCCGATGGCTTTGGGTTTTCAAACGGATGAAATTGCTCAGTTAATTACTTTGGAACTTTAACCGCTGATGTGGGCTGATCTATGCGGATTAAGATACACTTTGTTTCGTCACCTCGACATAAATATGTTCTAACCGCACCGGATACCGCGCAATTGAGTCAATAGAAATCCCATCAAAACACAAAATAATCTCTTTTAATTCTAAAGCTTCCGGCAACCAAAATGCTAAATCGCTGCCGTAGCGACGGGGAATGAAATTGTACTTTTCGGCGCGGGCGATGACTTCAGCTTCTTGTGGGGTTTTTACAACAATAATCTCCTGCGCCGGAATCAGTTTTCGCAACTCCTCCAAACTACCTTCTGCTACAATACTCCCACTCTTTAAAATACCAATTCTCTGACAAAGACGTTCAGCTTCATCCAACAAGTGAGTTGTCAGCAAAATTGTAATTCCTTGAGATTGCAAGCGCTGAATCAACTCCCAAATTTCGTAGCGGGCTTCTATATCCAAACCCGTTGTCGGTTCATCCAAAATTACTAACTTTGGTTGGTGCACCAAAGCTACGGCAATATTCAATCGGCGCTGCATTCCGCCACTCAAAGTTTCTACGGGACTTTTCGCTCTATCTGTCAAATTTACTGCTTTTAAACATTGTTCTACTTGATAAAGACGCTGTTTGCGATTCATTCCATAAATTTGAGCAAAAAAGTTGAGATTTTCTTCGCAACTCAGGCTTTTGTAAAGCAAATTTTCTTGGGGCGCTACACCTATTAACGGTTTAGTAGAGTCGGAAACTGGTTCGCCATTGATGGTAACTTTGCCGCTATCTGCATTTAGCAAGTTACATAAAATATTGATTGTGGTAGTTTTGCCTGCACCGTTTTGTCCGAGCAAACCATAGATTTCTCCCGCTTGTATGTGGAGTGTCAAATTTCGAAGCACTGAACGCTCGCCATAGGACTTATTTAGCTTTTCTATTTGCAGCACTGCTTGAATTCTCCGTAGTTTTTTCTATAATGGGACTTATATCGTTTACGATTGTTCCTGGATGATTGAACCGCAGAGAGCGCTGAGGGCGCAGAGGAGATGGTTCTAAAGTCTTCTTTCTACTCTCAACATCCTGCGGTAAGAAAGCCATCCACCTGCAATCATGGCTATAGAAAATATGAATAAAAACCAGAAGTGTTCGGCAATATCATCGAAGTTTTTGCCGTTAGCCCAAACTTGGATTAGCGCTTCATTCATGTGATAAATCGGATTGTATTTGGCAAGTTCGAGCAGGTTTTTGGGAAACAGCGCTGTCGGTAAAAATGCACCTCCTAAAATCAACAATGGAACTCCGAAAGCGGCGACTAGGGAGTTGACATCTTCTGTGCGTCGGGCGAATTGGGTTCCGAGAATGAAGCCGACTCCCACATAAGATATAATACTGAGTACAATAATTCCAAGTCCTAACAGGACAGAGCCTTGGAATTGTGCTCCCAAAAAAGAGGCGATCGCATATACTAGAATTACTTGACCGATGCCGATCGCACTGTGAGCTAGAAAAATTCCTAAAAAGTAGGAAGTGCCACTTAGGGGAGAAATAAATAGGCGTTTGAGAGTATGCTGTTCTCGCTCTCCTACGACTGTGGCGACACTCCCGCCGAGACAGCTAAAAAATAAGGCGGCTCCTACTAAACTTGCAGGTGCTGCATTTTCAAAGGCTTTTGCTGTTGTTAGGTTAGCGCGTTCTTGTAAAATCGCTCCGTTAATTAGTAAAATAGAAACTGGGAAGATACTCCAGAGGATTAAGCTGCGTTTTCGCCGGAACAGTTCAATTAAAATCCGCTGCGCTACAGCTAGGGTTTCATACCAGTATTTCATAGTAAATATATTAGCATTGTTAGAATTGGGGAATTGATGATTGCTAATTGGTAATGACGCCACTGGAGATTATACCATATAAATGCCAATAAGTTTAACTTTCAATAAAAAACCCGACGGCGCGGGTTTTGTGATTTTATCGGACTCGGTTTTAAGTTTTCGTCGTCTGTCGCTGCTCTCATTTAATATTAAAGTTCGTACCTCTGTAACATCCTTGGAAAGAAGTTAAACTTGTGCGGTTTGTCTGTTCGAGTTTAGTCACGAGGGAGGGAGTATTACTTTCAGGATTTGCACCCCACTTGTAGATAAAGTCACCGATATAGTTTCCGGTTTCTTCGTAGCTGTGGACTTCTATCGGAATTCCTGAAACTCCTGAAACAGTTTGGTTGTGGTAGCCGTTAACGATGATTTTTTCGATTACTGCACCTGGTTCTAGATTCACGTTCCAGTTAATGGGTTCGTAGGCTGAAAGTGCGAGAATTATCGGCTTGTTTCGGCGTTCTACTTTGACTTCGATCCTCTTCGAGGGCTTCGCTAACGCACTTTTCGCTCTATTTGCATTCCCGTGTTCCGAATTAGCTTCGTAAACGCCGATTAAGTGCAGTTCTTTATTTCCGCTTGACGAACCTACATAGGCTGAAAAATCGTCAGTACCGCCAATCCCGCAGTTGGCGCCAAAACTAATTGGGGAAGTAAAAGTTGTTTTTTCGGCTAGTTTCTGCTGCACCGCCGGCACTACCCAGACTCCGGTTCCGATTCCCAAAGCACCTATCAACGCGGCGGCGATACCGAAAGGAAGGGCATTTGTGAGGTGGCGAAAAGCTGTTGTTTCGGTTAGTTCAGATAGGGTTTGCTGCCAAGTTTGTGCAGTTTGCCGATCGGCATTCCCGCCATCGAGACAGGCTAATAAAGCTAAACTTTCCGGCTGTTCGAGCAGACTTTGAACTGCTTTCCCTTCGCCGATGTAGAGATTTCTAGTTTCGGTGTCCAAAAGCAGCCAGTAGCGATCGCCCTCGCCGAGATTGTACTCTTGTAGAGCAGGTTTAACTAAGTCGTGCTGCAAAAACACTAGCCAAGCCATGTTATTGCCAGTCGAGACTGTTTTGCCGTCGCTGGAAACAAGTTGGTCGATGTCAGGTTCCCACCGCCAAGCTACCCAGCGGCTGTCTCCTCGATAGCCGAGGGATTTTTCTAGTTGCGGATGAGCGGTTATTTCTAAGCGTTGAACTAAGTTTGACACTCTTATTTCTTCCTCAAGTGCGTTAGCGAAGCCCTCGAAGAGGATCGCCACTTCAATGTCTTAGCATAACTCATCAGGCGGCAGTTCAAAAAGTTCCCGTGCCGTTGCCAGTGCCACTATTCGGAGACAAATTGTTGCTGGGAGTGGTATTCGGCGAAGTTCCCGGGTTCAGATTATTCTGATTGGTATTCGGCGAAGT
>JAUBOH010000390.1:3655-6150 GCA_036700145.1 Microcoleus occultus BM001215366
CCGGATTCAGATTGTTCTGATTGGTATTCGGCGAAGTTCCCGGATTCAGATTGTTGGGATTTGGCGAAGTTCCCGGATTGGGATTGTTGGGATTTGGCGAAGTTCCCGGATTGGGATTGTTGGGATTGTTGGGATTTGCGGTGCCTGCTGGAGTAGTTATCGGGGCGCCGGCAGCATCTCTGGTGACGCTGTTGGGGTTGGGGGCGGCAGCCGGATTGCCTGCATTGGGGTTATTTGCAGGAGCATTGGCGGGGTTGCCGGGGGCCGGAGCAGTTTTTTGGGGAGCGGCGTTGGTGCCGCACAAGCTGACTAAATCAAAAGTTGTGCCGCTTGCGGTTTCGATGAAGCAAACCGGCACGTCTACTCGGGGGTTTGAGGCTCTCGGAAACTGGGCTGTTCCTGGCATGGGACGGCTAAAGGCAGCTTCAGCCGTCATTGGGATCAAGGCAGCCGATAGAGCGGCGATTGTCCGCAATAATCTCATCAGCGTTTCCTCAAATATTGAACTGTGTTTGCTCCAGTATTGCCCAGAAACTGCAAAGTGTCCTCATTCTAAAAGCCGATCGATCTTTTTGACAACTGCTTCTACAGAGTCGCCACTGGCTGCAACATTTCGCAAACGCAGAAAGTACACCTAGAAAAAGCCGAGAGTGCCACAGTCGCATCCTCTGACAAAATCATTTGACTGTCGTACCCGTCGTCTGAGGGTTCTCGGAATACGTGAAGTTGGCGTTTGTTGATATCTAGCACCCAAAAATCGTCAATGTGCGATCGAGCATATATTGTTCCTTGCATCTCGCAGTCATTTTTGACCGTACCATCGGCTATTTCGATTAGCAGATATATCTCCGAGGCGATGGGGTGGCGGTCAGTATAGCGCAGCACGTCTGGCATGACAATGGCGATCGACGGTTTGGGTGCAGCATCGCCTAACTTAATTGGTAGCTGTGTCCGCACCAAAACGTCATCTCCTAACAGTTTTTCGAGCAACTTCTGAATAAGTACGATCGCTGTGGCATACCCGGTTCCCTGTGTTTTCATTTTTTTGATAATCAGTTCTGCAATTAATTCTACTTGTTGACTGCTGACTGTTGACTGTTAACTGTTGACTGTTGACTGTTGACTGCGCCGCCCGAAGAGCGGAGCGTCGCCCGCTCGCCCTTCGGCTACGCGAGCGGATGAACTCCGTCGTTGGGTCGAAGGGTTGACTGTTGACTAATGACCAATGACCAATGACTAATGACTAATGACCAATGACTAATGACTAATGACTACTGACTATTTAATACCGAATTCTCGGGTCAATGTAAGCGTTCAAAATATCAATTACAATGCTGGCAATTACGACAATTCCAGCAAAAAATACCACAATACCTTGTACTGTTGGATAATCCCGCAAGCTAATCGCTTCGTAAAGCCGATTTGCCAGCCCCGGCCAAGAAAAAGTAACCTCGGTTAAAATAGCACCGCCCAACAGTGCAGCAAAAGTCAATCCCAACACAGTAATCACCGGAATTAGCGCATTTTTTAGAGCGTGAGCCCATAAAATCTGCAATTCAGGAATTCCGCGAGCTCGGGCTGCTTCGACATAATCTGCTTGCAAAGTTTGCTTGAGATTCACCCTGACAATCCGCTCAAAAATGCCGCTCAAAAGAATTCCCAGGGTCAAACTCGGAAGTGCCAAATAATGCAAAGTTGTGAGAAACTGACCGGGGTTAGCGCTCAGGAGACTGTCTATAGTGTACAGTCCCGTGTAGCCTTGGGGGGCTCCTGATGTCACCGGAAAGCGTGTTCCCAAGGGAAACCAGCCCAACTGCACCGCGAAAATCAATTGCAAAACCATCCCAGCCCAAAAAGCTGGCAGCGAGTAAGTGATAATGCCAAACAAACGCCCTGCAACATCGAAAATACTATTGGGGCGGGATGCTGCTAGGGAACCGATACTGATGCCGACAATTAAAGCTATGGCCATGCTACAAACTGCTAATTCGACTGTAGCGGGGAAATAGTCTCCGATAATTTGCCAGACGGTTTGTCCGCGAGTGGTGATGGAGGTTCCCAAGTTCAGACTGAATAAGTCTTTCATGTATTTGAGATATTGCTCCCACAGGGGTGCATCGAGACCGAGTTGGGTTCGCATTGCTGCTTTTGCTGCTGCGGGTGCTCGCGAGCCGAGAATGGCATCTATGGGGTCGCCCGGAGTCGCCCGCAGTAGCAAAAACACCGCTGTGGTGATTGTCCACAACATCAGTGGTGCGAGGAGCAAGCGGACAAAAATATAAGATTGGAGGGCTTTGGAACGAGACATAGGATTTGGGAATTGGGAAAAGAGGAAATTGGAAATTGCAAATAGATCCGTGATATCAATTCCGGCTGCAACGACCTATGACATAGAGGACACTCAAGATGCCGTGTCCCTACAATCGATCGTGGTAGGGACACGGCAGTGCCGTGTCCTCCGTTTATATCATTCCGATGAAGAGCCCAATTGATAT
>JAUBOH010000391.1:0-6126 GCA_036700145.1 Microcoleus occultus BM001215366
TGAAATGTAGGGACACGGCATTGCCGTGTCCCTACGGGGATCGAACTGTATATTACCATTCCCAATGCCCAATTCCCAATTCCCAATTACATGAATTATTGGCTGATGAAGTCGGAACCTGATGTTTATAGTATTGCGGATTTTAAATGTGATAGATTTTCTATTTGGGACGGCGTTCGCAACTATCAAGCCCGCAATTTTCTGCGAGAAATGAGTCTGGGAGATTTAGTATTTTTTTATCATTCTAATAGTAAAATACCGGGAATTGTCGGCTTGATGCGTGTCGTTGAAACTAATATCGCTGACCCGACTCAGTTCGATGTGAAGAGTGAATATTATGATGCTAAATCGCAGCTTGATGCTCCTCGCTGGCAAACTGTGAGAGTTGAGTTTGTTGAGGAATTTGCTAAATCAATATCTCTGGATGAA
The DNA here is from genome assembly GCA_036700145.1 of Microcoleus occultus BM001215366. GTDB lineage: Bacteria > Cyanobacteriota > Cyanobacteriia > Cyanobacteriales > Microcoleaceae > Microcoleus. The sequence goes on from JAUBOH010000391.1 coordinate 430, forward strand.
CTGAAACAAAAGTTTAGCGCTGATGAGATTTGGGTAGTGAGGAAAGGCAATCGGTTATCGGTGATGCCGGTGTCTGAAGGTGCGGCCCAGAAGATTTTGAAGATGAGAGAATCTAATGATTAAACCGCAGAGAACACAGAGTCAAAGAAGAGAGAGATGAACAATTCCGATGCCAACAGATTTGATATTACCCACAGTGGTGCGTGCGGAGTCGAACCATCCGGAAACGGCAGTGCCCTTGGACTACCCCGATTAATTGTAGGGACACGGCACTGCCGTGTCCTGACTGTGGGTGGGCTTCTAACCCGCCCCAAATATTTAAAATCCCCTAAAGACCGGCCGCACAAACCGCCGCTCCAATTAACCCTACATTGTCATTCAAAACTACTCGAACCGGCATCATTTCTAACAGCGAATCCATCCGGCCTTTGTGCGTAAAAGCTCGCATAAAACCCCCTTCTAGAATTAGTGGCAAAATCTTTGCAGCGATGCCGCCGGCTACGTACAAACCGCCGTAAGGTAGAAGTGAGACAGCCATATTTCCCGCTACGGCGCCGTAAGCTTCTACAAACATTTGCATTGTTTGTTCTGAAAGCCGATCGCACTTTTTGAGTGCCGCCTGTGCAATTGTCGCTCCCGGATCGACAGTCTTCTCGCTTTTACCGATTTCTGACTCCCATTTTTTGATAACTTCTCCTACCTCCGGCGATTCAGGGGCAAACTTTCTGTCCCGCAAAAACTGGTAAATTGAAACAATCCCCTGTCCCGAAACTACACGCTCGATCGAGATTCTTTGAATGTCATGTTTTGCTAACAAATATTTCAGCAATTGAAACTCCAACTCGGATCGAGGAGCAAAATCACCGTGTCCCCCTTCCGAAGAAAAAACCCTGATACCATTAGCCTCGGGAATTGCAAAACAATTTCCCAAACCAGTACCCGCACCAATCACAGCAATTGGATCGTGTTCGCGGGGTTTTCCCGCTTGCAAAGTGTGCAAATCTGTAGCCTCCAAACCCCACACGCCGTAGCCAACCGCCACAAAATCATTAATTAGACTGACGCGGGATATTCCTAATTCTTGTTCCAGGCGCTTTGCTTCGAGCACCCAAGGCAAATTAGTCAGTTTTGCGCTGTTGTTGACCACCGGGCCTGCGATCGCAAAACAAGCTTTTTCAGGCTCGGGTGCAAAATTCAACTTAATAGCAGCTTCGGTGAAAAACTGCCGCACCATCGGCACCAAATCGGGAAATTCCCCGCTCGGATAGCGAAACTCATAAAGAGCGTTCATTTCACCATCAGCAGTCCTTTCCACCAAGCGCAAAATCGTCTTAGTTCCGCCAATATCGCCCGCTAATAATAATGCCATAAACCTCCTATTCAACCAAAGATAACATTCCCCATTTAAACACCCGCAGTATTAATTGCCAACCAAGCCCGCAGCACCTGGGCCACAGTCCAAGCTTGAGCCGTGCAGCCCCGCGGCGAGTGGGGGGCGTCGCCCTCAAAAATTTCGCCGAGACTGCCAACTCCGCCCGCCATTATATGATGTGCCATCGGTTCCAGGAATTCGCGAGCTTGTGCTGGGTTTTTGTATACGTGCAAGTGCGCCAAGACAAACGGGCCGATGAGCCAGCCCCAAGCTGTGCCTTGGTGGTAGGCGCTGTCGCGCTGCAATTGGTCGCCTCCGTAGGTGCCGCGATACGGAGGGTGCTTCGGCGAGAGGCTGCGGAGGCCGACAGAAGTGAGAAGCTCCTGGGCGCAGGCGTCCACGACGCGGAGGCGCTGGATGGGCGCGAGTAACGGTGTATAGCGGGTTTCCTGGCCCCGCGTCCCCGCTAGCAAGGAGTTGGTCCAGCGAGGCGAAATCGAGTCTAGGGGCAGGGAAACGGCGAATATTTGGTTGGGGCGCAGGGAGCTGTCGTGTCCGCCCGGGCCGTCGAGAACGTCGTAGCAGTAACTGGTTGAGTCGTTCCAGAAACGGGTGAATCCGGCTGCCGTCCGATCGCTCAATCGCTCGTATTCATCGTGAGGCTTGCCCAGTTTTCGAGCAAAACTTGCCATTGCTTGTATGGCATTGTACCAAAGCGCGCTGAGTTCGATCGGCTTGCCAATCCGGGGAGTCACCACCCAATCGCCGATTTTCGCGTCCATCCAAGTCAGTTGCACGCCGGTTTCCCCCGCGTAGACTAAACCGTCGTCGGGATCGACGCGGATGTTATACCTAGTTCCCTGGATGTGCCAGTCAACAATCTCACATAACGTCGGCCAGAGTTCGGTCAAAAGCTCCTCGTCCCCGGTGCTGTCGCAGTAAGCGCGAATTGCCTCAAAGTACCACAGCGTGGCGTCTGCGGTGTTGTATTCCGGGCAGCCACCGGCATCGGGGAAGCGGTTTGGCAGCATTCCCCGATCGACGTACCGCGCAAATGTCCGCAAAATCGACCGCGCAACGGACGATCGCCCGGTACAAATTGTGAGGCCCGGCAAGCTAATCATCGTATCCCGTCCCCAGTCGCTGAACCAGGGATATCCGGCGACGATCGTTTTCCCCTCGGGTTCCTCTGCTACCGGGCGGCTGACGATAAATTGATCGGCGGCTAGCACTAAGTGATTTATCCAATCGGGAGACTCGCTCGCTTTTGACCATTTTTGCAACAATTCTCCCTCATAACTGCGACGGGATGCTAAAGCTGTACCGCCGTTGACTTGGGGATTTTTCTCCGTGCTCGCTATCAAAGTCAGAGACTGTCCCGGTTCGATCGCAAAATGCAAAGTCGCCGCCTGCAAGTGATCCTCGCAGCAGTCCAATCCGCGCCGCTTTTCGGCTGCTAGGTCAAATCCGTAGTGCCAATTGTATAAGGACGTAGAAACTCGAAATTTTGCCTCGGGTTCGGCATCTGTCAGCAGGTACAGGGGTGCAGAGGAGGGAAATGCCGTCACGCAAACCCCGCGTTCCAACGTTTCTAAGCCGATCTGCCAGTCGCCGGCGCTCGTGGTGTGGTGGTAATCGCGGTAATTGACTAGGGCTTTGACTGCGAGGGCGATCGGTTTTGAGCCGCGGTGCAAGCAATATTGAATATACGTTGTGTTAGCACCTTGCTGCATCCAAATCCGCTTTTCTAGGATAGCGTCGGCGAGAGCAAACCTCCAAACAGGCGTCGTGCCTTCGAGGTGGAAGCTTTCGATGTAGTTGTAGCCGTGGGGTTCGATCGTGCTGTCGGCCCAGCGGTTTGTATAAAGAGCGTAGGGGCGATCGTGATACACCGCCGTCTCGTCCAGTTTGGCGAGCATCAAAGTGCGTCCCAGCGGGGGTTTAAGGGCGGCTACCAGCAGCCCGTGATAGCGGCGGGTGAGGAGACCTGCGATCGTCCCGCTAGCGTAACCGCCGATCCCGTTTGTGACCAACCATTCGCGAGACTCGGCAGAGTCGAGATTGCAGCAGATTTCCCGTCCAAAAGCAATAACCATAAAACACACACTCGCGCTGATTTGTTATCTACCTTTGGGTAGATTTTACACACTCTATAAACAAAGAATTGTTACCCTTGCAGGCGGCTAATTTCGCGGGCGATCGCAGATTCATGCTTTAATTTAGACATAACCAACCGCTACTTTTGCCTCTTTGCGACAATTCTAACCGTTGCTCTGTCTAAAGTTAGTTGTTTGTTAGTTTTTTAACTGATATTAGTTTTTCAACAGGCTTTTTGGCGATCGGCACTCAACAGACCCATTGCCAAAATAGCATTTTCAGTCACACCGCAAACCTATTTTATCAGGAGAACAATTCAAAGTGAAGATAGGAGCAAATTACCTCGGCAACAACCAATGTGAATTTACCGTTTGGGCCCCCACCCTCAACCAAGTAGCAGTCCAACTTGTTTCCCCAGACAAACGCCTGCTCCCCATGCAAAAATCCGCCGCAGGTTATTGGCAAACCACAGCTACAGACATCCCACCAGGAACCCTTTACACCTACCAACTCGAAGCAAAAACAGACAGACCAGACCCCGCCTCAAAATATCAACCCCAAGGCGTGCACGCCCCTTCGCAAGTAATAGATGAAACAGCCTTTACCTGGACAGATACAGATTGGCAAGGCGTCCCATTACCAGAAATGGTCATCTACGAATTGCACGCAGGCACATTCACCCAAGCCGGAACATTTGAAGCAATAATTTCCCAACTCAACCAACTTAAAGAATTGGGAATCAACGCCATAGAAATAATGCCCGTCGCCCAATTTCCGGGCGACCGAAACTGGGGATACGACGGCGTATATCCCTACGCAGTTCAAAACTCCTACGGCGGCCCCGAAGGATTCAAAAAACTCGTCAACGCCTGCCACGAACAAGGCATCTCAGTAATTCTAGATGTAGTTTTCAACCACCTCGGCCCCGAAGGAAACTATCTCCGTGAATTCGGCCCGTACTTTACATCAAAATACGGCTCGGTTTGGGGAGACCCCCTCAACTTCGACGACGCATACAGCGACGGCGTGCGCCACTACTTTATTGAAAACGCTCTATACTGGTTTCGAGACTATCACATCGACGCCCTGAGACTCGATGCCATTCAAGCAATATTTGAAGTAGGTGCAAGACCGTTTTTGCAAGAACTCGCCGATGCAACCAGCGACCTTTCTCAACAGCTAGGACGGCAACTTTATTTAATCGCAGAAAGTGACTTAAACGATGTCCGCGTTTTGCGATCGAAAGAACTAGGAGGATTCGGGCTAGACGCCCAGTGGTGCGACGATTTTCACCACGCACTGCACGCATTGCTCACCGGAGAAAATGACCGATATTACCAAGACTTCGGCAAGTGCGAACACCTCGAAAAATCCTTCAAAGAAAGCTTTGTTTACTCCGGCCAATACGCCCCGCACAGAAAGCGAAAACACGGCAGTTCAGCAAAGGAGCAACCGGCAAATCAATTCCTCGTATTTTCCCAAACCCACGACCAAATCGGCAACCGCATTTTGGGAGATCGGCTATCAAAAATAGTTGATTTTGAAGCACTCAAACTTGCCGCCGGCACTGTTTTAATTTCTCCATACATTCCATTCCTATTTATGGGAGAAGAATACGGAGAAGAAGCACCGTTTTTTTACTTCGTTTCCCACTCCGATGAAAACTTAATTGAAGCTATCCGCAAAGACAAAGAGCAAGAATTTAAAATCTTTGAAGGTAGAGGCGAATTTCAAGACCCCCAGAACCCAGAGACTTTTCAAAAGTGCAAGTTAAACTGGGAAAAACAAACAGAAGGGAAACACAAAATCCTCTGGGAATGGCACCAACATTTAATTCAACTGCGGCGCACAATACCGGCCCTTAAAAAACTCGACAAAAACAGTCTAGAAGTGTCCAGCATCGAAGCCGAAAAAATCTTATTTCTACGTCGCTGGACAGATGACAGCCAGATATTCTGCATTCTAAACTTCAACAGGCAAGAGGTTGCTTTTACCGCGCCACTTCCCCAAGGTAACGGTCACAAAATTTTAGACTCGGCCGACGTAAAATGGATGGGTTCAGGTTCTAGCTTGCCTGAAAAAATAAATTCAGAGCAAGAATTGACTGTTAAACCGCAGAGTTTCGCACTCTACGAATTAGAGTAATTAAAACCGGAAGCACAGCCTCTAGATAATACTCTTGTCCCCCCCTTATTAAGGGGGGTTAGGGGGGATCGAGACTTCGATAA
>JAUBOH010000392.1:0-6087 GCA_036700145.1 Microcoleus occultus BM001215366
AACTTGCCTCAATATCGTTACCAAAAACTGGCAGAGGTTGGTAACTTCGCAGCAAATCAATCTCAACCAGGTGACTGTTACTACTAAACACCTTTGCCCGCTTTCTTTCGTACATTTCGCGCCCTTTTCCAGGGCGCTTATTGGCGGGTGACAACACTTCAATCACTGTCACAACCTGTTTAGTTTCTATTTCGACTACCTGCAAATAAGTTTCTTTTAATTCCAGGGGTAAAGGTATTGTTACCTTCAAAGATTTTGCGGGTGTAGTGGCGACAGCAACATTAGAATTAGTTTCGGTTCTTGGATTAGGTGTGCGCTGTATTGTAACATCGGGAATACCAATGAGTAAAGCTTCTTCGCCACTGATTTGATAAATTCTTTGTTCGATATCTACTAAATATTTAGGTAGTAGTTGCGGAGTCAACCAATCTGCGATCGCCACTATCAACCTATTATGAACCGAAGGCCATAACTCAGGACTTTCTAAATAAGGATTCATCCCCGGAAATGGATTAGCCATTGATTTAACTCCTGTTAACTTACCTAATTCTACTATTTTAGCTAACGAATTCTAAAAACGCAGACAATATCAAACTATTATCTGCGTTAATTGTGGAATGGGCGTCTCGCCCGTTCTAAAATCTGCGGTTAAAAAATCCCCCTAAAAATCCCCGTAACTACTAATAGCCCCCTGCAACCTCCCAATCACCTCATCAACCGAAATCGCCCCCAACTCCCCAGAAGCCCGAGTCCGAATATTCAAACTATTCGCCTCAACCTCCTTCGCACCCACAACACCCATCACCGGAATTTTATCCTTCTCAGCATTCCGAATCAACTTGCCCAAACGCTCGCTGCTTTCATCAGCTTCCGCACGCATTCCGAGCATTTTCATCTTCGCCGCCACTTCCTTCGCGAACGGCAAAAACTCATTGCTGACAGGCAACAACCGCACCTGAATCGGCGCTAACCACAGCGGAAAATCCCCCGCATACTGTTCGATCAAAATCCCGATCAAGCGTTCCAAAGAGCCGAAAGGAGCGCGGTGAATCATCACCGGGCGCTTGCGAGTGCCGTCTTCAGCGACATATTCCAAATCAAAACGTTCTGGCAAATTGTAATCTACCTGAACAGTTCCTAGTTGCCATTCGCGATCGAGCACATCTTGGAAAATGAAATCGAGTTTCGGGCCGTAAAAAGCCGCCTCCCCAATTCCCTCAAAATAATTCATTCCCAAAGTTTCCACCGCGCGGCGGATTGCACCTTGAGCTTTTTCCCAAGCTTCATCGGAACCGATATATTTCTCTAAGTTTTCTGGATCGCGGAAACTCAAACGCGCTTTGAAATTCTTGAGTTGCAGACTCTTGAATACTGACAGAATCAAATCCACCACACTCAAAAATTCTGCATCCAACTGTTCCGGCGTCACAAATAAGTGGGAATCATCCACCGTAAAGCCGCGAACTCTGGTTAAACCGCCCAATTCTCCCGATTGTTCGTAGCGGTAAACTGTGCCGAATTCCGCTAAGCGCATCGGCAGTTCGCGGTAGGAACGCAGTTCGCTTTTGTAGATTTGAATGTGGAAAGGGCAGTTCATGGGTTTAATCACAAAACCCTGTTCGTTGGCTGCTGCTTCCTCATCTTCTGCCATCAGCGGAAACATATCTTCTTTGTATTTCTGCCAATGTCCAGAGATTTTGAACAAATCGACTCTGGCGATGTGGGGAGTCACTACTTGCAAATAGCCGCGCTTTATTTGTTCTTGTTTCAGGAAATCTTCTAAAATACTTCTCAAAATAGTGCCTTTGGGCGTCCACAAAGGCAAGCCTGGCCCAACTGGATCGGCAAAAATAAACAAGCCTAATTCTTTGCCAAGTTTGCGGTGATCGCGCCTTAATGCTTCTTCTTTGCGGTGCTTGTAGGCTTCTAACTGTTCGGGGGTTTCCCAAGCAGTGCCGTAAATTCGCTGTAGCTGAGCTTTGGTTTCGTCGCCACGCCAATAGGCTCCTGCTAGGCTTTCGAGTTCGATCGCCTTTGGATTCAATTCACTGGTATTATCCAAGTGAGGTCCAGCGCATAAATCCCACCATTGGTCGCCCAAATGGTAAAGAGTAATTGGTTCGATCAAACCTTCGAGAATTTCTAATTTGTAAGGTTCGTTAATCTCCTTAATTCTGCGTTGGGCTTCCTCGCGGCTGACTTCTTCGCGAGTGACAGGCAATTTGCGATTGATGATTTTGATCATCTCTTTTTTAATGGCTTTTAAATCCTGTTCCGTAAAAGGTTCGGGAGTGTCAAAGTCATAATAGAAACCGTTTTCAATCCAAGGGCCAATTGTCACTTGCGCCTTGGGAAATAACTTCTGCACCGCCATCGCCATAACGTGGGAGGTGGTGTGGCGAATTTTTTTTAGTTGCTCCGACTCGCTCGTGCGCGGCAACTCAATTTTAGCGGACTGTTCTGGAGCGGAAATGGATTCTGAGCTAGACATCGGCTGATTTAGCAATTAATTTAGTTGCAGTTGCTTCTATCTTACTCAGAATGGGACAGCAACCGCCGACTTCCGGCTGGGGACACTCCGGGAAATTAGGTGATTCTGGGCATTGGGCATTGGGCATTGGGCATTGTTCACTGTTCGCTGTTGACTGCAAAGCAGGAAACCACTGTCAACCGTCAACCGTCAACCGTCAACTGATAACCGTCAACCGTCAACCGTCAACAATCACCTGACGGTGCAACCGGAATTGAGATCGCAAATCGCTGCTGGCACTGTTAAATTTGTACACACTCATCTGCTAATTGTGGTTAAATTCCAGAATTTTTGTTATAATTATGTTACAATTTGTAAAGAGCGTCTAAGATTAGAATAGATAAATAACCCAGTTTTAATCCATGCTTAATTCCAACTTGCCGGAATCAGAATTGCTCAAAGCGTTACTGGAACCGCTGTTAGAGGATTTTAATTACTGGTTAGACCGATCGAGCAAGCTCTTAGAAACTGAGGAAATTCCCTTTCTGAGCGGCGAAGATCAATCTGACTTGCTGGCGCGAGTCAAACAGGCTCAGCAAGAAGTAGCTGCTGCTAAAGCTCTATTTCAAGCAACCGGAGGTCAAGTTGCAATTGAAACCGCAGCACTGATGCCGTGGCACAGACTGCTCGCCGAATGCTGGCAAGTGTCGGCGCGCTTTCGCTCATTGCAGTCGGCTCCCCCTGGAAAATAAACAGGCAAGTTCAAGTTAAACTCGCGGTCAAATTCCCAACTGGAGGAAATATCGCGGCTGACTTGACAACCCCAAACAGATTTCCAGTTAATAAGTCATTACTTGCTGAAACACTTTTGTAAATTGCTGTGTGGCTGTTTAGCCCGGAGGAGAAAATAATGTTGCATTTGCTTTATATTTTAGCTTTTACCGTTCTGGCATTCCTGGCCGTCGGTAACTTAATCCGCAGTCTAGTCACCGTAGGTATGGAATCCCAACGCCCTCAACAATTCAGGGCAAATAATCGCTACGCATCCTATCCCCGCTCTCAAGCTGTACCTCACCCAGAACTTTTAGACGAACACGGAAATATTGTCAATGAGCCGCTGTTAGTGATGCGTTCGCTGACTGTCCAAGACGCCCGCGAACAATTGGATGCTCTCTACAAATCATCTCCAGGCGGCAGCGACGAAGGCGGCGAACCAGCCTGATTCAATGACGGCCTCCGCATTTATACTCACGGGCGATCGCCCGGAAAAAAATAATTGTCGGTTAGTTTCTAATTAACCGCCAATTAATAGTGACTTTTGAGAGATACTGGAAAGGGATCGATCTCAACTTATTATCGATCGCTCCCGTTTTGTCATCGGCAAAAATGCACGTTTAAGGCTAGATGATCGTCCCTATTTCGCTACTGGCAGAACTCCTGCAAGCTTTGCCCCATCTGCGGGCACAAATTTATTTCAAATCTTCCATGACAGCGCTGTCTCACGCGATGGAAGACTTGGTTTTGGCGGGCTCCGACGACGAACCGCTAGTTATTGCCAGCTTTCAGCAAGAGCGCTTCTACCTGCAGGAAGCTCACCGCTATCGGCGAATTGCCGAGCGCTCCTCTCAGGTATACGTGCTGGCTGCACCGGAAACTGAGTTTAAACATTCCTCGCAATGTCACGAAACAGTCGCCTTTGCACCGGAGGACGGATTGAGTAAAGAGTGGCACTTAGTGGTGCTGGGGCAGCACTACTCAACTTGTCTGATTTGTCAAGAAAAAATAGGGCCGATCGACAACCAGGACGATCGCGGGCCAGTGTTGATGGATCAAGCTCGCAGATTTGAAGGAGTTTGGACGTTCGATCGCTCCGTAAGCTGCAAAGCTGCCGAATTGTTGCTGGCTCGAATAGTCAAATATCGCCCGGAATTGGCCGAAAAGATCGATCGAGCGCGAATCACTTACAATCTCGCCAAAACACCGACAAAAACCCGAAAATCCGCCGCTTCCAAAGCCGCAAAACCAGACAAAAGTGCGCCAAAAGACTCAAAGATTCCCAATCCCAAATTGAGCGACGCTTTTACCGAACGCTTAGTAACCTACTTGCAATCAGGCCAGCACCAACTGCTCAGAGCATACGGCGCGATCGCCGCCCAAGAACGCAAAGAACGCCTGATTAACTTAATTACAACGGCAATGCGGCAGTCTCTCAACCCGCAAGAAATCGTCGAAGTCGCAGTCTCTGAACTGGGAACAGCCCTATCAGCAAGTCGCTGTTTGATTTATCGGTGTAAAGCCGCAGATATTTCCGTCAAAATCGATCGCGAGTTTTTGCGCCAGGGCGCTAGTTCTCTACTAAATCAGACTTGGCCGTTGCAGGAAAATGCCATATTTAGGGACGCGGTGGCGCGACAAGAGCGAGTTTACATCGAAGACACAGCACAACACCCGCTGATTGTCAATACAAAATCCCTGGGAAAAACTGTCAAAAATTGGCAGATAATCTCTTGGTTAATGGTGCCGGTGCTTTATCAAGGGCGGGTTTTGGGCATGGTGGAAATGCACCAGTGCCGATCGGCTTTGCCTTGGGAAGAAGACGAAATTGCTCTAGTAGAGGCGATCGCCACCCAACTCGGAGCAGCCTTAATTCAAGCAGAAACCTACGCTCATTTAGAAGAGCTAAATCAACAATTAGAAGCATTAGACCGCACTCGCAGCAATTTAATTGCCATCACCGGACACGAACTCCGCACTCCGCTTTCAACGATTCAAGTGTGTCTGGAAAGTCTGAATTCCGAACCAGATATGCCCGCAGAATTGCGGCAAATCATGTTAGAAACTGCCCTGGGCGATGCCGATAGAATGCGGAAATTAGTGCAGGATTTCTTAACACTTTCTCACTTAGAAAGTGGGCGAGTTAAATGGAATGTCGAATCGCTGACGCTGCAAGAATGCGTTGATTTGGCCCTCAGCAGCGTGCGATCGCGCAACGGGGTCGATCGACAGTTGCCGAAAATTATCGCCGAAGTGTCCGCAGAATTGCCCTTAGTGCAAGCTGACGGCGAGTGGTTGGTGGAAGTGCTCTCCAAACTGCTAGACAACGCTTGCAAATTCACCACACCCGAGGGAAGCGTGACTGTGCGAGCTCAATGTAACGGTTCTCGGATGGTGGAAGTGCTCGTAACCGATACGGGGAGAGGAATAGAGGCTAGTAGTTTAAAAGTTGTGTTCGATCGATTTTATCAAGAAGAAGGAGCATTGCGGCGCAGCGCCGGCGGTACCGGTTTGGGATTGGCAATTTGCAAGCAGATTGTGGCCGGCTGGGGCGGTAAAATCTGGGTAGATTCCGCAGGAAAAGACCGAGGAAGCGAATTTCATTTTACTATTCCAATTGTTTAAATTCAATGTCCAAAATCCCCGCAAAAAAATGGCACTGCCATGTCCAAAATCCCCGCAAAAAAACGGCACCGTGCCCTTCTTCGTGTCAACTTAATTTCTAACCCAGTCAGAGATTACGGTTTAACTATTAAACTTCGATCCCCCCTAGCCCCCATGATAGTCGGGGGGGACAAGACTCTTCTCAAAGTCCCCCTTCTTAAGGGGGATTTAGGGGGATC
>JAUBOH010000393.1:0-6085 GCA_036700145.1 Microcoleus occultus BM001215366
CCGTGTCCCTACCGCAATCAATTGTAGGGACACGGCACTGCCGTCTCCTCTATATTATTCCGGCGCAGCCGGAATTAATCTAACTGTCAACTATCAACTGTCAACTGTCAACACACCTATCCAAATAAATTCCAGCCACCTTATCCCCCGGATTTTGCCGCAAACAATCCCCAAAAAGTGCCCCAGCATCCCTAAAATTATTCATATTGTACAAAAATAAAGCCTCAGCAAACAATTGCAGAGTAGCCAACTTTCCCGCTTTAACTTCCGGCAAATCCGCATCAAAAACTTCATAAACAGTCACCCATTCAGACTTACCCTTAACTTGAACTCGATCGATTACCCGAATTGCATAATCAGCAGGATTTGTCAAGCGATCGAAAGTGTGCTGAGTAATTAACAGCGCCACCCGATAATTCTTCGTCAAACTTTCAATCCGAGAAGCCAAATTAACTGCATCGCCGATCGCCGTACCGTCCATCCGATTGCATCCGCCCACTATACCCAAAATCAAAGAACCAGTATTTATTCCTACCCCGATCTGAATCGGTATATAACCAACAGAGGCGCGAAATTGATTGTATTCAGCAAGAGTATGCAGCATCGCAATTCCCGCTTTCACAGCATCATCCGCGCCCTCGCTAAACAAAGCCATAATTGCATCGCCAATATATTTATCAATAAACCCGTGATTTTCCACAATCAGCGGTTCCATATAACTCAGATAAGAATTTATAAATTTGAAATTTTCTTGCGGTGTCATCTGTTCCGAAAGAGTGGTAAAGTCGCGGATATCAGAAAACAAAATCGACATTTCTAACTCCACCGCGTCTCCCAGTTTAACATTGACAATACTTTCACATCCCAAAAAAGATAAAAACTGATTGGGTACAAACCGGCTAGTCGCCTTAGTAATTTTTAATTCTGTATCTAGTGCCAGTTCCAAATTACAATTGACTTGAAAAAGTTGTGTAATAAAATTTTGGCGATCGGCTTCAGCTTTTTTGCGATCGGTAATATCTAAAATAGTATTAATAGCATAGGTGACTTTTGCGTTTCTATCATAAATGGGAGTTGCCGAAATTTCTAAGGGAATAATTTTGTCGCCATTGTGGACTTCTATATCGTCAGCGGTAGCATTTTCCCCCTTCAATGCCCGCACAATCGGTAAATTTTCAGGAGGATATTCTCGATCAGTGCCTGCTAAATAGGTTTGATAAACCTCTGACAATTGTGCGGAACTTATATCCGGTACAACTCCTTTACCAAATATTTTTTGGGCTTTTTGATTGACATAATAAACTTTGCCCTCTGAGTCCAACACACCCACACCAATCGGCATTGCTTCCAAAAACTGCGTCAAGCGATTTTCATTTTCGTGGAGTTGGGTAATCAGCAAGGCTTGCTCGCGGTTTAACTTTGCCAATTCCTGATTCATTTCCTGAAGCTGGGCATTTTGTGCAACAAGTAGTTTATTTTGAAGATAACTATTTACTGCTTCTTTTACCGTCAAACTCAAGTCTTCTTGTTCCCAAGGTTTGGCGAGATAACGATATAAATTGGCATTTTTGATCGCATTTCCCACCGCCTCAATATCTGCTTGTCCAGTCAGCATGATTTTGATAGTTGTGGGCGAGAGTACATGAACTTGTTTTAATAGTTCATCTCCCTTCATATCAGGCATGATATAATCGGAAACAATTAACGGTACTTCATAGCCATCTAACAATAATTCTTCAATCAACTCTAATGCTTCCTCCCCACTCTCGGCAATTTCAATGAGATAAGCATTACCGACAGCCTCTTGCAATTCTGTTTTGAGGCTTTTGAGTACAGTGTTGTCATCATCTACACAGACAATTACCTGTTGATTCATAACTTGGATAAACCAGATTTAATAGTTTCCAGCAATTCGGATTCTGACCAAGGTTTAGATATACAGCAGTGGAGATTTGCAAATTTTTTAGCTCGGTTAACTGCTACTTCGTCAGCTTGACCTGTCAGCATAATTTTAACAATTTTAGGGAATTGCTCGTGGATGCGAATCAGTAACTCATCTCCCTTCATACCTGGCATTAACCAATCAGAGATAACTACAACAATACTGTGATTTTCTTGAGTTAATTCTTGAATTAACTCTAAAGCTTCATCAGCATCCTCGGCAACTTCATAGATATAATTATTCCCAAATGATGATAATAGCTGCGTCCTGAGACAGTCCAACATTATTCTTTCGTCATCCACACACAAAATAACTGGTTTAGACATCTATTCTTGCTCCTTGTTAATTATCATTAGTAGTAAAAGTAGTAAAGTGTATTAGTAAACCAAATCTTATTTTAAGATAAAGCAAGTTATGTCGATCGAGGGTGGCGCACTCAGCGCTTATTGCACAAGGGTTTACGTAGAGCATTAGCTCAGTATAGTCCAGATGATGCAGGTATTCCGGCTCGATCGCTAGTTTCCGGCCCGATCGGCATTATTACAGCAGATTGCAGGTTTATGAGATACATTCAATATCCCCGTAGGGACACTCCAAAAGCCGTGTCCCTACAAAAGCTAGTACCTACATACCTTACAAGTGCTGTAAGTAAAATTACAGGTTGACCAGCTTATCCGCGGCCCATTGGTAGAAAAACATTAAATGTAGTTTGACCGGGAATTGATTCAACTTCAATTTTTCCTTGATGTTTTTCCACAATCTTTTTCACGATATCTAGCCCCAATCCGCTGCCTTCTCCTGCGGGTTTAGTGGTAAAAAATGGCTCAAATATTTTCGCTTTAATCTGTTCTGGTATCCCACTACCGCTGTCCGTAACACTAATCTTAGCTTGCCCGTCTTGCTCAACCAACTCAATAATCAGCGTGCCTCGATAATCCATTGCTTGCAAAGCATTGTGAACCAGATTTGTCCACACTTGATTCAGTTCATCGGGATAGCACATTATTGGTGGGATTTCCGCATAGTTTCTGACTACCTGAACACCCTGTTTTAGGAGATTTTGATAAAGGGTTAAGACTGTTTCAATACCTTCTGTAATGCTGGCTGCTGTTTGGTCGCCCGACTGTTCGTAACGGGCATAGGTTTTTAAGGCAAAAACTACTTTTGATGCTCTATCTGTGGCTGTGTTGATAGTAGCGAGGCCTCTTTTTAATTCTGAAAGCTTGTAGGCGATTTCTAGGAGGTACAAGCTGTCAGGTTTTTGCAGAAGCGGCACAAAGGTATCAATTTCATTATACACTCCCATCATCACTAGGCGATCGGCTACGGTATCTGGATCTGCTATTCCTAATTCTTGCAGTTGGCTTCTCAAGGCTCTCTTGAATTTGCGTTCTTCTTTGGTTGATAAATTTGCTTCTTGTTCCAGAGAGCGCTGAAGTAATGCTAAGAAATCATCCCCTTCTTTTGGGGAGAGAGATTGAAACAGTGTCGGTAACTGTTCTAGGGTTTGGTTCAAGAACTTAGAAACATTGCCGGCCGAGGAACGAATTGCGCCCAGGGGAGTGTTTACTTCGTGAGCAACTCCGGCTACAAGTTGTCCTAAAGCTGCCATCTTTTCTGATAGAATCAGTTCTTCTTGCGTGGCTTCGAGTTGTTGGAGAGTATCGCTTAGTTCCTGATTTTTGGAATGCAACGCTGATTCAGCTTGTTTGCGATCGCCAATTTCTCGCCACACCGTATGCAGAATATCCTTACCATCTACAGGAATTACAGTCAGCAATACTTCCACCCAAAAATCTTCTCCGTCGATGCGGCGGTGCATCCATTCAAACCGATGGCTACCTCGATTGAAGGCTATAGCTGTGATTTCCTGGGCTTTCTCAAAAGAGTCTCTACCGTCAGGTTGAATCTCTGGAGAAAGTTGAGCCGGATGCAAGGAAAGAAGCTGTTTTTTGTCAGTACAGCGCATCATCTTAACCGTTGCGGGGTTGCAGTCGATAAAAACAGCTCCATCTAACAGCAGAATAGCATCGGCTGATTGCTCGTAAAGTTGTCTAAAACGAGCTTCTGACTGCTGGAGTTCTTGAGTGCGTTCTTCTACTTTAGTTTCTAAATTAGCATAGAGTTGAGCATTTTCAATCGAAATTGCCGCTTGAGATGCTAAGACTTTTAAGAGGGCTAATCTGTCGGGAGTAAATGCACCTGTTGCGAGGTTATTTTCTAGATAGAATATGCCGATCGCTTTTCCTTGATGTTGAATCGGCAGACACAAAACCGATTTGGGTTGATGCTGAATGATGTAGGGGTCGTTGAGATTTTGGATGGGAGATTTTGGGTTGTTGATTTCATTGTGCAAGTCGTTAAAAATGACATATTCTTGAGTTCGATAAACATAGTTAATGACGCTGTGAGGTAACTCATTGCTAGTTTCCAGAGGAATAGACTCCAGAAGTTTTATTTCAGCACCACTAATTCCGGTAGCTTCAATTACTAAATTACCTGCTTTTTGCAAGATGAGACTGCATTTTTTTGCTCCAGCATTTTCCATTACTACTTGCATTAAATTTGACAGCAAATTGTCAATATAAATTTCTCCTGAAAGTGTTTGAGATGCTTTCATTACTGTTGCCAGATCCAGAGATTCTGAAATACTAGAACTGCTGGACGTGACGGTTCCTAATGTTAGATGGGCAATGGTATGACTTGTATTAATCGTGTTTTTCTGGTTGAGAATTGGGGCGAGTAATTGGGGGTAGCGTTTTTCTAAATCCGCAACCTTTGCCTTTGCGCCCCAACGTGCATAAGCGTAGTAGGCATCAGTTAAATAGACTGCGGCAATTTTCTCTTTTCCCCAAGTTAGATAGAATTTGGCTGCGAGTTCGTTGCTCAGTGCTTCTTCATTGATGTACTCGTTTTCTTTAGCTCCTTTGATGGCGCGATCGTATAAATCCATTGCTGCGACTGTGTTACCCAAAACTCGCGCTTTCTCAGCTTCTACCAAGTCATATTTATGCTGAAAATTCATCGGAGCAGACTCCGCCCATTTCTGCATTTTTGCTTGATTAGCTTCCACTTTCAAAAGCACGGCTTCTGATGCGGAATCAGCCACATAAAGTTGCATCAAAGAATCGTAATAATAGAATATAGGCTCATTAATTAATCCCACACAGGCATCTAAAAATTCTTCAGCTTTAGCTGCATTCTCTAATCCTATTTCGTTACTATCAAATAGATAACAAAGGATAGCTTGATGAAGATATATCTCGTGCAGTGAAAATCTATCTTTGGCTATTTCAAGAATGTGCTGCATTTCTTCATTGTTAAATGCTTCACCTATTAATACCAGCGAATTTTCAGACTTCCCTGATAAATTTAGCACTGATTGCCATAATATCTTCAGCCAAGTCAAAGGAGTTATTTGCCGATTTTTTTCAACCACATAACTGTAGTTTTTTATCTCATTTTCCAGTTCTGTTAGTTCTTGTCCCGCAAAATAGGCATATTGGCATTTTTCCATAACACAATAGCTGGAGTGTGCTAAATCTCCATTTTCCAAACCGCTTTGATAACCTGCTGCAAAAAGTGGCTGAGTTAACCGCAGATGCTGTTGTCCGTGAACTGAAAATGCTGCCACTTTAAATAACACAGCACTCTTAATTTTTTGAGCATTTAAGTGTGCGAGTAAATCAACAGCAAAACAGCCATATCGATAAGATGCTTCAAAGTCTCCGACTACCAAATTGAGAATAATCGCATAATCAGCAAAAGCATAGGGTGAGAAAACTGAATGACCATATTGAAGTAATAAATTCACTTCTTCGCACCCCATGTGCGGAGTTAAAACTGGCGCAGCTTGAGCAGCAGCAGGCGTCATACTGGATATCATTCGCAAGGCAGCTAATTTATATCCATCTGTCATCGGAGGCAGGTTTAGTAGTTCCTCGTTACTCTTTTCGGCTAGAGCATCTGTTGTTTCTTTTACTATCTGTTGAATTTCTTCATGAGTGGGTGATGCAGGCAAGTTTATTCCGAGTATAGGCAACACTTGCAAGCCAATTTTTATCGCTTCTAGTTGCTTGATTTCTGCTATGCAGGCGGAAATTTTAACTTCATATACTTTGACTTTATCCAAAATAGTTCTTG
>JAUBOH010000394.1:0-6072 GCA_036700145.1 Microcoleus occultus BM001215366
GCAGAAGAGTTGGAATTAGCCTCCCCTTGATAAGAGGGGGTTGGGGGGGTACTTGCGGGTTGGGGAAAACTGCTAATTTTGTAACTTGCTGTTGCAATGCGTCGATTTGTGAATCGGTGACATCGGGCGATCGTACAGTACCGAGAATTACATCGTGCCGCTGACTCAAGTATTGCAATAAATTAAACGTCCTTACCTGAGTTCCGCCGCGGCTTGGCGGATAGGGAAAAGTCGAGGAAAGCATCAAAATCTTCATGGGATGTGGGATAAATAAAGTTGCCGCTTGCGCGATAAAATTGATTGATAAAACCTGTTTAACAATCCTCGCACCTATGGACGAATTATCTGTTAAGGCGCTGCTCGAAGACTTGAAAAAGTCCGACGAAAGCGTGCGCGATCGGGCAACTACAGAACTTTGGCGGATTTGGTTCAACCAGAAGGGTGAGTACGGGATGCAAATTCTCAGGCGATCGCAAGTTTCGCTAGATGCAGGAGATGTTCGCCACGCTTTGGATTTGCTGGCGAAACTGATCTCCGAAGCGCCGGATTTTGCTGAAGCTTGGAACCGGCGCGCCGTACTTCACTATACTCAAGGCAATTATAAAAAGTCGATCCAGGACTGCGAAACCGTTCTCAAACTGAACCCGGTGCATTTTGGGGCGCTGCACGGTCTGGGTTTGTGCTACGCTGCCCTGGGAGAATACAGAAGTGCTATTGGAGCTTTTCGCCGCGCTTTGGAAATTCAACCGTTTGCTTTGGTGAATCAAAAGTTAATTCTCGAATGTACGGCTCGTTTGAGTTAAAATATGTAGGGCATTGGGCATTGGGCATAGGGCATAGGGCATAGGGCATAGGGCATAGGGCATAGGGCATTGGGCATAGGGCATAGGGCATAGGGCATTGGGCATTGGGCATTGGGCATTGGGCATTGGTGGTTTATTTCCCTAGGCTGAAGTGCGAATTTTTTCCACAATCTCAAATCTAAAATGGTCGTAGTGCCTAAAATTAGCGTTTGCATTCCTACTTGCAATCGAGTGCATTTGCTAGCTAGTGCGATCGCCAGCGTGCTAGATCAAACTTATACAGATTTTGAATTAATTGTCTGCGATGACGGTTCGACTGACAGCACTCCTCTGTTGATGTCGGAATTTGTCGTAGCTTGCGGGGCTCCCAGCCATCGCCCGATTCGCTACATTCGACACCCGCAGAATATCGGCAAGAGTAATAATATGCGATCGGGCTTTGCGGCAGCAAGGGGCGAATATTTTATTAAGTTTGACGATGACGATCGCCTGAGCGCGCAATTTCTGGAGCGGACATCTGCTATTTTAGATAAAGACCCCAGCATCGATTTTGTCAGTACCGATCACTGGGCGATCGACATTCACAATTATATTGATGAAAACCAGACTAAACTGAATTCGCACAAGTGGGGCCGCACCGAGTTGTCGGCTGGAATTATTGAAGATTTGCTCTCCACAGTTTTTCTGAGACAAAGTTTGCAAATAGGAGCAACTTTGTTTCGCCGCCACGCCCTGGAAGAAGTTGGGTTTCTGCGGCCAAATTGGCAAAATTGCGAAGATAACGATTTGTTCGTGAGACTTGCGATTGCGGGCAAAAAGTGCTATTACTTGCCGGAACTTTTGATGGAGTATCGATTTCATGGAGAACAGCAAGGAGTCGATCGGGCAATGCCGTATTTAACTGATAAATTGCGCTATTTGACCAGCTACGAATTTGATTCCGAGAAGTTGGAAAAAGTCAGGCTCAAGAGGATTGCAGAAACTCAATTAGCGCTTGGTTTGCGGCTGATTGAGGTTGGTGAAACTGCAAAAGGGCGGTGGATGTTGCGGGCTGGCAAGTCGGTTTCTGAGGCGAAAATGTGGGCGGGTTTAGGATTGTCGCTGCTGCCGGTGGAGTGGCGGGGAAGGGCTTTTGCGCTGGTGCGGGAGTTGGTGAAATGATAATTAGTAATAATTCTTGGTTACGAGGAAGCGATCTAACAGTCGGTTTTAATTATGTTATTATATTTATCTACTCAAGCCAATCTCTGTTAATAGGAGAAGTCGCCATGCAAATACCAGAAAATCCCAGTAATAATGACATCAGACAAGCATTAATTGAGCTGAGGGAAGAACTAGGTCAAAAAGTCGATCGCCTGGAATACAAGTTTGACGCATATCAGAAGGGAACAGATGGTATGGTGAGGATGGCTACGACTATTATTATTGCTACTGCTTCCGTCGTTGTCTTGTCTAGCCTTAGTCCCGCAGTAGCAGCCATAGTGACAGCATTGTCAGCAGGAAACGGATAGTAATAATTAAGCATCAAATGCCTTGACATTATACAGAGGCGATCGTGAGTTGTTTCACAATACGCCTGAATCTAATTGGTCTAGATAAATAAACTCAGGAGCTTTAACTCCCGCTTGTTCTCTAATTTTTACCAGTCGAGGCGACTCAAAAAATGCCCTTGCATCTGTTGTTGATGTCCACGCAGAGAAATGAACAATTTTGTTGGGTTCATTGTCATACTTCAAGACCTGATAGGAGCGCTCTCCCGCTTCTTTTCGCAAGTTTGCAGCATCATGAAATACCTTGTTCCAAGCTGCATAATTTTCTACTTCATGAATAATTAATACATATTGCATAGCAGTCAGATTCTCTGAGAATTTCAATACTTGAAAGGTTCACTTTACTCCTCATCTAACTCTAGAAAAAGTCCCTCAGCATTCAGAACTAAATCATCATCAGACAGGGGCGGAAAGTCTAAATAAACAGTCCGTTTCAAAATTTCCCATACCAAATCTAACCGCTCTGAGTCTGTTAATCGCTCAAAGGTATTCAAAAGTTCTTCTACTAAAATAGTCATAGCTTTTCCCTAGACTTGCTTATAGCATAGCACAGGTTTTAAGTAGACCAACCTAAAAAAATATAACAGCCAGCTCCCCGCAGCACTTTAAGGCTGCGGGGTTCTAACATCGATCGCGCTTTCCACTAAAGTAGTAAACAGTGCCTGATGTAAATAAGTTTTTCCTAAATATCGTGTCTATATTTTCTGAAGTTCCGACTGTGTGGCTGCAAATTTCCCTCGTGGGAGTCTGGCTGGGCTTGATTTTACTGGTAGCTGAGGGCTTAAATCGCTTTACTTCTGTAGATCCGGAGGTATCGCGGAAGGTGGTTCACATCGGTACTGGGAATGTGATTTTGCTGGCTTGGTGGCTGGAAATACCGGGTTGGGTGGGGATAACGGCGGGTTTTTTGGCTGGTGCGATCGCCCTAATTTCTTACCAAGTACCGATTTTACCTAGTCTTAACAGTATTAACCGCAAGAGTTTCGGGACTTTTTTCTACGGTGTTAGTATCAGCGTTTTGGTAGCTTGGTTTTGGCCGTTAGAACGTCAGGAATATGCTGCTTTGGGCATTTTAGTGATGACTTGGGGCGACGGATTGGCTGCTGTCATCGGCCAGAAATACGGCAAACATATTTATCGAGTTTGGGGAATGCAGAAGAGTTGGGAAGGTTCTGCAACTATGTATTTAGTGAGTTTTGCTGTTAGCAGTTTGATTTTGCTGGCGGTTCAAGGTAATATTTGGCAAACTTGGGCGGTGTCGGCTGTTGTCGCTTTGGTTGCTGCTACTTTGGAGTCGGTTTCTAAGCTGGGAATTGACAATCTGACTGTGCCGATCGGCAGTGGGGCGATCGCCTTTTTCCTAAATCAATTGTGGTCATAGGTTTGATCGTTCGGACTTCAGTCCGCATAAAAAATTGAGGACTAACCCTATTCTGTCACTCTCGGTAGATAAAAGTCTCAAACCCTATTTTTACGGACTTTTATCGAGTCCCGCCGTAGGTTGGGTTGAGGAACGAAACCCAACAGCTAAAAATCTTGTTATTGTTGGGTTTTACTTCGTTCAGCCCAACCTACATTTATTTTTATTTCCTCAAAATGACAGAATAGGACTAAAGTCCGAACGATCAAACCTATACTTAGAAACTGCCTGAATGGTTGCTCACTCTTTCGATTTAGAACTTTTGGAAACCTTACCCTCAAAAGGTTGAACTCCACTATTTGGATAGTCGTCATCGCTGGGGCTAAAAATCCGTAGGGCTGCTTCCGAAACGTAACGCATCGCGTTTGCCAAAGATTTAGAAAGATTCATGGAATCTGCCTCTATTATCGGGGTTCTGATACTTTTAGATTACTTCTCGCTTCTGTGTTTGGATGGCTTTTGCAATATTTATTTGAATTACTTATTAGTCTGCAACATCGAAGCAAGCTGAAGGTTTTAGGAGTTGCGCTTTTTTGGGCGATCGACTTGGTTTCCTGGTAGATTTCTCCTTGCTAAACCTAAGCATTCGCGATCGCTCAAAAATCGGGTTTTTAACTTTGTTCAATGGCTGCCTAAGTACCCTACAAATAGTGCCTGAGATCGTTAAATTGGCTATTTGTATTGATTCCACCATAATATTCATGCAGAACTTCACCTAAAATCCGCTATGCAAAGGCGTAATTTACGAAATCTTCAGACAAATATCAGCAATCTTAATCAAATATTTACAAAAAGATATGGTGTTAGTCACTATAATTAAAACAAATAAGTTTGTCCGGGGTTTTTCTGATGAAAACTGCGACAGAAAGCCTGCACCTCACAGGTTTTGAGGAAATTTTAGAAGACCGGGAACTGACCGTTTCCCCAGCAGATTACAGCCTTTTGACGGATCTCTACCAGCTAACGATGGCGGCTTGTTATGTCGGGGAAGGGCTCGACGATCGCCCTGCGAGTTTTGAGCTGTTCGCGCGCCGGCTGCCGGATGGCTTTGGTTATGCGATCGCAATGGGTTTGGCTCAAGTTGTGGACTATCTGGAGAAATTTCGGTTTTCTGCGGCGCAAATTGCCGCTTTGCAGTCCACCGGGATTTTTGCTGGCTGCGGCGAGCGATTTTGGACTCTGCTCGCCACAGCCCGCTTTACTGGGGATGTTTGGGCGGTGCCGGAGGGGACGGCGGTGTTTGCTAACGAGCCTCTGCTGCGGATTGAGGCTCCTCTGTGGCAGGCTCAGTTGGTGGAAACTTATTTGTTGAATACGATCAATTATCAAACTTTAATTGCGACGCGGGCTGCGCGGCTGCGCGATGTGGCGGGCCCGGAGGCTAAGTTGCTGGAATTCGGGACGCGCCGGGCTTTTGGGCCTCAAGCTGCTGTGTGGGCGGCGAGGGCGGCTCTGGCTGCTGGGTTTGATGGAACTTCTAATGTTTTGGCTGCTTTGAAGTTGGGCCGCAAACCTGTCGGTACGATCGCTCATGCTTTGGTAATGGCTGTGGCGGCTCTCGAAGGCAGCGAAAATGAGGCGTTTGCAGCTTTTCACCGCTATTTTCCGGGGGCGCCGCTGCTGATCGATACTTACGATACTGTGGCGGCGGCGCGGATGTTGGCCGCGAGAGTAAATAACGGTGAATTGCAGTTGGAAGGCGTGCGGCTGGATTCGGGCGATTTGGCAGCGCTGTCTCGGGAAGTGCGATCGATCCTTCCGGGCGTTCCAATTATTGTCAGCGGCGATTTGGACGAGGGAGAAATTGCTAAATTAAAAAGTGCGGGCGCTTGCATTGACGGTTACGGTTTGGGAACGAAGTTGGTCAGCGGTTCGCCTGTCAACGGTGTTTATAAGTTGGTGGAAATTGACGGGATTCCGGTGATGAAGGAGGCAAGCGGCAAGGTAACATATCCCGGGAGAAAGCAAATTTTTAGAACCGTCAAAGATGGAGAAATTATCGGAGATTGTTTGGGATTGTCGGGAGAAACTATTGACAATTGTGATTCTCCTCTACCATTAATGAAATTGGTGGTCAAGGAAGGCAAACCAGTGCAGGAGCCAGAGACTTTGGAGGCGATCGCCAAACGAACTGCTGCTTCTGTCTTTAGCCTGCCGGCGGAAACTCGCCAACTAAATAACCCGATTTCGCCGCCTGTGGAAATTTCTACAGATTTGCAGACTCTCACCCAAAAAACGAAAAAGAGTCATTAGTCATTAGTCATTAGTCATTAGTCATTAGTCATTAGTCATTAGTCAT
>JAUBOH010000395.1:0-6060 GCA_036700145.1 Microcoleus occultus BM001215366
CACCAAGGAACTAACACAGTTATTTACCGGGCAATATCGACAGCAGAAAAACAGTCAGTCATTCTCAAAATTTTAAACACCGACTGTCCCACCATAGAACAAATCGCCCGGTTCAAACACGAATATCAAATTACCGAACATCTCGACTTTCAGTATATAATCAAAATTTATCGACTCGAAAATCATCAAAATTACTTAGTATTAGTATTAGAAGACATCGGAGGAATCTCCCTGAAAAAATGGCTCAAAACCCTAGGAAATAAACCACAACTTGCCGCTAGAGAAACCAATAATCCAGCAGCCACTGCCACCAATTACCCATTATCCCTTACCGAATTTTTCAACACAGTCGTGCCACTGACCAAAGCTTTGGTATTCCTGCATCAGAATCAAATCATTCATAAAGACATTAAACCGCATAACATTATCATAAATCCCAAAACAAAGCAAGTAAAAATTGCTGATTTCAGCATCGCTTCGCGGTTAAAAAAAGAACAACCAGACTTAAAAAATCCCGATCGCCTAGAAGGAACCCTGGCATATATGTCCCCCGAACAAACGGGGCGCATGAACCGAGACCTAGACTACCGCAGCGATTTCTACTCTCTCGGCGTCACCTTTTACGAATTGCTGACAGGACAATTACCATTTACCAGCAGCGACCCCTTAGAAATGGTACACTGTCACATTGCCAAACAACCCGTTCCCCTTCAACAATTAAATCCAGAAATTCCCCCAGTTTTGGCGCAAATTGTGGCAAAACTCATGGCAAAAAATGCCGAAGACAGGTATCAAAGTGCCACAGGATTGTTAGCCGATTTAGAACAATGCCAAAATCAAATCGAGAAGTCGGGTACAATTTCCAACTTTATTCCCGGACAACTCGATGCCCTCAGTCAGTTGTCAATTCCTCAGAAACTCTACGGAAGAGAAACCCAAATAGCCAAACTATTACAAGTGTTTGAGCGAGTCAGCAAAGGCAGCGGTGAAATTGTCATCGTCAGCGGCTATTCCGGCATCGGTAAATCTGTATTCGTGCAGGAAATTCTCCGCAATCTGACCCGACAGCGCGGCTATTTCATCTCCGGTAAATTCGACCAATTTAAGCGAAATGTGCCCTACGCTTGTTTTACTCAAGCTATGCGTAATTTTGTGCAGCAAATTTTAATGGAAAGCCCAACTCAGGTAGCAGCATGGCGAAAAATACTACTAAATGGTTTGAATAAAAATGCTCGAATCGCGATCGACGTTCTCCCCGAATTAGAGTTAATTTTAGGCCCGCAACCAGACGTACCCGAACTCGGTGCCATTGAATCTCAAAACCGCTTCAACCGAGTGATGCAGCAGTTCATTCAAGCAATTGCCACTGCGGAACATCCCTTAGTAATGTTTCTGGATGACTGTCAGTGGATGGATAGTGGAACCGTCAGCTTGTACCAACACAACTGCACCGGAAAAAACCCTTACTTCCTGCTTATTCTTGCTTATCGAGATAATGAAGTAAGTCCAACACATCAGTTTATGCTGGCGAATGAGGCTATTCGGGCAACAGGAATTCCCCTCGCAAATATTGAGTTGAAACCCTTAGCAATTTCTGATGTAACTCGATTAGTTTCTGACAGCTTGAAGTGTTCACAGAAAAAAGCGGCATCTTTGGGAAAATTGTTGCTAGATAAAACTTACGGTAATCCATTTTTTTTAAAGCAGTTATTGAAGTCATTATATCAAGAAAAACTGCTAATATTTAACGTAAATTCTGCCGAATGGCAGTGGGACATCCAACAAATCAAGCAGCAGAATATTTCCGAAAACGTGGTTGATTTAATGGTAAAAAAAATTCAACAGTTGTCTGGCGCAACTCAGAAAATTTTACAGTGGGCGGCCTGTATAGACAACGAATTTAGTTTGGATATACTGTCAGTAGCGAGCGCACAATCTTTGACTAAAACAGCACAGGATTTGTGGGAAGCGCTGGAAGTAGGGTTGATTTCGCCTGTAGACAGCGCCTATCGAGTACCGCAAGTATTTGAGCAGCACGAATTAGAAAAGTTGGGTAAAGTAGCCGGCAAAGTGCGCTACAAG
The DNA here is from genome assembly GCA_036700145.1 of Microcoleus occultus BM001215366. GTDB lineage: Bacteria > Cyanobacteriota > Cyanobacteriia > Cyanobacteriales > Microcoleaceae > Microcoleus. Next base: position 2,083 of record JAUBOH010000395.1, read on the forward strand.
TTTTTGCACGATCGCGTTCAACAAGCCGCTTATGTCATGATTCCTGACTCGCAAAAACAATCCGTACACTGGAAACTGGGACGTTTGTTGTTGCAAGAAAGCAATGGAGCCCAACGCCAAGAACAGATTTTTGATATTGTGAATCATTTGAACTTGGCTCGCGGGTTGATTGCTAATTCTGAAGAACTTTATGAATTAGCAGAATTAAATTTACAAGCAGGGAAAACTGCGAAAGCTGCTTCGGCTTTTGAAGATGCACTTACTTTTTTCAAAACCGGGTGCGAGTGTTTGCCGGCGTTTAGTTGGCAAGATAATTATGCCTTGAGTTTGAGGCTAAATTTAGAACTGGGCGAAGCGGAATATTTAAATGGCAAGAATGATGCAGCTTTAGCAATTTTTGACCGGATTCTGCCGCAAAGTCAGACTTTGTTAGAACAGTGTTCGATCGCCGAATTGAAAATAACTTGTCTGCGGATGAAGAATGATTTATCTGCCGCATATAAGTTAGGTATTGAAACCTTAAATTCTTTGGGGATTGAGATTGAACCGTACCCGGATGATGGCTTGCTAGCCAGGGAGTTAGCCAATACGAAAAGAATGATCGGTCGATCGATCGATACATTAGCAAATTTACCCGAACTTACCGATCCGCTGCAACTCGCAGCTCACCGGATTTTGAAAGAACTTTTCCCGATCGCCTATTTTACCAGTCCCAACGCTCAATTTCTCTGCGCGATGAAGTTTGTGCAAACGAGCATTCAGTACGGCAATTCGCAACTTTCCGCCTTTGGTTACACTTTGTACGCCTTTACTTTGGTGAATAAATACCGCGAAATCGAGGCGGGTTGTGCCGCCGGAGAACTCTCGCTCAATCTCTACGAACGCTGGGAAAATAAAGAGTTAGGCGCTTGTATTTTCCATATGTGGGGGGCTTTAACTTTACATTACATTAAATATATCGATGAGTGCAAGCCTTTTATGCTAAAAGCCTTCACTAGCGGTTTAGAAACAGGTGCTTATCAGTGGTCTGGATATGCTTCGATTAATTATCTCTGGGTCTGCTTTTTTGGCAACGAATCTTTGCCCAAAGCTACCGAAATTGCTGATAAGTTTATTCCAGTGCTGTCAAAGGTCGATCGCAATATGTTAGCTTATCACTTGCTCAACAAAAATGCGATCGCCCAACTCACCAACTCTTCAGAAACCGCCCCAGAGCCGGAAATCTTCATCGACGAACAGCAGCTTTTGCAATTTGCGAAAACAAGCGCCGATCTTACCACTGCTTTTGTAATTTATCTTTACAAGCTCACCGTTGCTAATTGGTTTGGCGAGGTCGATCGGGCATTAAAATATGCTCTCTTTGGTGCGGAATTTTTGAAAGGGGGTGCCGGTCATTTTGTCAATCCGGTTTTTCGCTTCCATCACGCGATCGCCCTAGCTGCTGCTTGCACAAATGCCAGCGAGATCGATCGTCAACTCTACCAAACACAGCTCGCAATTAGTCTGGAAAAGTTTCGAGATTTGGCAGAACATTGTCCTGCTAATTATCTGCACAAATATTCATTAATTCAGGCAGAAATCGCGAGGCTGTCAGGAGACAACCATACAGCAGCACAACATTACGATTGGTCGATCGCCTCCGCGCTCAAAAATGGCTTTCTCCAAAATGCGGCCCTAGCCAATGAATTAGCTTCCCGATTTTATCTAGCACAAAATCGCTACAATCTAGCCAAAATTTATCTCAATGACGCCCGTTTTTGCTATATCGAGTGGGGTGCAACTGCCAAAGTTCATCAACTAGAACAATCTCATCCAGATTGGTTTAACAAAATCAGCGAGGAGCCAATCGCGATAACTACAACTGCGAGTACAGCCACTGAGGTCAATATTTTTGATTTGAGAACAGTAATCAAAGCCTCTCAGGCAATTTCTAGCGAAATCGTCTTAGAAAAATTGTTAAAAAAACTGCTGCACATTATTTTAGAAAATGCAGGTGCCCAAACCGGGTGTATTCTTTTGGAACAATCCGGATACTTGTTCGTTGAAGTGTCGGATAGCGACCAGCAGGATTACGCAATATTGGAGGAATTGCAGCCGATCAAAAAGAACTGCAAAGTTCCTCTTTCTATTGTCAATTACGTAGCCAAAACTCAGGAACCGCTGGTGCTAATTGATGCAAGTAAAGAAACACTTTACCAATTCGATAGCTACATTCAAAAAACTCAACCGAAGTCAATTTTGTGCGCGCCAATTATCTATCAAGGAAAGTCGCTCGGTATAGTTTACTTAGAAAACAACTTGGCAGCCGGAGCGTTCACTCCCGAAGGTTTGACAATTTTGGAAATGCTGACCGCACAAGCTGCAATTGCCATTGCAAATGCGCGTTTCTACGCCAGCGAACAAGACAAATCCCGCCTGTTAGCTGAATCCCTAGAAAATTTGCAGAAATCTCAAGTCGAACTCGCCCAAAAAGAAGAGGAGTACCGCAGTATTTTTGAGAGTGTCGCAGACGGACTTAGCTTAACAGATTTGGAAACAGGAAAATTCGTTGCAGTAAATCCCGTAGTCTGCGAAATGTACGGTTATTCTGTGGAGGAATTTTTGAGCTTAAATCCGTTAAATATCCTGCATCCCGATCACCTATATCTGTTCGACGAGTTTATGGCAACTGTCAGCTCGCGCCAAGAATTTTATTGCCAAACTGTGGTGCGGCGAAAAGACGGTACAGAATTCGATATTGAGGTAAAAGCAAAGTTTTTTGAATACAGAGGGAAACCCCATGCTTTGTCAATCATTCGCGATATCAGCCAGCGCAAAGCAGCGGAACAAGCTCTAAAAACATCGGAAGCTCAACTGAGAGAAAAAGCTGAAAATTTAGAATCCATACTGATCGAACTGCAACAAACTCAAGCACAATTAGTTCAAACTGAAAAAATTTCGCAACTCGGACAACTGGTGGCTGGAGTTGCTCATGAAGTTAACAATCCTATTAGCTTTATTTCTGGGAACTTGCACCACGTTCAAGAATATATTGGTGATCTAATTAAGTTGGTGAATATTTATCAAGAAAAGTTTCCCGAACCGGGCTCAGAAATTGAAGAGGAAATTGAATCGATCGAGCTAGAATATCTGTTAGCAGACTTGCCCAAAACTACGGCATCAATGAAAATGGGGATCGATCGCATCCGCGACATTATGCAGTCTCTACGCAACTATTCCCGCACCGACAGTCTGGAAAAAAGAGCAGTTGACATCCACGAAGGCTTGGAAACTACTTTAATGATTTTGTCTCATCGGCTCAAGGCTAAGCATAACAGACCGGCAATTAAAATTATCAAACATTACGATGATTTACCAATATTAAGCTGCCATCCGGGACAAATTAATCAAGTATTTATGAATTTGATTGCTAATGCGATCGATGCTTTGGAAGAATCCAACGCGGGCAAAACTTACGCAGAAATTGAAAAAAATCCCAATACAATTACAATTTCTACGGTGGGTGCTTGCCACAAACAACCGCAAACAATTGACACGATTGTGATTCGGATTGCTGACAGCGGGCTGGGAATGCCGGAATCAGTCAGAAAAAAATTGTTTACGCCATTTTTTACAACGAAAGCAGAAGGTAAAGGTACGGGATTGGGACTGTCTATTTGCCATCAGATAGTAACTGAAAAACATGGAGGGACTTTGGAGTGTTTGTCATCCCATGAAGGTGGAACAGAGTTTATAATTAGTATTCCGATGTGATACCAATTATGAAAAGCATCTGTAGGGAAACGGCATTGCCGTTTCCTTGCGGGGGGGGATTTTGGACACGGCAGTGCCGTTTCCCTACGGGGATTGCGGACACTCCAAAAGCCCATAGGTGTCAAATTAAGCATGAAATCCTTGAGAAATATCGCTTTTCTCTGAGTCTAGATCCCCCTAAATCCCCCTTAAGAAGGGGGACTTTGAGAAGAGTCTTGTCCCCCC
>JAUBOH010000396.1:0-6054 GCA_036700145.1 Microcoleus occultus BM001215366
AACTCATTAGTCCTCATAGCGAGGACTTTAGCTATTAGACAGGGGTTTCAACCCCTGGCGGACTGGCGGGTAGGCGGGAGGATTTGCCGGACTGACAGCTTAAGTTGACACCTATGGGCTCTTGGAGTGTCCCTACGGGGATCTTACCAATTACTAGCAAATTCAGTTAATATCTGTTCAAAGGCTTTACTAATTGCAGTTTGAAAACGTTGCCTGTGCTTCAGTTTTAAAACTGGTTGAACTATTTCCAGAGTCGGCTGAGAATTTTCTCTAAAATCTACAATTTGAAGCGATCGCAGTGTCGCCAACTGTAGTTCTTTTTTTACCATTAATTCAGGAATAGCGGCTGCACCAGCGCCACTTTCAACCACTGCCTTTACCATTTCGCTACTGTTCAAAACTAAAATGACATTCAATTCACTAGGATTTATCCCCCAACTTTGCAAAGCTTGTTCAAACATTTGCTGAGCTCCAGAACCTGGTTCTCGCATCACCCAATCCGTTGTCGCAATTTCAGTTAAACTAATTTCGACTCGCTCAAACCAAGGGTGGGATTTGCCAACCACAATCAGCAAGCGCTCGCTACCTACAACTTCTGCTTCTAGACTAATCTGAAGCGCGGGTTTAATGTCTCCCGTCACCAAACCTAAATCAAAAATTCCTGTCGCCGTCCCCGTGCAAATCTCATCTGCATTGGCGAGGGTGCAATTCACGGTAATACCGGGGTACTTTTGTTTAAAATAGCAAAGTTTTTCTGGCAACCAGTAGTTGCCAATTGTCAGACTCGAACCCAAATTAAAATCTCCTCGCTGCAAGTCGTTTAATTCTCGCAATCCTCTCTCAGTCAAAGCAACTTGGTCGATAATTTTTTGCGTTTCGATTTGCAGCAACTTCCCAGCTTCTGTGATTTCGATGCGGCGGCCGATCCGGTGAAACAATTTTACTCCGTATTGCTCCTCTAAGTTTTGGATGGCGGCGCTGACAGCGGGTTGAGTGATGTAAAGTTCCTCCGCCGCACGGCTGAAGTGCAGGTGTTCGGCTACAGCTAGAAAAACTCGCAGTTGGTCAAGGGTCATTCCGGCCATTCTTGGGTACTATTATGCCAAATACAGTTAAATTTTTGAACCTGAAATATATTGCCGCTAAACTTTGACCGGCAATAACTCGATCGCTTACATTGTACAGGTTGAAAATCCCCAAAAGGACTGTCGGCAACCGTTATTTCAATTTTTGTAATAGCATCAATGCTTTCAGCCTTTGGAACTGATGTCTTTTGGATAGCAAAGGTTTTTCCCTAGACAGCACTTCATCACTTGTATTTATTAATTCAATCAAAAACAACATTTGATTTTATCCACGATACAGCTTAAAGTAAAGTCAAGTCTTTGGCAGTGGGCCCAATGCTAAAGACAAAAACAATAAGTTCAAGCCGATCGCCTTGACTTGACAAATAACGGAGAGTATGAATGACCGCGACAACGCAAATAAATCGGAGTGCCCACGGCTTAAAGCCAAACTGCCTTTCCTTTGGAGAAGTTTTAGCTCAATCCTTTGCCGTCATAGCACCTACAACTATACCAGCATCTAATATAGGCTTAATCGTTGCTCTTTCAGGGAACGGAACTTGGCTGAGTTTCCTAATCGGCTTGATCGGCGTAGTATTTGTCAGCATCAATATCAACCAATTTGCCAGCCGATCGGCTTCTCCCGGTTCGCTTTATTCTTATATTGTCAAAGGTCTCGGCCCGACTGCCGGCGTGATTTGCGGCTGGAGTTTGGTGCTGGCTTATTTATTTACTGCGATGGCCGTTTTGTGCGGTTTTGCCAACTTTAGCGCTACTTTTATCGGTCATTTGGGTATCCATCCGTCGCCGATTACGCTATTGGCGATCGGCGCCGGCGTTGCTTGGTATGCAGGTTATAAAGATATCCAGCTTTCAGCTATGGCGATGCTGTGGCTGGAGGGAATTTCGATTGCCATGATTTCAGTTTTAGGAATCATGATTTGGGCGCACAAAGGTTTTGCCTTAGATATGTCGCAACTGAGTTTGGAAGGCGTAACTCCTGGCAGCATAGCGACGGGACTTGTATTAGTAATGTTTGGTTTCTCAGGTTTTGAAAGCGCTACATCTCTGGGCGACGAAGCAAAAAAACCCTTAAAAAATATCCCCCGATCTGTCATGGGTAGCGCTGCAATGGCAGGTCTATTCTTCATTATGATGACTTATATTGAGGTGTTGGGTTTTAGCGGCACCGGACAGTCAATTACTACTAATGAAGAACCTCTGAATTTTCTGTCGCAACAAATAGGCATGGGTTGGCTGGGTGAGTTGGTTGGTGTTGGTGCTTTATTGAGCTTCTTTGCTTGCGTTCTCGGCAGCATCAATCCGGCGGCTAGAATCTTCTTTATGATGGCGCGCCACGGTTTATTTCACTCTTCATTAGGTAGGGCGCATTCGTCTAACAAAACGCCTTACGTTGCAGTTACGATGTGTACGTTTCTGACATTTATGGTTCCGGCGGCGATGTCTTTGTTTCACATCAAACTGTTCGATTGTATGGGTTATTTGGGAGCAATTTGCAGCTACGGATTTTTAACTGTGTACGTCTTGATTTCGATCGCGGCTCCGGTGTACCTGCACAAAATTGGTAAATTGCGCGTGCGGGATGTAGCGTTTTCGGTTGTGGCGATCGCATTTATGATGATTCCGATTGTGGGCAGTGTCGGCATTCCCGGTAGCACGATGTTCCCACCTCCAGAAGCTCCTTACGATGCGTTTCCTTACTTGTTCTTGATGTACTTGGTTGCTACTTGCGGATGGTTTGTCTTGCAGCGGCTGCGCTCTCCTGAACTTGCGGGATCGATGGAGCAGGGTATTGACGCAATTCACGCCAATTTCGAGGAAGAAAATGCAATTTACGGCGGTGTTCGATTGAAGGCAGTATCGATCGACAACAACGGTTTTGATTAGTTGCAAGGCGGGTGCTTGTAGGTGTCAATTTCCCACGCTCTTTCCCTCAGTCCGGCAGTCCGGCAGTCCGGCAGGGGTTTCAACCCCTGCCTCATAGCTAAAGTCCTCTGAAGAGGACTAAAGATGACTGATAATTTATTCGGCAGATGGCTAACAATTTCTTCAGCAGATGGCTAACAATTTCTTCAGTCCTCTTTAGAGGACTTGAGCTTTGAGGCGGGGGTTTTAACCCCTGCCGGACTGCGGGAGCAACCGCAAAGATCGCAAAAATTAACGAGACACAGAAATGAATGAATTACTAACAGCAATTTCCACGGGTATGACAGCTTTTACGGCTACGAATCTTGACGATATTCTGATTCTGCTGCTGTTTTTCTCGCAGGTGAATGCAGTATTTCGGCGCCGGCATATCGTCTTCGGTCAGTATCTGGGTTTTACTGCACTGGTTTTAGCTAGCCTTCCCGGGTTTTTTGGCCGCTTGATCTTTCCGCCAGATTGGATTGGAATGCTGGGTTTGCTGCCAATTGCGATCGGGCTTAGCCGCTTGCTGAACCCAGAAACTGACGATTCGGAAGGTGAGGCAGAATTAGGACAATCTGAGAACTCTTTTTTTAGCAGTTTTCTCTCCCCTCAAACTTGCAGCGTTGCAGCGGTGACGGTGGCAAATGGAGGCGACAATATCGGGATCTATGTGCCACTGTTTGCTAGCAATACTTTAGAAAGTCTGGCGGTGGTTCTCGCTGTATTCTTCTCGCTGGTTGGCGTTTGGTGCTATGCTGCTTATCGGTTAATTCAGATGCGGGCGATCGCCGATTCTCTGACTCGCTACGGCAATCAGCTTGTGCCTTTTGTCTTGATCGGATTGGGATTTGCGATTCTAGTGAAAAGCGGCACGTTGGCAAGTCCAACTTTAAGTATAATATCTTTAGTTGGTTGCTGTTTCTGTTTGATAACTATGAGCAGAAGTAACGCCAGCGAACCGGAAGTTTAGGAAAGTTGAAGGGACAGCACATGAGTTGGATTGCAGCAGCGATTATTGCCGGGATTACATCTTTTGCAGCAACCAATATCGACGATCTGGTGATTTCGATGCTGTTCTTCGCCCAGGTAAATGATACTTTCCGCCCCCGGCATATCTTTGTCGGTAAGTACCTCGGATTTGCAGCCCTCGTCGCTGCCAGTTTGCCCGGTTTTTTTGGCGGCTTAATTGTGCCGAAAGCTATTATCGGTTTGCTGGGTTTGGTTCCGATCGCGATCGGCATCAGTCATTTAGTCAAAAAAGAAAATGATGACAATGAAGTACAAGCAGTATCGGGTGAATTTAATCGCGGATCTAATTCATCTGTGTCAAAACTAGCAAATCTGTTCAACCCCCAAACTTTGAATGTGGCTGCTGTTACTGTAGCCAACGGCGGAGACAACATCGGCATTTATTTGCCGCTGTTTGCTAGCAGCGATTTGCCTAGCTTGGTGGTGATTTTGGCGGTTTTCTCGGTGATGGTAGGTGTTTGGTCTTATGTCGCTTACCGGTTGACTCGCCTTCATGCGATCGCCCGTATTTTGACTCGCTATACCAAGGCTGTTGTCCCTTTCGTTTTGATTGGTTTGGGAATCTTCATTCTGATAGACAGCGGTACTTATCGCCTGCTGCCACTATACCCCTCAAGATAGATGTTTTCTATGAAATTGTGAAATAATTTGCTGTGCAAATATTGTTAAAAATTATGCAAATTAACTTTACAATAGTCAGATAAATGATAATATAAAATGTAAAAATACCGGGCTGTTAGCCTGAATATAGCAGTTTTATAGCGGACGAAATACAGTAGGGAGACGGCAGTGCCGTGTCCCTACCTACAGGGACACGGCACTGCTTCACTCAACTGAAAACCGCTGTATTAAAATTCCCATAAAAAGGGAATTTAGAAAACACCAAAGCACCTACCAAAGGACAAAAATTGTGAGATTCTTGAAACTGGTTTTAGTGGTCTTAGTCATTGCGGCAAATTTAGTTTTTGCTCCCGCCTCTTGGGCTGAGTCAGACAAGCCTAAATACACGAACAATCCCGACTACATAGAGGTGAGTCAAACTCTTAACACTCTGTTAGCGGCGAAAAATTCAACCGAACAAAATGAGAGTTACACGCCGGAGGAACTTCAGAAAAAAATCGCTCAGTTGGAGTTTCAAAAATACACTTTAGAAACGGGTAAGAACTGGGGTCAGTGCCGCAACGATACAGGAAAAACGCTGGCTGTTTACGGCCCAAAACGCAAAAAAGCAGCTTCTGATTACGAGAATGCTCTTTATTTCCTGGGTGCCGGCGAAACAACTGAACATAAATGGGATTGCGATGGAATTTATCTGCCCAGCGATGTCAAAGCAACCGATTTAAGTGTGGGCGATAAACTTGCACAAGCATTGACCGGCGGTGTAGCTGTTAAGATAGTTGACGGAACTCAATTTGTAGCGACAGCTAATCCCGATACGGCGGCTGTTGAATTCAACGTTCCTACTGCTAAAGTTTTCAAGCCCGGGGATGCGAATTGGTTTGTTCCTGACGTGACTCAGGCTTACATAGATACGCAAGTTCCCAACGCACCTACTGAGGAAAATGATTAGTTTTGGTGATGTTGTAATGCGATCGGCTGTGTAAAGCCCGCTGCAACGCAAAATCCCGCCGGGAGAGCGATCGCCCGGCGGATAATCGTCCAAGCTCAAGAGCGAATGCCGTAGGGACACCGCACCGTGCCTATTAGTGTCAACTTAAGTCTGAAAACCTTGATAAATATCGCTTTTACCTGAGTCTAGATCCCCCTCGCATCCCCCGATCGAAGCTATGCTTTATAAACATCTTTCTTAACAAGAAAGTTGACAAAAGTAACTACTTGTGTAGGAGCTATCGGGGAGCTCGCTTCCGATCGAATACGAATTCTTCTGCAAAAAGTGTTCATTGATGTCTCCCTCTTTCAATGAGTTTGCTCAAGCGAGCTCTGGTTTTTCCCTCTGGCACATTTTGGACGCACAAAATAAAATGTTTTTCAGCCATTGGCGGCGGGAACCCAAAATTATCACTTACGTCAT
>JAUBOH010000397.1:0-6033 GCA_036700145.1 Microcoleus occultus BM001215366
AGTTTTCAAGGATCGACTCCGGTTGGCGTGGTCGTGGCAAGGCAAGCGCTTCTGGCTCTACATCGGTCTACCAGACACCTCCGTCAATCGGAAAGCAGCCGAAATTAAAGCTACTCAGATCGAGCTCGATATCGCCTCTAACAACTTCGATCCATCACTGGTAAAGTACAAACCCCAAAAACAAGAATCCATTTCTGTTACTGAATTGTTCGATCGATTCACCGAACACAAAAAACGCACAATAAGAATCGGCACTCTTACCAAGTACGCTGGACTACAAAAACACATAGAAACGTTTTTCAGAAACAAAAACGCCATCGCTGTTACTGAAAGTGTTGCTGAGAGTTTCCGGGATTATTTGGCACAAAAACTTGAGCCTGTTACCGTGCGCGAACGGGTTGTGATGATGAACGCTTGTTGGGAGTGGGCGCTAAAAAAGAAGCTAGTCACTGGAAATCCTTGGACGGACATCAAAACGACGGTGCCGCCAAAACAGCGCCCGCAGCCGTTCACCCTGGCTGAGATTAGTTCGATCGTCCACAAATTCCGCTCAGACCCTAACTTCACTAACTACGCGGACTATGTGGAGTTTAAATTTGGTGTTGGGTTGAGAACAGGTGAAGCAGCAGCACTGTTGTGGCGGCATTGTTCCCAAACGTGCGATCGCGTCTGGATTGGGGAAAGTCTGAGTAATGGCGATCGAAAGTCCACCAAAACTAACAAAGCCCGCACGGTGCCGCTAACTCCGCGACTGCAACAACTATTACTGAGCAGGCGTTCAGCAGATTTTAGGCTGGATGATTTAATTTTCACCAGCTCTGAAGGATTCGCGATCGACGCCAAAAACTTTTGCAACCGCTATTGGAAGCCAGCTTTGGCAGAACTTGGAATAGATTATCGGCGACCGTACACCACGCGGCATACTTTGATTTCGCACGGGTTAGAATCTGGGATGAATCCAGTGGCGATCGCAGCACTTACTGGGCATGATGTCCGCACCCTCTACGAAAACTATGCCGGACTTGTCAACCCGCCACAACTGCCAGATGTATTGCCTGCTTTCGACCCGGTTTCAACGGCTGATTCTCAGGTCGATCGCATAGAATTCTTTCAATAAATTTCTGATGGTCAGGGTGAGTAACATCGCCACCGCAATTAATCAGTGAAAAAAGCAAATCAGAGTTATAAAGCACCTTTCCGCTGGGATTTCTGCCCCAGTGAATGCCCTCTAAAAGTTTGTTCTGTTGTCTGTACCGGATCAGAGTTCGATCGCTGCAACACAGAATTTTACCAGCTTCGTTAGCATCACAGAAATTGCTCATTTGGGGTTGTTGAGTAGGTTTTTGATTACGTTGTCTTTAATCATGTTTTGACGCATCATTTCGGCGAGTAAGATGCGCGATTCTTCAACAGAAATTAGCTTGATTTGCTCTTGATAGACTTTGAGTTTGAATTGCTGTTCAAATGTCAGGTGTATTTCAATTTTCATGTTACTGACGATTGTTTTTGAGAGTGAATAACTGAGTGATTCGATCGCGCACTAACTCATCCTCTGTTTCCAGCCACTGATTGATAATTTCTCTCGTGTATTTAGTACCCGGTGACTGCCACCCAAACATTTGAACAATCAAGCTTTGAGTAAGTTCTGGGTAAAATTCATCCCACCAGATTTGAGCAATGTCTCGGATTTTTTCGGCATCAATCGGATCGATTAGTTCGACAGGCGGGCAAGATTCAGGTGTGATTTCGGGTTCGGCTGCAGGTTCGGATGCGGGTTTGAGCAATGCCGTTAATGCAGTTTGTTCGAGGAGTGTCAGTGCAGCCCATACTTGCTTGCGATCGACAGCACTACTCGCGCAACAGGCTGTGATGATGCCTTGAATATTTTTGGCAAATTCGCGATCGCCCTCGGCTATGGCTGCACGAATAAATCCAACAAGCTCTGCAATTTCTTGCTCGTCGTCAAAGATTTGTTCGGTCGGATCGACCTCGGAATTATGAGGTTGTTCCGACTCAAACCCTTGTGGTGACAGGGACTCTAGCACTGGAACAACCTGCACTCTAAAATCACTAAAACTTTCGGATTTCTCTATGTCCTCTGTGTGTCTTTTTGTTACACCATTGTCTGTTTTAGAAGAAATAACTTTTTTTGGTATTAATGGTAGTTCTTGATGTTCCACCTGCTGAGTCTGGTTTTCAACACCTGACGGTGTGGGCGTTTCAGGTGGAACAACTCCAGTGTCAACCTCGGAATTTGAGGTTGTTTTTTCAGTTTCAGGTGGTTGTTCTGGGTTTTGTTTTTCCCAAACCCGGCATTTTTTACCGCCAAGAGTGCGGTAATTTTTCGACCAGCCGAGAACTTTCAAAATGCCGGTGACTCGCATCTGGTGCGCTCGCTCTTGCCGGCTCAAATCGACTTGAAGGTGATCGAGAAGATCGCCCAAAAGTACCCATTCCCGGTGCTGTGTGAAGCTGACGATCGGCTCTAGCCAGGGGTCTGTTGTCTGAAATTCTTGGGCTATAGTTTCGGCTGTTAACTCTTCGTCGTACTCTAGCCACCAAGTTTCCCCAGCCTTATAAGCAGCAACAGCAGCAGCCCAGATGGCGTCTCGTTCTTTAGCTAAAAGTTTGATATCGATCCGTTTCTGAACAGGGATAATCCAGAAGCGACGATTGCCGGTTTCGTCACTCAAAAACTCGTCTTTGTTGGTTGTCGCAACGATGATGCTGGCACGGGGGAAATCTTGGGTGTCCCGGCAGTACGGCGGTCGCACAGCGTCGATCGAACTCGATAAAAAAGCTTTGGTGTTGCTGACATCGCGCCGCTTAAAAATACTCTCTAGTTCGCTCCATTCGACAAACCAAGCCCGATGCAGTTTGAGTCGTTCATCTTTGTCGCTGACTGCACCGAGCGAGTCATCGAAATATTCACCGGCGAGAATTTTGAAGAACGTGGATTTTTTGTAACCCTGCTTGCCTTGAAGTATTAAAGCTGTGTCAAGTTTGCATCCCGGTGACAGCGCGCGCGCAACTGCGCCGATGAGAGTTTTGCGAACAAAGGTTTGGTAAATTGCCGAACTAACGCCGAAGTATCTCTCGGCAAGGTTGTCGAGAATTGAAGTGTCAGCAGAAGTTGGTAGAGATGATAGATAGTTTTCGATCGGCGAGTATTGATTCTGTTCGGCTAGCTCTGTAATGATATCCAAAACGTCTTCTTTGCAAGATTTAACCAGGATTCCGTGACGGACAGCTAACTGGATTTTGGCTCGATCGATCGATACTGGTTGGTTGTCGATTTCAATTCGTTTACTTAATTTATTCAGGCGGATGCGATTGCGGAAAAAAGAGGCTATTTTGTTGTAATCTTGAATCAGTTTGTCGTCTGATTCAAGTGCCTTATTAACTGGCATGACTGAGATTTTTTCCCCTTCTAACCCCGGAGAAATCTCAGCTTGATTTTTTTGTAGCTGAGCCTCGGATTTCAAATACCGCCAGTAATAACCTCTAATGCAATTCTCTACACCATCAGTGATGTGATGGGTGATGCTGGCTATCGGATTGGATTTCATGGCTCCTTCCCAAATGCTTTCCCATTCTCCCTCCCCCCAGCCACCGCCCTGGGAACAAAAGCGACAGGCATCTATAAATAATGTGTAGGCATCTTCATGGGTGGTTTGTCCGAGTCGCTGAAATTCTCCCTGAACTCCGATTAAATCTTTGGCAAGAGCAAACATTGAGGTATTGCGAAGAATCGCAACTCCACTCAGAGATTTTTCAGATTTGCCCAAAGCGCAAGTCAGGGGCACTGCGGTCGGCACTGGGATTTTAATTTCCTTGTATTTAAGGTCAGAGTTAAAATCCAAAGCTGCTGAATCTGAAATTGCTTTTGCAGCAGCCTGATTAGTTTTAGTGCCAGCGGACTTTGGTAGTAAATTGATTAGTCGATCGCGCAAATCACTGTAGCTGTATTTAATTTCGCACTCTCCAACAATTTCAGTTTTGGCGGGTTCTCGATCTGGTTTGACGTGCCATCCCCCGGCAAGGCGAAACACACGGCTGGGATTTTTGTTGCTCTTGTCGGCTTTCATCACCTCAATCAACAGATTTTGCAGTTCCCGCCACTGTTCAACTGCGATCGGCTCATCGAAAACCCAGTACGGCTGCATGGATTTGTCGCCGCTAAATACTGTGAACGTGGGTTCGACAAACCCTAACTCGCTCCATTTCTCGAACTGTTCGGCGATCGGGATGTCGTCCCATTCGCAGAAGATGGCGCAACAATTCTTAATGTCCGCGTCGGTGTGTCCGCCGCGGACACCGTTGACGACGACGTAGACTCCACGCCCGTCTGACTGGTATTTTTCTATTTGTTCCCAGTTGAGGTCGGAGAGTTTTCTTCCTTTGTCTTTTGGGATTCCCAATTTTTCATCGCCATCTTTTCTGGTATCTGAACTGTGGTAGAAGAATCTGAGGTAAACGTTGGCACCTGGTTTGTAGCCCAAGTATTCGAGGTGTCGAGTGGCTAGTGTGCGATCGATTTTCATGGTTTTGTGACTTTAGATTTTTCTATTGATTTGATGAGGGTTTGCAGTTTCTGGCGCAGGCGATGGATTTCTGAATTGAGCAAATCGCGTTCAGCCTCCAAGTCGTTGATTTTTTCTTGGAGCCTGGTAATTTTGTCGGCTTCTTTACCCGTGACTGACAGACTGCATTCGGTACACAGTCCGTCGGTTAAACTCCCGTAGCGACGCTTGCCGTCTCTGTGGTAGTTGGTGCGGCACCATCCTTTTGTCATTTTTGAGACTCCGTACTGGGGTTTTTTAGGACGGTTTTTCGTGGTTGCAGCTTGTCTGTTCCCAATATCCGCTTGGATAATCAAGCTTTTTTATTGAGCAAAGCTGGTAATCGCAAAGGAAACTTGATGTTTTTAAGGTGGGTTTTGCGTTCGGGATTCCTTTGATGGGTGAATTTGCTGAGAAGGTTGCGAGAATAGGGATGGCGATCGAAGTCGGGCCGTAATTCGACTTCGATCGCTAGGTTATTTATAGGAGAAGCGAACACTGATGTGCGCTATCATGAGTATAGAACATCGGTGTGCGTTATTGACGCACATGAAAAAAAAACTAGATGAGCATAGTTTTATGAATCTCTATCAGAGAGCGGGTTTCAGCCAAAAAGAGTTTGCCGAAATTTTAACCAGAAGATTTGTTGAGATTGGAAGTGAGCGCAAGATTACTCCCAAAAGCATTAGGGAATGGAATAACGGAAAGTTTGAGCCTAGGCTGACACCTAGAGAGACATTGGAAATGTGCCTGCTTCTCCGATGCAACCTTTACGACTTAGTTTTGGCAACTAGCCCTAAGAAAAACGTTCAGTTACTTGGCGACGCAATGAAAGTCTGTTAGGTAAAACGAACACCAATGTTCTTTTGTGTTATCCTTGTGAAACAAGCTAAGCAAAACAGCCCAAACCTCTGAGAACCAGCAGCCTCAGTAATCAACGATCTGCTAGGGCTGTACTACAAGGCTTGCGTAATTCAAGTCTTCAGGCATTAAAAAATGGTCAAACACAACATTGCTTCATCAGGAAGTGCGGAGATTCTTTGTCAAAAATTGCCTTGTATTGCAGACAAATTGAGACACAGAAAAGTTAGACGAACAATAACTTTGGAGGCTTTTGTTTGGAGGGAATTGCGTTACATCGCAAACGACAGCGGTTGCGGGACGATCGAGAACTATTTGAAAGAAATGGCTTTGGATTCCCTAGACGCAATTGAGGAAAGAAGAACCGGAATTTGTGCAAAAACCAGAGAGCCAAAAACATGACTAAATTACCGACAACCTTTCAAACGCTCGACCTCACAGGATTTGAGTTCGATCGCCCTCAACAATACACAGGCATTAGCCGTGAAATGGTTGACACAGCCTGTGCGGTACTTCAGAAAAACCGTGTAGGGATTGCGGTTCGCAGTGTCAATGCAGCCCTCAAGGAAATCTACGGCATCGGAGGCAGTACCGACATAATCTGTAAGCT
>JAUBOH010000398.1:0-6025 GCA_036700145.1 Microcoleus occultus BM001215366
GTTTTGGTATCATAGGAAAATCCTTCCCACTTTTGTGGGTGGTGAATGAAAGGCGATCGCTCTAGATTTCTCAGGTCCGAGGGCGATCGCTTGTCTATGATTTATATTCAACACGAATACTCGAGTGTTGTCAAGAGGTAATGGGACGAATTAGGCTGCGAGTTCGGGAATTTGCTCAAGAGAAGGGTTGGAATCTAACAGAAGTCTCCAAAAGAACAGGTATTCCATATACCACGATTATTACCTATGCCAATTCTCAAGGTATGGCAACAGTAGATTACACAGCTTTGGACAAGATGGCCCGTGCGTTTGAGATTGCGATCGAGGATTTAGTTGAGATATTGGAACAGTAAACTGATTTGTCAGCGGTAAAATGGGGTTAATTCGATTGCGAGTTCGAGAATTCTCTGAGGAGAAGGGATGGACGCTGAAAGAAGTTTCTGACAGAACGGGTATTCCGTACAGTACGGTCAAAAATTACGCGCAAGCTCCCAAACTGGCAACGGTGGACTATACGGCTTTGCAGAAACTTGCTGAAGTCTTCGATGTGATGGTGGAAGATTTGGTTGAGGTTTTGGAAAAATAGGGGCGATCGCTTTTATCGTTTGCGATAACTTATTTTTTTAGTTGAGCTACAATACAGCTATTTGGCGATCGTTACCTTGCCCTATGAATGAAGAACGCCTCGAAGCTTATCTCAATCTGATTAATGGGCTGCTGAATTGTCACAGTGGTGAGGAAGAGCGGATTTTGAATGCTAATTTAGAGTTAGTTGATGCGGGGTTCGTAGAGGCGATCACACAGGTAGCAGATGTGTTGGAAGAAAAGGGCGAGCGTAACACCGCTAATTTTTTAATCAATCTTTCCCGTCAGCTTGCTGAGGCAATGGAATTGTCATCATCAGCCCCCACTTCTTCCCCACCCCCAAATCCAGAATCCCAACTCTCGTTTCTGAAGCAGGTATTACGCGCAACCCTCGAAAGCAACGGTGATCCGCAAGCAGTATACTCGCTGCTGCAAGCGAACCTAGAACTACTTGATGATAACTTTGCTACTACTGTGTTGCGAAGCTGGGCAACAGCTACCCTGCCGGAATTGGAGCCAAAGCCAGCACTACGCACCGCAGAAGTTATTGGCGAATTCAGCAAGCTGATTCGGCAGTTTCCATTGGGCAACCCTGCTATTAATGTAGAAATTGCCATTACAGGTTGCGAGGTTGCTGCCACAGTCTTTACCCGCGAATCCTTTCCCAAAAAATGGGCAAGGCTGCAAAATAATTTGGGCAGTGCCTACCTTTACCGCATCCAGGGGGAGAAAGCAGAAAATTTAGAAGTGGCAATGCGCTTTTTCTTAGATGCGTTGGAGATATTCAACCGCCAAGACTCCCCTCAATTATGGGCAACCCTCCAAAATAATCTGGGTGCTGCCTATTATAAGCGCATCCGGGAAGAGAGGGCAGAAAATTTGGAAGCAGCCATTTGCTGTTACTTAGCTGCGTTAGAGGTACGCACTCAAGAAGATTTTTGTCAAAGCTGGGCGGAAACTCAAAACAATTTGGGCGGTGTGTATCTCGATCGCATCCGGGGAGAGAGAGCAGAAAATTTGGAGGTAGCCATTCGCTGTTACTTAGCTGCGTTAAAGGTACACACTTCTAAAGCTTTCGCCGAACAATGGGCAACGCTCCAAAATAATCTGGGTAATGCCTACAGTCAACGCCTTTGGGGGGAGAGGGCAGAAAATTTGGAAGCGGCTATCAGGTGTTACTTAGCTGCGTTGGAGGTACGTACCTGCGAAGCCTTACCCGAACAATGGGCTAGCACTCAAAACAATTTGGGCAATGCCTACGGCGATCACATTCGGGGAAAACAGGCGGAGAACTGGGAAACTGCAATCAGGTGTTACTTAGCTGCATTGAAAGTATATACACGCCAAACCTTTCCTTATGACTGGGCTATGACCCAAAACAATCTGGGCGTGGCGTATCGTAACCGCATTCAGAAAGAACAGGTAGAGAATTTGGAAGCTGCAATCCGCTGTTATTCAGCAACATTGGAGGTGTACAGCCAAGAAGGTTTTCCTTACGAGTGGGCTAGGAGCCAACATAATCTGGGTGGTGCTTACCGTAACCGTATTCATGGGGAGATGGCGGAGAACTTGGAAGTGGCAATCCGCTATTACTTAGCTGCGTTGGAAGTACGCACCCAAGATAATTTCCCCTATAACTGGGCAGAAACCCAAAATGCTCTGGGCCATGCTTACCTTGACCGCTTCTGGGGGGAACGGAAAGAAAATTTAGAAGTGGCAATGCGCTTTTTCTCAGCAGCGTTGGAAGTACGCACCTGCGAAGCCTTCCCTGAAGATCATGCAGTAACTAAAGCCAATCTTGGCTTCGCTTATCAAAATGACAAGCAGTTCCTCAAAGCCTGTAGTGTCTTTGCTGCTGCTATTGACACGGTAGAATCGCTGCGTGGTGAAATAGTCTCTGGCTCTGGCTCACAAGAAGATAAACAAAGACTGGCTGAACGATGGAACGAACTCTATCAACGCATGGTAGAAGTGTGCGTGGAACTGAGCAAGTACACAGAAGCGCTGGAATACGCCGATCGCAGCAAAACCCGCAACTTAGTAGAGCTAATATTTACCCGCGACACCAATACTATCTTCCCCCCAGAAATTGTCAGTCAATTAGAACAACTCCGAGACGAAATTTCTAGCGGTCAGTACCAACTCCAAACAGCCATAGCCGATAACCCAACTGCCCTAGCACAACATCTCCAGCAGTTGCGAAAACAGCGCAATCAATTGCAAGACCGCTACCTGCCTATAGGCTATGGCTTCAATTTTGAGAGATTCCAAGAAACCCTTGATGACCACACCACGATTATCCAGTGGTATATCACCAGTGCAGGCTTCGAGACTTTTATCATCACCCGCCATACCCTCCAACGGTTGAACTTGCCCACATCAGGCGATGATCTGAACAACTTGATAGATTGGGCTAACGAGTATCTGGAGGCATATGGTCGGAGAATAAAAACCCAGTGGATAAATAGTCTAGCCTCTCGCCTCAGTCGTCTCGCTGAGATTCTGCATCTGGAGGACACTATCAAGCTAGTGCCAGACACTTGCGATCGCCTCATCCTGATTCCCCATCGCTTCCTCCACCTATTTCCCCTTCATGCACTACCCTTGGCTAACGGTAATTTTCTGTGTGATCGCTTCCCAAGAGGCGTAGGTTATGCTCCCAGTTGCCAACTGCTACAACTAGCACAAAAAAGAGAGCAGCACCGACACGAATTCACCCGCATATTAGCTATCCAAAACCCTACTCGAACAGATCTTCCGATTTTGACTGGCACTGAAATTCAACTCGAAAAGATTTGCCAACACTTTGAATCAGGCCATAGCATTGTTCTCCGTGAAAAAGAAGCAACAGAAGCAGCCCTGATTAACGAACAGGTGCATTCTCCTCATTGCCTCCACTTCTGCTGTCACGGTTCTTTTGATTTTGGATCTCCCCTGAAATCCGCTTTGCACTTAGCAGAGTCAGAAGACAAATTAGGTGCAGATGCCGACCTAACATTAGGCAAAATTTTTGAAAAATTGAACCTAGATCAATGTCGCCTAGTCACCTTTTCAGCTTGTGAGACTGGTATTACCGACCCCACCAGCATCAGTGATGAGTACGTTGGCTTGCTTAGCGCCTTTTTGTATGCAGGCAGTCCTAGCGTTGTTAGCACACTCTGGAGCGTGGAGCAGGCTGCTACTAATTTGTTTATGATTGAATTTTATAAAAATCTCAAACAGCTTCTACCACTAAAGCCGGGAAGTGTTGCCATTGCGCTGAACCAAACCCAAAAATGGTTACGAACACTTACTGGTGAAGAATTGAAAAAACTTGTAGAAAGCCCAGAATTTCAACGTCATTTGGATGACAATAAAAATAAGTTATTCAAAGAGTTGTTAGAGAGAGGAAAGCTCAAACCATATCCCTTTGAAAAACCCTATTACTGGGCTGCTTTCGTAGCAACCGGACTTTAAGGTTGGGAAGTTGGAGACTGACAGAATTTTTCCATACCTTCTTCTTTGATGTAGGCAGCAAATGGAACTGCTATGATTGCTGCTACTCCTGGAAGACAACCCAAACTCCCTGCTAAACAGTCTGCTAAAGGCGGTATCAGTGCAGGCAAGTAGTTTTCTCTCAAGTTCTCGTATTTTGGCTGACAAATAAAATCACGACATTCCTGAAGCATCTCAAAGAACCAATCAGAGAGTCCGTAGTCCGCAATTCCTTCGATGTCATTCCGAATCGCTATTGCTTTAGCCGCATCTGCCAAATTCCCTTCATACTCCTCGATTACGTCAAGAGCAACTAATGCTTCAGGATAATCTTTTAATAATTGTTGGCGAAACAGTTCAATCTCTGTTTGAGTAACTACAGTCATCTTGCTTTCCTTAGAATTAACCCATCCTTCCTCTATTGTACCAAAACTCTTTGCCTCTAACTCTTGAGATATTAGTTTGTCTCTATCTCGATCGAATTTTTGGCGAATTGCTTCCTCAGCGATGCGAATATTTTCTGCAATGGGTACACCTTCAGGAGTACACATCGGCCCGTACCATGTCGCTTCTGAATCTGGGGGATTGCGACGACCAAAAAACACCCGAATTGCTTCATCATCATCCCGATGCGATAAGACGTAAGCTTTTAATTCGGTTCTGCTCATTTCATCAAAGTTCGGTTTCATCCAAAAACCTCCAAAGTCCATTACTAGATACGATTACTTCCAGCTCATCACTTACGAAAATATATACTTCTCTGGTTCGAGCATTAAAACGGAATAGTTGAATATCCTTATAGTAGTTAGAGAACATCTGGCAGACGCGCAGACAGGGTTGCGCTTGTTAGTCAGTGGGATTAATCGATCGTTCCTCAATTGTGGCACAAACTTTAGAATATAATAGAATTCTCCCATTTTTGCTGCTAGTTGCAATTACCCCGCAATGCAGAATAGTGGGTTACGCAACCTCTTCTAATTCAGGAACATATTTAGCTAAACCTCTGTTTCTTCAGATTGCGTGCTAAATTCCTTAATAATTTGGCGAATCTCCCCTACTTCAATATCTTGCTGGTCAGACTTTGATTAAATATCTAATAAAACAATCAATTCGGGCGATGAAATCCAGTAAATCAGGCGATAACCGCCACTTTTACCTTTTTGAATATTGCTATTCTTAAGTCGCACTTTCATAACCATAGAGCCAATACCAGGGATTTGATCTCCAAGAAATACTCCAAATTGCAACTGCTCAAGGATAGGATGAAGATCGGCTTGGACTTGGCGATATTTCTTTATTAAGGTTCTCAGTTTGCGCTGAAACTCAGGGGTCAACCGAATTTCGACCAAAGGCGTGTCAGTCAACGTCGGTGCCCTCCCAAAGTTCAGAAAGGGGTAGAGTTTGTCCGGTTACAGCTTGCCGCCAGGATGTGCGAAAGCTTTCTCCTGAAAAGTTTGTGTCTGCTTCGGGCGTGATTTTGTTTTCTAGAGAATGGGTTTGTTGAATGATTGTGGATAGTGTTTTTAGGAGTTCAAGCTGCTCTGTGAATGAAAGTGAGCGAGCCAGATTGATAGTTTGTTGAAGTTGCGATGTCATGCTGTATCCTCCATCTTTAATTTTTCATTTTGCATTTTTAAGCGTGAGCAACCACTCCAACATACTGAAAATCTCTGAAGTGAGTGAAGATTACTCTAAGTTTATCAAAATTCCGAAAAAAAGGGAGAAATTCTCACTCTCCCCTCCTTCCAGCGCCGGACACGGCAATGCTGTTGCCCTTATTTCATTTCATATCCAAACAGATTCGGATCGACTTCTCCCAAATTTAAATCAGCCAAACCATACTCTGCCCAACGCCGCTGAACCATCGCCGTCATATCAGGATCTGATTCCAAAGGTTTACCCCATTCGTGCTCGGTTTCCGGCGGCATCTTCGTAGTAGCATCAATCCCCATTCTGCCTCCCAAAC
>JAUBOH010000399.1:0-6021 GCA_036700145.1 Microcoleus occultus BM001215366
CTTTGAATTCTCCCCTCAGATTTAGCCTCATCTACTGCTTCTTGAATTAATGTCAGTACCATATTCGAGACCGGTCGATGATGCGATTTAGCTAACCGCTCTAGGTCTGCTTTCAGTTCTTCTGGAAGGTATACAACTATTCTGGGGAGTTTTGCTGGCAAGGCTGTGATTTGTGCTTTTACTGCCTTATTGTACCTTTTTTTGACCTCTACATTATCAATTTCACCCTCAAGGGTTGACTTGGAGTGCATACCGTGATACCTTGAAGTGTATACCAAACAAAACCCCCACCGCTCAGAGTTGCAATCGTTGGGTGGGGGCTTTAACTCCCATATTCAGGAGGAATACTCATGATATCACAGCCAAAGTCTGTTCCCGAGCTGCTTCGGGAAGAAATTCCCGATGTACCCGCTGGTAAACAACCGATTCGTTTGCTGATTTGCGGGGTTCCCAAAGGCGTAGAAAGCATCGTCAATCTGCTGCACGTTTTGGGTTTTGCACAAGTTGGAGAGTGGAGCCCGCCTCTACCTTCCCCTCTAGCGGGTGAGGTGATGCGGATTTTAACTCGTTACTGGAAAGAATGATTGCGGAGGTCGATGGCTATCGCCTCGGCTATCGCCTACGAACTTTTGTGTGAAGTGCGATCGACCTTTCTGTCTCATTGAAGAGCGATCGCTATTTGTCAAGCAGAAATCGCTTCTTTTCTTGACAAATACTATAATCAATGGTAAGTAGTATCATATGTCAATTCCATCAGAAATAAGTGTTCTAGTTGAGCGTATAAAGCAGGAACTAACTCAAATTGAGCAGGAAGCAGGTGAGGGACTAAATATTTGTAGAGCTATCCTACAGAGCTTTCCAAACAATTTTACAGTAATTCAGCTTTCGGGATTTTTAAACACCTGTATATTCTTCGCAAACACATCGAAATCACAGATTCAGGAACGCATAGAATATCTCTCAGCAGTTGAAGTCCTGACAAATGATAGAATAGAAGAGGTGGGGGAAGACTTGGCAATGGAGCTAGGTCGAGTGCTGGAAACTAAAATAAGAGTTAGTAGTATTAAAGCCCGTTTGGAGAATTTACAATGACACAAAAAGAACTAGATGACAAGGAATTGCTAGAAATTTTGGAATTAACAAGAGACACCGAACAGAAAGCTAGAGAAATGTGTCAAATTATCTCGGCTAATACCGCTAAATACCAAAAATGGTCTGAAGCTAAAGCTAAACAAGCCGAAAAACAGAAGCAACTCTAATGAGTAAGTTGTGAAAAGGCGCTCGCACTTTTTTTGTGAAGTGCGAGCGACCAAGATATTCAAACCGCACTGCCATTAATTAAATTGCGGTTGCCTTTTTGGATGTAGTCACGAGTTGGTAAGGCTATGACTTTTCAATACTCCGGACAGTTTTTGGAACGATACTACAAGCCTTACAGGGCAAGCATCATAAAAAAGTCGAATTAAATGCAAGTCCGGGGTAGAGGTGACATTGATTTAATTATCCACGCTCGCCTCAAAGTCCTAGGGAATAAGCCATTCAGCCATAGAAAAAGTGTCCGGACTATTGACTTTTAAGAGTTTGGTAATGGTTTAATCACGTCCAGTATTTCTTGAAGCGTAAAGTAAATGTAGTAAAAAACTGGCTTTCCATTTATGTCTATAGTGCCATATCGACGCTGTAGGCGACCCTTACCATTTTTCTCTGCTATTTTAGGGTCAAAGCCACGAGATTCGCTACTAACATAAATTAACTCAATAGGAGCGCATTTTAGGTCAAAAGTGATACCCCATTTTATTTTTGCTTCTAACTTTCCATCAGGCTTTCGCTCCAAATCGGAGAAGATATTTTCATAAAAATAGCTCATATCAATTTTTTCAAAGTCCAATTCTGTGATAAGTAGTGGATAAGCTAGTGGTTTCACTTCCTGAGCTTTCAACAATATCTTAAAAAAATTATTTGCTTCCCTAGTTATGTAATCCTCAGCAGCTTTTTTTTGTTCTTCATTTTTAAAGGAAATTAGAGGAACATAACTGCTTTCAAAAAGGGGAGTTTCCGGGCAAATTCCTATAATATTTATTTTCTGATTCATGAGTTTTCCAGGTAGAGCTTTTGGATAATAAAGAAGTTAGCCTTAAATATTTTGATTCCTTTCATTTCTGGATTTTGTTCAGTTTCTCCCAAAGGGTTATGCTGAGGTTCTGCTGTGTAATACCAAGGAATAAAAAATACACTCTCTGCAACAGTATGGGTTTGCTGGAGAGCAAATTCATAAGTAAGCTGCTTGAAGATATCATTTTTGTATTTCTTTTTCGATTTTGGCGACGATGAGGGATTCATATAAAAGTCACGAGGTACATCTTTATAATCCAATATTTTTAGTTTAAATCCATTTTTTGTTTCTTCAAATTTAAGAACTAAGTCAGGACGGGGAAATCGGCGCCTTGCCGTACTTCTATCTCGGTTTTTTAATTCATCATGCGTTCTGTTTGAGTAGACCAGCCTTCCAACTTTAGTATCAAACTCAATACAAAGGAGTTCATTCCATCCAAAGAAATCGTCTTTATTAGGATAGCGAATATCAGATTTTGTCTTATAAATCCATTTATTACCGTACCCGTTGTTTCCATGATTAGCTCGGTGGTTGCCAACCCGTTTTGGTTCTTCACCTTGCCTATTAGGTTCTGGATGGGGAGGCTCTTTCAAAGGTATATCGGTATCTGCATAGCAGATTTTATCTGGGTATTTTTTGAAGAAATAGGTGTTGCACATATCCTCCCAGACGAGAGAAAACCCTTTTATTCCCCAGTAGCCACCATCATTCTGAGCGGGATTTATTTCACCGTATAGGAATGTTTCAATAGCTTCATAAAGTCCCCAATAGTCAGCATCTTTATAATAAGTATTTTTGTCTATGTTATCCAGCGCTTCTTTAAGAATGCTGATAGTTTCGCCAAAAGTGTCTTTGTCAAAAATTGACTGGTTGCTGGTCAAGTAGCCGTCTTGGAAGCCTTGAGCAAGGAAGCGAATATCGTGACTGTGTGCTTGAATATTATCGGGCACATCGCCATCCAACTGCTGTACAATCTCATCGAGTATATAACAATACAGGTTCACGATATCAGTGCTTTCATAGCGCACCGTCGGACGTGGCAAATCCATCGCCTCGACGTAAATTACATGGTTATCAAGGTAGATAGCGCGATCTAAGTATTTGTAAAGTTGAGAATAATCAATATCTTCACTGCGTCTGGCTTTCTTTTGGATAGAGTTGATAGCAAGGTCATCGTAGGCTTCCAGTACCCGCTCGATCATTTTAATCTTGCTATAGAGTACACAAACTTCCCCATCTTCGGTTTGCATACTGACTCCGCCACCAGAAAGGGTAGTCTGATCTTGGTCTTGCTGGAAGTCCGGTCTGTTAAGGTTGAATCGGTTTGTGCCTGTATTGTCTCTCTCAAACTTGCGGAAAGTGCGATACATCTGGAAAAATAAATCCCGCACCTCGTTAAAGTCACCATCTGGAAAATTATCAAAGCCATTTGGCAGACAAAACTCATAACCATCTTCTGAAGCAGATTTACGGATTCCAACAAAAAAGTCATTGGATTTTTTAATCAACTTAAAGCTTGAAAAATCAAACATGGAGTGTCCAAAAAGAGAAGGTATTATTTCTAAGTACAGGCTTAAAACCAATTCAAACCTTGAAATTCATTATGTTGGCAATAAACTTATTATGCAATTTAGTGAAATCACCGAAAGTGACGAGTTCATCTCTTGTTACCTCCAAAAGATCCACAAGGGGTTTTTTGTCACGGTTGAAAACGCTATCCCAGAGGAAGAACATGAGTTTATTTTGTATCTGTTCAGCAGTTACAGGTTGTTTGATAAAGTAATACCCAATTTGCTTGTCCTCAATTCCCCGAATGGAAGTGTGATGACTTTTGATAAAGCCGTTAAGGTTTTTGATTAGCTTCTTCCATTTATCTTCATCCAAAGTGCCTCCTGTACAGTATTTTGGAGCAGGAGGTTTAGTGTCATCCCAGTTGACAAATTGCCAATCCCAACGTCGCTTGAAGGCGCTATCCATAAAGTAAATAGAATTATCAGAGGTGTTCATAGTAGCTAGGATGGAGAGATTGGGAGGAATACGAATAATCATATTCACTAAATCAAATTTCAAAAAGTCTATTTTCTTTTGTAATGTTTCGAGTTTAGCAACTCCGTCGTGAGGAGAAAGTTTATATTCATTTATATTTCCTTTGTTATCATATCCAAACTTTGTACCTATTAGATCCAAAAGCTTTATAAATTCAATGTCAGTTATATTAATTCCATAATTTGACCAACCATTCTCATCCCTATCTAATAGCTGAAAAATTGTGCCAAAGATTGCAGACGAATTACCCCTATTTATCTCATCAATAACCAGAGCAACATTCTTGGGTTCTTGTTGTTTATTACCATCTTTATCATGGGCATCTTTAATATTTTTATAGGCTTGGGCAAGGGCTTTTAAAAAATGACCTCCATAAAAGTTATATTCCACCTTTCCCGATATAGTAATCGGTACCAGTTTTCCCATGAAGTCACCATAGGTATACTCTGGATGAAAAACTGTTTTAATAACATTCTCTGGACTTGTTATTCCCAAGTCATTTGGAATGATTTCCTTATCGATTTTGTGGCTTTTACCGGTTCCGGGGCTACCAAAGAGGATTTTCTGAATGGGAGTTTTCACTTTGTTGACCTACTTAAGTGACAAAATGCTGGTGAAGAGATGTCAAGCTACAGATGTAAGTGCTAAGCCCTACTCTGAGTCGTGAGCAGCCATAAGTAAAATAGCTGAGGTAATATCTCTCCTCTTGGTATAATGAACTACTTATGGATATCTGTCAATCTTTTTTCGGTAAGTGAGGACGCAGTATTATCGCAAAAAAACGCGGTTTCTGACCACCCGAAAACCAAAGAAACCGGGTTTTTCACTTTTTAATTTTCATTAACTGTCAGGTCGGAAGCGCAAGCAATTGAGCGATCGCACTCTCTGAATTGTTTCAAAGTCGCGATCGTTATGAACTAGAATAAGTTGGTGTTCGATCGCAAGTTGGGCAATGCAGCAGTCGATACTACTTCTAACCGTTAACCCAAGGCGCTTGCAAATCGTAGTAAATCCGAGCAGCCGCTACCCAAGTATTAGGCGTAGACTCGATGTAGTCTTGTTCTTGGAGATAAGTTTCTAATAGTGTCCACTCCCTTTCATCTCGACAACCTTGCAAAAGTTCCATCTGAGTAAATCTGTTCAGAAAAATACTTTCATCATTGATTATTGCTTCCAGGGATTGGCGTACTACACCTGTCTTGTCGCGCAACACGCCGATCCAGACGGAGGTATCAATCAGAAACATTTTTGTTTTCCCGCAAGGCTTTGTAATCGTAGTCGGTTGAAAATTGAATTTGTCCGCTTAAATCCAGTAGGTTTCGCTTTTTACGGGTGCGAATTAATTCTTGCAAAGCAAAGTCAATCAGTTCTTTTTCGGTCTTGAAATTGGTTAAGCGAAAGGCTTCTTTAACCAACTCTTCGTTAAGTTCAACGGGGGTTTTCATGGTTAATCTTTCATCTCATTGTAATGATACTTACAAGCCACGATCGCAATTTGTTCGTTCGCAACTTGGGAAACTAATCGTTTTTACCTATTTTTGATTATGATAATTATAGCGTTTTTAGTTTAATGACAACAAAGTATTCTGAAAAAACCCGGTTTCTGACTACCCACAAATCAAAGAAACCGGGTTTTTCGCAGTTTCTAGGAGGTGTGGCGAAGTATTCTGGAAAAAACCCGGTTTCTTGCCACCCATCCACTATTCATTGAAGGTGTTTTACATACCTATGTCTTCGGTACGTAAGTCGATCGCACTTGCAACTCCTTCAACTGCTTCTCATCCACACTAGACGGCGCATTCGTCAACAAACACCCGGCTTGCTGCGTCTTCGGAAACGCCATGACATCGCGAATCGATTCC
>JAUBOH010000400.1:0-6010 GCA_036700145.1 Microcoleus occultus BM001215366
CATAGGCCGCCGTGGGCATAGGCCGCCGTGGGCATAGGGCATACCTCACTTTATTAAGAACTGCTATAGTTATTTGTTATTAGTTATTTGTTATTAGTTATTTGTTATTTGTTCCCCAATTCCCAATTCCCCATGCCCAATTCCCCATTCCCAATTCCCCATGCCCCATGCCCCATTCGCAATGCCCCATGCCCCATGCCCCATTCACCATAACTTGAGTTATCATACAATCTGGACGTAAAGAAATGTAAAGGGATATGCAAGACAAAGTTGTGGTTGTGGTAGGTGCAACGGGCGGCATCGGTTCAGCGGTGGCCCGCAAACTCGCCGACGCGGGTGCGACGCTAGTGCTCGCCGCCAGAGACAGCAGTAAGTTAGACGCTTTAGCAGGCCAATTGTCGGCAACAGAGGTACTGTGCGTGCCGACAGATATCACCGATTTGCAGCAAGTTGAGACGCTGATGCAGAAAACTGTCGAACATTTCGGACAAATTGATGCCCTAATAAACGCCGCCGGTGCAGGAATTCTCAAGCAGTGGAACAAGTTAGAACCCGCCGATTTAGATGCGATGCTTGACTTGAACTTGAAAGGCAGTTTTTACACATCTCAAGCAGCCGCGAATGTGATGAAAGACCGCAAATCCGGTCACATCTGCAATGTCATCGGGATTTTGGGCAAGCATTCGATGGCGATGGGAACGGCTTATTGCGCTTCAAAGTTTGGAGTAGTTGGTTTCAGCAAGTGCATGGCTGATGAGTTGCGCCGCTACGGTGTTAAGTTTACACTATTCTATTTTGGCGGGGTAGATTCTCCGTTTTGGGATAATGTGAGTTTGAAGGTAGACAGGTCAAAAATGCTGAGTACCGAAACTGCTGCAAATGCGATTATGTTTGCTCTTTCTGCTGACCCGCAAGCTGTGCCGATGGAAATTAACATTCAGCCGGAAAGTCATTTGTTCTTTTAGCGATTCAGGAGTGATTTGAAGGCAGGAAAGAGAAGATGCCGCAAGCTGAAGGCCAGAAAAATTATGACATCTTTAGGTTTGAAAACTTGGGCAGAACTTACAGCACTTGGAAGGTATGTGAGATACATAGTTCTTGTAGGGACACGGCACTGCCGTGTCCCTACGGGATATTGAATGTACGACCTAAACCGGCAATCTGCTGTAATTATGTATGGTGTTCTTATAGCGCACCTTACCGCTACTAAGTAGCGCGTCAACCATTTTTTGCCTCCAAGACTGTTGGCGAAAGCCTTGGGGCCAAACCCAAGTTATCGCAGATACCGGGTTTTTTTAAGTGCTGATGTATTTCTGTCTTCAGAGAGAGTGAGGATATTCAATTTTTACCTTATTATTAAGTGGGTACACGAAAAATACATGAAAAATATCCTTTCCTCAATCCCTCCCTTGCAGTTTCGCACTGAAAATCTGCCGAGTTTCCATTTTTCAGTTTCCATTTTCAATTATTGATTATGGAGTTCGATCGCATTCAATTTTACGTTGAAAATGCTAAAGTATCCCGCGACTGGTTTGTCAGCCACTTAGGCTTTCAATCAATAGCAGGTTATGCCAACAGCCACACTCGCACTGAAGCTGTCAGCAGCGGCAATGTATGTTTTGTTTTATCTTCGCCCCTGACGGACGCTAGTCCCGCTGCTAATTGGTTGAAGTTTCATCCACCCGGGATTGCCGATGTGGGTTTTCGGGTAAAAAATATCGAATTAGCGATAGCTAGAGCGGCCACCGCAGGCGCTAAAATCCTGGAACCGATTCAAGAAAACCTGAGAGCGGGAGGCTGTTTTAAACTGGCAAAAATTGCTGGTTGGGGAGATTTAAGCCACACGCTCGTCGAGCAAATTGGGGAGAATTCACCGCTACGGGCTTCTGGTAAGCTGCCGCTGTTTACCTCGATCGACCACGTAGTTTTAAATGTTGAATCGGGCGATTTATCAAGTGCTGTTAATTGGTATCAGAAAATATTAGGTTTTGCGCCGCAGCAAAATTTTGACATTCAGACTGAGAAGTCGGCTTTGCGGAGCCAAGTTATGGTGCACGCTGAAGGTGGGGTGCAATTCCCGATTAACGAACCGGCATCGGCTAATTCTCAAATTCAAGAGTTTTTGAGTGCAAATCGGGGGCCGGGAATTCAGCACATGGCTTTGCAAACTGCTGATATCGTAGGTGTTGTTGCCGATTTGCGATCGCGCGGTTTGCCTTTTCTGCCGGTTCCTCCAACATATTACTCCGAATTGCAGCAGCGGCAAAACTACGTGCCAACAGATTGGCAAGCAATTGCAGCTTCTCAAGTTTTGGCAGATTGGCAAGAAGATACTCCCGCAGCGATGCTGCTGCAAATCTTTACCCAGCCAATTTTTGCAGAACCGACTTTCTTTTTCGAGATTATTGAGCGCCGAGTTACTTTGGTTAACGGTAAACAGGTGCAAGCTGGAGGTTTTGGGGCTGGGAATTTTCGAGCTTTGTTTGAGGCAATTGAACGGGAACAAATGAAGAGGGGAAGTTTGATAAATGATATCGATTCCGGTTGCACTCAGGAGAGATGATTGTTGACTGTTGACTCCGATCTAAAAAACTGAAAATTGTGCTTATATTTGGTGGCCGATTGAAGGAGAATTTACGCCCGACGATGAAGCGCGGATTTGATATGATATCAAGTCCGGTTAATTACTTATGAAACTTATACGGGCATAGGGCATAGGGCATAGGGCATAGGGCATAGGGCATAGTCGAAAAAAAAAAGTATGATAACTATTCAACCGGACATGATATGATTGATAAAAATTCTAATTTTTAGTTCAGGCGGGCGTGTCGATCAGCACTGCTATATCCGTCCACCCGTAGGCAATTTCTTTGAGTGCAACTCCTGCTCTGCTTGTCTGCTGTTCGTCCACTTTTTTACCTCCTAAAAATTCATAAAACCTGCAAGCTGAATTGTCTCCGAGTACCCAAACCAGCATCGAATTCAAGCTTAATTCTGCCAATTTTGTGGCAACCGATCGCACGAGTTGCCGTCCGATTCCTTGACGCTGATATTCCTCCCAAATATAGATGGCAAATAACTCTCCTTGATAAACATATTTGCCCGATCGCTCGCCGCCGCCCGCAGCAAAACCCACAATTTGTCCCGAGTCATTCTCAGCAACGCAGATAAAATCCCCGGTATTTTTGACGTTTGCTAGGGTTTCTTGCCAACCGCGTTCTCTTTTTTCATATGACAGTTGCGCGAGGTAATCTGCCGGTACAATTTTTCGGTAAGCTGTCCGCCAAGTGTCTACATTAACCCGTGCAATTGCAGGTGCGTCAGCGATTTTAGCTTCTCTCACAATGAACATCTGAAAATACTCCTTTCGGGCCCTGAAATTCTCTGTTCGAGTCTAGGCCAACTATGCGATCGCGCCCTTCCAGTTTAGCTCGGTAAAGCGCGCGATCTGCCTCTCCAATTAACCCCTCAATCGATAAACCAGCAGCCACAGCAGTAGCTACCCCGATACTGAGAGTTACAAACTCACTTACCTTGGAAGCTGCGTGAAAAATTCCCGCAGCTTTCAAATCGCTGCGGATTGATTCCGCTACCCGCATTGCTCCTTTCATATCAGTCCGCGACAAAATTACCGCAAATTCTTCGCCGCCGTAGCGGGCGGCTAAATCTCCCCCCCGCTGAGCGCTGCGATCTAAAATCTCGGCCACTTGTTTTAAACATTCGTCGCCTCCTTGATGGCCGTAACGATCGTTGTAAAGTTTGAAAAAGTCGATATCGCACAAAATTAAAGACAGCGGCTCTTTTTCTCGCTCCATCCACTGCCATTCTAACTCCAATGTTTTGTCAAAACAGCGGCGGTTGGGAATTTGAGTCAATCCGTCCACCGAAGCGAGCCGCTGCAATTCCATGTTAGCTGCTTCTAATTCTAATTTGGCTTGTTCTAGAGCTAAATTTTGCCGAGCTAATTCTTGACTTTGCCGTTTTTCTTGTTCGTACAAATATCTGATTGAAGCTTCTGCTTCTTGCAGTTCTTGCTCCGCATATTTGCGCTTGACAAACTGCCCTAATTGAGAACCGACAGCAGCCATCATCAGAAGCAAATCTTCATCGGGCGGCAGTCTTTGCCGACAAAAAAAAGTCATTACTCCCGCAACTTGACCGCTAGCGTGAATGGGGAAACCGAATCCCGATTGCAGTCCCGCTTCCTCGGCCAAGCGCGGACGCATGAAATTGCGATCGGCCGCAATATCAGTAATCCACTGCACAGAACCGCTCCTCCAAACCGCTCCCGGCAAACCCGCACCCGGAGCAAAAATAATCTGCTGATCCTTTTCGGCAAACTCGCTAACTTCCCTGACGACAGGCCAAACTCCCACCCGCCGCAAATAAGGAGTTTCATCGATCGGACAGCAGAGCGGCAGGCACAAAAGTGGCAGTTTTTCGCATTTCTTTTGGGCACCAAATCTATTTTCTTTCTCCCCCTCTGCGGGCGACCAAAGTTCGCCAATATCCCACCCAAAACTTTCGCAAATAGCTTGTATAATTTTCGGAGTTGCACTATCTAGAGAAATTGATTCTGACAGGATATGAGTCACAGCATACTGTGCTTTTTGACGATTTTTTATGCGCTGTTGCTCGGTAATATCTCGGCCGATATAAACAAAATCTTGTATGGCATCGCTATCTGCATACTTGCTTTGTATGCTGGTCTCGAAAGTAGAGCAGGAAAACGCGAGAATCAGCTTTAAACCAATTTTCGTTTGGCAAACTACTTTTACTTGATGCCAAGATTCGCTTTTAAGTGCGGGAGGTAGCTGGCTGACTTGGCGCAACAATTCCTCGTCAGCCGTAATCATGGATATGGATTTGCCGATTAATTCCGATTCGGTATATCCAAATAATTGCTGTGCCGCTCGATTCACTTTTTTGATCTTTCCCGATGTTGCTGTTACTAACAAAACATCGCCTAGGGAGTTAATAATTTTGTCTATATAATCGCTAGCCGCAGCTAAGTAATCGACTTTAATACTGTTTTCGTTGGCTGCCTGAACCATGCTTTGCTGAGCTGCAATGCTATCTGTCACATCTTCGCATAAAATAATCAATCTCTCAGCATTGGCTTGTTCTCTAAAACCAAAAATGAACAAATCCAGATACAAATAAGACCCGTCTCTGAGAACTCTGGTAATTGATTTTAACTGAAAGTCTTGCTCTCGTTCTTCAATAATATCTGCCAGGATTCCTTCAATTCCGATCAGTTCTGGAAAACTATCGCGCACGTCTTTCCCTTTGCCTACTTCGTCAGGAGTGTCGGCAAAATCTTGCACTTTCAAAGATATTTCTTGAATCTTAAGTTCCCGATCGACTACGAGGTATTCAAGCCTGCGTAAGGATAACAGCTTATAAAGAAGAATATTAATACTTCTCGGGCTGCTCTCTAAACTTAATGTTGGAAGCATCTCGTTATTGTAGAGCATTACTCTCAAAGGTTAGCAGGTAAAGTTAGTTGTTGTTTGGCTGCTATTGCTCATGGGAATTTTTATACTGGGGAATGCCCGCAACTCTGACCGCTGGCTAATTTATCCAAACAGTAAATTTTGGATTCTCCAAGTATTTTTTTTCCTTATTTTAAAAATGGCAAAATATTAATTTTACCTACTTTTTTTGGAGCAATTGCAGTCAAACGCAGCCTCGATTGAGGGTTTGATTTATAAACAATACGTAGCGGTTTGCACTATTTGTGCCGCAGATTTTAAATTGTAGATTCCCTGATATTGCTTACAACCGCTACAGTTGAGGGTCGGTACAGTTGAATTCAACTGTTCCTTTAATTAGCACCATTCCTATAGACCTTACCTCCCCTGGGTATTTGTGTCAAGTTTTGTAAAAAAGCTGTTACTTTTAAGTGATATAATATCGAACGATTTGTATAAAAGCTTAAAAAATACTGTGCTAAATGCTGAGACTTATTACCGACTTTGACGGCCCGATAATGGACGTGTCCGATCGC
>JAUBOH010000401.1:0-5985 GCA_036700145.1 Microcoleus occultus BM001215366
TTTTATTAATGTTTGCAACATATCTTCGAGCCCCCCTAGCCCCCCTTAATAAGGGGGGGACAAGAGTGTTCTTTCGTCACTCCCTACTCCCCTTAATAAGGCGGGAGTAAGAGCATTCAAAGTCCCCCTTCTTAAGGGGGATTTAGGGGGATCGAGACTCGGCTATAAGCGAAATATACAGAGGGTTTTAGTTCTAAGTTGACTCCAATGGGATAAAACCTTTCCCTAATTATCTGCGAACGAAGTTAACCGACTTGATGCAGGAGGATGAAAAGTGGCGATATTAGACGGTTTATTTAACGGCATTAGTATCGGTGCTGTTTTGTTAATTGCAGCCCTGGGATTAGCGATTATTTTCGGGCTGATGGGCGTGATTAATATGGCTCACGGCGAGTTGATGATGCTGGGGGCTTATACAACTTTTGTAGTGCAGAATGTCTTCAAAGGTATCGGAGGATTTGCCTTTGAAACCTATATTTTATTTGCCATACCTTTAGCCTTTTTAGTTGCTGCACTGGTAGGATTAATTCTCGAACGTGGAGTGATTCGGCATCTTTACGGCCGGCCCCTAGAAACTCTGTTGGCGACTTGGGGCGTAAGTTTGATTTTGCAGCAGTTTGTCCGCAGCGTGAGTTGGGGGTTTGTAGCTAGCATTGCAGTTTTTTGTTTACTGTTTTTTGGCGGTTTGCAGGTTGTGAAACGTCGCCCCGATTTTGATCGGGTTCGCAAGGGAATTATGTTAATACTTTTGCCTCTTTCTGCGGCTATTGCTTGGGCGGTAAGCGCGTTTTTGGGGCAAACTTACCAACTCGCAGTAACTAAACCTTGGTTTGGCGCTCAAAATGTGGATGTAACTGCGCCGAAATGGCTGCGGGGCGGCATACCGCTGGGCACTTTTCAGTTACCCTACGCCCGCATTTTTATTATTGTGCTGACAGGTATTTGTTTGGCGGGAATTTACTTTTTTTTGCAAAAGTCTGTGTGGGGATTGCGAATTCGCGCTGTGACGCAAAATCGCAGTATGAGCGCGTGTTTGGGAATTCCTACTGAACAAGTAGATGCGCTGACTTTTGCTTTGGGTTCGGGGTTGGCTGGTGTTGCTGGATGTGCGATTAGTTTGATTGGTTCTGTAGGCTCCAATACAGGACAAAATTATATAGTTGATACTTTTATGGTTGTGGTTGTGGGCGGTGTTGGCAAGATTATGGGGAGTGTGGTTGCTGCGATCGCGATCGGCACTGCAAATTACCTGATCGGTTCGGGAACCTTAGCAATAATATTCGCTCCTGTCAAGCCTTTAGCTGATTTTTTCACATTTTTCGCCACAACCAGCATGGCAAAAGTCATGGTATTCGCCTTAATTATGGCTTTTCTGCAAGTGAAGCCGGGAGGAATTTTTCCGCAAAAAGGACGCACTGTTGAGAATTAACAACTACAGCTTTGAGCGCAAAACAAAATGGAGAATACACAACGAAAGGCACTGCTAAAAGAAGCGGCAATTGTAGGGGCGATCGTCCTCACATTCATATTGCTCATCCCAGGAATACTTCCCGACGTTCGCCTCAACCAACTAGGACGATTTTTAGCCCTAGCGATTGCAGCCCTCGGCATTGACCTAATTTGGGGATACACAGGTTTACTTAGTTTAGGGCATGGGGTGTTTTTTGCGATCGGCGGCTACGCCTTCGCCATGCACCTCAAACTCCAAATTCCCCCAACAGCCAGCAGTCAACTACCCGAATTCATGAACCTTTACGGAGTCACCGAACTCCCCTGGTTTTGGCAACCATTCCATTCATTTCCCTTCTCAGCAGCAGCAGTAATTCTCACCCCCGCAATCTTGGGCGGAATTTTAGGTTACTTAGTATTCCGCAATCGAATTCGAGGTGTTTACTTTTCAATTCTCACCCAAGCAGCAACAATTGTATTTTTTAACTTCTTTAACGGCCAGCAAAAACTGATTAACGGCACCAACGGACTCACAGACTTTAAAACCCTGTTCGGAGCCACAGTAAATGGCCGAGATACGCAATATATTTTCTACATTCTCACCATACTATTTCTAGCAGCAACCTATGCCCTCTGCCGCTGGCTGACCAGCGGCCGTTTCGGGCGATTGCTCGTAGCAATTCGCGACGACGAAGTGCGGCTGCGTTTCTCCGGCTACAATCCCACAGGATACAAAGTTTTAGTATTTGCAATTTCCGCAGGTTTAGCCGGAATAGCAGGCGCTTTATTCACCGTACAAACCGGAATAATTTCGCCGAAAGCGATGGATATTGCATTTTCGATCGAAATGGTAATCTGGGTAGCAGTCGGAGGTCGCGCCACATTATCAGGAGCAATCTTAGGAGCGCTGTTAGTGAACTTTGGCAAGAGTTTCTTGAGCGAACAATTTCCCGAAGTTTGGCTATTTTTCCAAGGCGCGCTATTCTTAATAGTAGTCACAGTTTTGCCAGACGGCATAGTGGGATGGTTGCAACATCAAAGTTTCGACCAAATCCGCGCCCTGTTCAGAAGACCGAAGTACGTATCTACTTATCCCAGTCTGGAACAAGACCCAGAAGTGCAGCACGAAAAAGAAGAACTTGAACATTGAGTGCTAAATAATGATGTAGGGTATTCTTGCGGATTCCTAGGCAAAGATTTTGTAGTAAAATACTCAGTTATTTAACTTTAGGGCAAACATATGGCAGATGTTATTGACTACAAAATCTACGGCGACGATTTGCAACTCATCGAGATTGAACTTGACCCGAGAGAAGGCGTCAGGGCTGAAGTGGGAGCCATGACATACATGGAAGGCGACATCCAAATGCAAACAGCCACAGGTGGTGGCATATTTCAAGGTTTCAAACGGATGCTGACAGGGGAAAGTTTTTTTATTAGCACCTTTGTCAACAGCGGAAATCGCAAGGCCCGCGTCGCTTTCGCCGCCCCTTATCCGGGGAAAATAATTCCCCTCGATTTAGGCCAACTTGGCGGTAAGTTTTTGTGTCAAAAAGACTCATTTCTCTGTGCGGCCAACGGTATTGACATTGATGTAGCTTTCACCAAGCGACTCGGTGCCGGTTTCTTTGGCGGAGAAGGCTTTATTCTGCAAAAATTGCAGGGTGATGGGCTCGCTTTTGTTCATGCGGGAGGAACAATAGTTGAGAAGAATTTGGGAGTTGGTGAAGTGTTGCGAGCGGACACTGGTTGTTTGGTCGCTTTTGCGCCGAGTGTAGATTACGATATTCAGTTTGTGGGCGGGTTTAGAAATGCTCTATTTGGCGGCGAAGGCTTGTTTTTGGTCAAGCTAACTGGGCCTGGGAAAGTGTATTTGCAAAGTCTGCCGCTCTCGAAGTTAGCTGAGCGGATTATGGCTGCTGCAAATCCAGTAACGAACAGTTCTAGCAGTCTTGTCTGAGAGTAAAAGGGAGTATCTCATTTTTACAAATATAGCTTATTCCAGGTTTGTGAAGTGTAGGGACACGGCTTTTGGAGTGTCCCTACGTGGAGTTATGTAGGGTGCGTCAGTCAGTAGATGTTTCGGCCTTCTCAAAGACTATAGGCTGACGCACCTTGCAAAGACAATTAAGGACAAGCAGTTATGTAAGGTGCGTCAGCCAGCAGATTTTTCGGCTTTCTCAGAGACGGTTGACTGACGCACCCTACAACTACAAGGAAAATCAAGAAAATTCAAGAAAAATCAGTTGTTGTATATTGCGGAATTAGAGTTATGAAAGAAAAAGTATTAGAAATCGAAAACTTGACTGTTAGCTTTGACGGTTTTAAAGCCATCAACGGTTTAAATTTTAGTATGGATGCGGGCGAACTGCGGGTGATTATTGGCCCCAACGGTGCGGGGAAAACAACTTTTCTCGATTCGATTACGGGGAAGGTGCAGCCGACGGAAGGGCGGGTAATATTTAAAGGGCGCAATTTGCGGAAATTGTCGGAATATCAGATTGCTCGTCTGGGTATTGGCCGCAAGTTTCAGACGCCGCGAGTTTACTTAAATTTAACGCCGCGCGAAAATTTAGAGCTATCTTGCAACCGAGATAAAAATGTATTTCCTACTCTGTTCAAGCGCTCTCCTGTTGCTGAAAAACGTACGGTTTCTGGTCTGTTAGAAACAATTGGTTTAGTACATAAAGCTGATGTTTCGGCTGGTTTGCTTTCTCACGGGGAGAAGCAATGGTTGGAAATTGGGATGTTGGTGGCGCAGTCTCCTGATTTGCTGTTGGTGGATGAACCTGTGGCGGGTTTGACTGATGAGGAAACGGCGCTAACTGGAGATTTGCTGGTTTCGTTGGCCGAGAGTCATTCGGTGTTGGTGATTGAACATGATATGGAGTTTGTGCGGCAAATTGCTCAAAAGGTGACGGTGCTGCATCAGGGTGCGGTTTTGTGCGAGGGAACGATGGATGAGGTGCAAAATGACGATCGGGTAATTGAGGTATATTTGGGAAAACCAGAAGAATAGTCATTAGTCATCAGTCATTAGTCATTGGTTATGAGTCATTAGTTATTGGTGATAAGTCAACAGTCAACAGTTAACAGTTAACAGTCAACAGTCAACAGTCAATAATTATGCTGCAAGTCTCTAATTTGAATGTTTACTACGGCGAAAGCCACATTCTTCGCGATGTGGATTTAAGCGTGACGGCGGGGCAAATGGTTTGTTTGATCGGCCGCAACGGTGTTGGCAAAACTACTATGCTAAAAACCCTTATGGGGTTGCTGCAACCCCGCAGCGGCACTATTACTTTTGGTGGTGAGTCTATTGTTTCTAAGTTGACTCACCAGCGGGCTAAAATGGGAATTGGTTACGTTCCTCAAGGGCGCGAAATTATTCCACGTTTGAGTGTAAAAGAAAATCTATTATTGGGTTTGGAAGCGAAAGCAATTCCTACAAAAAATCCAGAAATTCCCGATGAGATTTTTGATTTATTTCCGGTTTTGAAGACTATGCTCGATCGCCTGGGGGGTGATTTAAGCGGCGGACAGCAGCAGCAGTTGGCCATTGCTAGGGCTTTGATGGGCGATCCGAAGTTGCTGATTTTGGATGAACCGACGGAGGGGATTCAACCGTCGATTATTTTAGACATTGAAGCTGCTGTGCGCCGCGTAGTTGCGACTCGGGGAATTTCGGTTTTGTTGGTGGAGCAGCATTTGCATTTTGTGCGGCAAGCTGACTGGTATTATGCTATGCAAAAGGGCGGGATTGTGGCTTCTGGAAGCACTAGCGAGTTGAGTGATGAGGTGATTAAGCGGTTTTTGGCTGTTTGAGTAAGGTGCGCACTGCGCACCTTACTTTATTGATTTTTTCGGCCGTCGGGCATTGTGGTGCCGGCCATGCTGGCTCGATCGATACTAGCGCCATCGATATTGGCATTGCGGAGGTTGGCACCGGAAAGATTGGCGTCTCTTAGGTCGGAAAATCGCAGGTCTGCGCCGTCTAAATTTGTCCCGGTTAAGTTGGCTTTTCTGAGGTTGGTGTTGCTGATTCTGGCTCCGATTAGTTCGGCGCCGCTTAAGTCTGTGCGAGCGAGATTGGTGTTGACAAAATCTGAGAGCTCGAAGCGACTGCCGCTGAGGTTGGCATCTGAGAAGTCTGCTCCTGTGACGATCGGGTTTTTTAAGCGAATGTTAACTAATTTTACGCCTCGGAGGTCGCAGCGGGGGCAGGTTTGGGTTAGCAGCAGGTTTTCGACGTTGGCGTTGATCAGGTCAATTTCTTGCTGGGAGACTTTTTCGGCAAATTCTGGGGAGACGTAGCCGAGTTTTTTGGGATCGTCTGCTTTTGGTTGGGGCGTTTGGATTGGCGGTGTTTGAATTTGGCGTTGGGGTGTTGTTGGTTGAGGTGTTTGGGGTTCGGGTGTTTGTGGTTGGGGTGTTGGTGTTTGCCCGATCGCACTTAGTTGTAGCCCCAGCTTTGGCAATTCGACAGTGGCGGCAAAAATTAGCAGGGCGATCGACAATATTGTGAATTTTTTCATA
>JAUBOH010000402.1:0-3520 GCA_036700145.1 Microcoleus occultus BM001215366
GCTTTGCGGGCTGAAATGAGCCGAATTATGCAAGAAGTGCGATCGGTTTGTTCAATCGCACTTTTACGGTAGTTTCTCCCGCAGGTCAAGCCAAGTATTGAGTTCTTCATCTAAAACATACTTATCAGTATCAGCGAGTGCTGCGATAACTTTCAATCGATTTTTAAGTTGTCTTAACTCACGAATTTCTGCAATGGGTAGGGTTTGCCAATTAGCCGCCTTTTTTTCCACATCTTCCCGCGACTCTTTGATGTTATCCCAAAACCATTGTAGAATTAAGTTAACATCGAGAACAGGATCGTCGGAAATTACTCCGAGTTTTCCTATCGCCCCAACCCGCAGCATCATTGAGGAAATCGTAAAAGATTCGCCACTTCCTGGTTTTTTCTGTTCTGCGGCTTCAGATAGGCGATCGTAAATTGTGGTTGCTACTTGTGCCCATGTGCGATCGAACAAACCGGAACAATTTTCACCTTTTCGAGCCTTAGCAGCAGCAACATCGGCTAATAACAGCCAGTTAAAGTCTTGCGGTTGGGCGGTTTGACCTGAAAATATGTTATTTACCCAAATCAGTACAGATTCGGTATTTTGTTCTAGGATGCGATCGATCGATATTGTCGTAGGAGATTGAGTCATAATTTATCTAATCCACATATTCTATATCAGCATTACTTGTATCAACTCCTTAATGTTACTGTTGGCAATAAGGGCGATCGTACTTTGACCGCAAAAAAGACAAATATCACCAACTCCACATCCTCAGCTATGAAGCAATAAACACATAACCGCAGAAAGCAAAATTTTTTGTTATCGTAATCATCAAACCCTAACAACTGACCTCTTATGGAATTGCCAGAATTAACAAAACAGGAATACGCCCGCCTCGGTATCTTTAGCACAGCTTTGGCAGTGGGGACGGCTTG
This sequence comes from Microcoleus occultus BM001215366, assembly GCA_036700145.1. GTDB lineage: Bacteria > Cyanobacteriota > Cyanobacteriia > Cyanobacteriales > Microcoleaceae > Microcoleus. The sequence continues at coordinate 924 of JAUBOH010000402.1, forward strand.
TAGTGTATTGGGTACACCTGTTGTGGGCGTACCCGTTACGGTGGTGGGAACCATTTTAGCAAGTGTTGCGAGTGGTATTTTCGGAAATGATGTTGGCGCGATTTCAACCAGACTGGGGAAAGACAAGGATATTCTTAGAAATAATGATTTGACAAAAAGCGTAGGAAAAGCTATTGCAGCAGTGATTGTTGCTGTTGCCGAATCAACACAGTTTCCCAAAGCGGAAACTGATTTGAGGAAAATGGCGAAACTGGCAGAGGAAAAATGGGAAAATATAGTTAAAGATTTACCGGGGCAATATGCACCTATTCAGGAATCACAATTAACAGAATTTTTTGCTAATCGCCCAGAAGATTTTACCGATCTCACTGCCTTAGATATGAGTTTGTGGGAAAGGTTGCTCAATTATTTGCAGTCGGAAGCAGAAGTGACTTTGATACAACCTGTCATAACTGATATTGCCGATCGCCTTTATGAAATTTTCCCCAAAGCGTTGCGGGAAGTCCTGAAAGAGGATTTTCAATCGGACGGAAAAGCTTTTGCTGGGATGGTTTTGGATTTGTTCGGGGTGATGCGATCGCAAATTAGCGAAAATCACAATCTAATATCACAACGGCTTGATGAAATTCAACAGCAAAACCCGTCAGCAATTCCGGCCGATTTTAATTTGGATGAATTTGAGCAACGGCTGGAATTGTTGTCTCAAAAAAGCCAAGATGAAATCGCTGCGGAATTAAGAAGCGTTGCGGGACAAATTGATTCGGGTTTTCAGGAAGTTTTGCAGCAAATGGGGGTGCTGCAAACTGGCATCTGTGAGTTATTAGAAAATAATAACATTATTCTCGATCTCATTAAAGATTTGAGCAAACAATCTCAACAGCAACATGAGGAACTGTTAGACCTGATTGAAAAGAACAGCCCTCCTGAAATAGTTCAAGCTAAGTATTGGCAATTCTTGGTGCAGAAAAAAGATGAATCTCGTCCGAATTGGCTACAGTTTTTAACGGAATACGATGCAGCCATGATAGGCGTAGATAGAGGCTCATATTTTGAACCACCACTACCACTGGAAATTCCGCCAACTATTCCTGCAAATGAGTCACTTTTACTCACGATCAATTTAGAATATCCTAATTATCAATTGCTGTTATTTAACCGCAGCAAACAGGGGATAAATTTATATTGTCCGTCTTTCGGTTATGCCATGAATCCGATAATCGAATCACCCCAAATTTTGCTACCTCAAAAGGATTCTTGGGCGGAGAAAACCGGGCAAAAGTTTCTATTTAAACAAACGGGAAAGGAGGAGTTTTTAGCAATTGTCTTTGAGAAACATTTGAATTTACATTGGCTGAGTCCAAAACGAGAAGAAGCGTTGCCAGAATTGAATGCTGAACGAATTCAAGAGTTATATGAACAATTGCGACAGCAAGATACTTGGCACGTTTTTTATAAAAGTTTTCAGGTAGTATAACAATAACCTTCGCTGTAACAGTCTCAATCACAAAAAAGGTAAGAAAATAACAATGGACGACAATCGCATGAATGCCTATTTACAACTCATTAAAAAACTGAGCGAATGCACTAGCGGCAAAGAAGAGCAAATCTTAAAAGAACATTCTGAGTTGCTTGAACCCGGACTTGTGGAAATCATAATCGCAGAGGCTAAAAAATCAGATGATAAAGGCAACCAAAATGATACTAACTTTTTAACTAACCTTGGCTTGCAACTGGGAGAATTTCTTGGTAGTGACCAGCAGCCAACAGCAATCAGAAAACAGACAGCCGATCTTTTATTTAATTGGGGAAAATCTCAATTTTACAGCCAAGTTATCGTCGCTTTTCATTGCTGGCAACAGTGCCTTATCATTTATCAAGCCATTCACGATCGCAAAGGGGAGGCTAGTTGTTTAATAAATTTAGGTCATGTTTGCTCTAATGGAGATCAAGAAAAAGCGTTCAATTACTACGCAAAAGCTTTACCTATTAGTCGGGAAATCAAAAATCGTCAAAAAGAAGCAGTTGCTTTGGGAGGTTTAGGCAATTTTTACTTGTTTATGGGACAAATTGAACAAGCAATTAATTACCACAAACAGTCTTTAGCTATTGGTCAGGAAATCAATGACCGCCCTGTGAAAGCCAGTTCTCTGGGAAGTTTAGGCAATGCTTACGACTCTCTGGGACAATATGAAGACGCGATTGATTACCACAAACAGCATTTAGCCATTAGTCTGGAAATCAATGACCGCAGAGGAGAAGCCATTTGTCTGCAAAATTTAGGTATTGCTTACCGCTCTCTGGGACAATATGAACAAGCGATTGATTACCACAAACAGTCTTTAGCCATTAGTCTGGAAATCGCAGACCCCAGAGGGCAAGCGAGTTCTTTGCGAGGTTTAGGTAATGCTTACCTCTTTCTGGGAAAATATAAAGACGCGATTGATTACCACAAACAGTCTTTAGACATTAGTAAGGAAATCCCAGACCCCAGAGGGCAAGCGAATTCTTTGGAAGGTTTAGGCAATGCTTACGAATGTCTGGGACAATATGAAGAAGCGATTAAGTGCCACGAACAGCATTTAGACATTAGTAAGAAA
>JAUBOH010000402.1:3620-5955 GCA_036700145.1 Microcoleus occultus BM001215366
AACTCAATGACCCCAGAGGGCAAGCAAATTCTTTGGGCAATTTAGGTAATGCTTATAACTCTCTGAAACAATATCAAGAAGCGATTAAGCACTACGAAGAGCATTTAGCAATTAGTAAAGAAATCAATGACCGTAGAGGGGAAGCTGCTGCTCTGGGAAATTTAGGGTTGGTTTACAAATTTATGGAACAATATGAGAAATCGATTCACTACTGTAAAAAGTGTTTAGCAATTAGTAAGGAAATCAATGACCCCAGAGGGGAAGCTGCTGCTTTGGGAAATTTAGGCTTGGCTTACCAGCTATGGGAACAAACAGAGGTAGCCATTAAAAACTTTTTAGATTGCCTCAAAATTGCCACTTCCGAAACTATGCCAGCCGAATGTTTCACGGCAGGTCGCAGCCTCGGTCACATCGGTATTATAAAAGGCGACTGGAAACTCGCCTTAAAAGGATACGAACCGGCTATGCAAGCAGTCGAAAACCTCCGTCAAGGATCAACCACCGACAAACGTCGCCAAAAAATCATTAAAGAAGCTATCTCCGTTTACACCAACTCCGTCCAGTGCTACATTAACCTCGGACAATACGATACAGCCGTCGAAACCGCAGACCGTTCGCGTTCCCGCCACCTCGCCGACTTATTCTTCGCCAGTAAAGACCTCTACCCCAAAGGCGAAATTACCCCCGAAGTAGAAGAATACTATGACCTACAACAGCAAATCTACCGTTTGCGTTCCTCTAAAAATGAGAGCATGAAAGCACTCGCCCCCACTTCCCAGCGAGCCCCCAACGGCGATGCTATCCTCGAAAAAATTCAACAATTAGAAGAATTAGAAGCAGAACAACAGAAAACTTGGCTTAAAATTCGCAGTAAAGACCAAGTGTTGGCGGGTCAATTGCAACCAGACCCCCTCAATTTCAAGGATATGCAAAAATTAATTCCCGATGCCGAAACCGCCATCCTCAATTTTTACACCACTAATGAGCATACCCACATTTTCATATTGCGACAAAATCAACCGCTACAACTCCACACCTGCGAAGGTCAAGGAATTAAAACCTTGCAAAATTGGCTATTAGACAATTGGCTAAGACCGTACTCTTACATCCAAGAATTTGCCACTCTCGCAGCAGCAAAACTCCTCAAGCGAAAATTAAATGACCTTCAGAGCATCAACATAAAACCCGAAACTGTCAGCGTCAAATTAGCAGGAGGTTCTGAGCAAAAACTAGCTCGACAACAGTTCGATATAGAATCTAAGCAAATGCAGCTAAAAATCAAGAACGTTTGGTTGAAGCGCATGAGCATAGTTCTACGAAAACTTGCCAACTGCCTGCAACTCAATAAACTGATTGATTCACATCTCAATGGCATCAAAGAACTGATTATAATCCCTCACCTGTCCCTGCATCAAATCCCCTTTGCTGCCTTACCATTAAAGGAGATTCCCATTCCCCACAGCGATACAAATTCCGACAAAACACGCGGCTCAAGCCTTGATATGAGTGAAACCTCTGACACCTCTGCCAAAACCCGACCCCAACAACCCGAATACCTAAGCGATCGCTTCCGCATCCGCATCGTTCCCAGTTGCCAAATACTCAACTTTTGCCACCAGCGAGGCAACCTCGAACCTGTCACAATGGGAATCGTCGAAAATGCCACAGGCGACCTCGTTTTCACAGGCTACGAGTGCGAAACCCTGGCAACAATGTATCAAGTCGATAAAAAATATCGCCTCCAATACAAGCAAGCAACTATCAGCAATTATCAAAATTTAATCAACAAAGTGCAAGTCCTCCATTCCAGCCATCACGCCAGTTCCGATCTGAATAATTCCCTCGAATCAAAACTGCTATTATTCGACGGCGAAATCAACCTCGGTCGTGTTTTTACCTGGAGATTTTCAGACTTAGCCGAAGTCTTCCTCTCCTGCTGCGAAACCAATTTAACCCTCACCGAAATTACCGACGATCCGCTCTCCATTGCTAGCGGTTTCCTTTGTGCGGGTGCGCGAAATGTGGTCAGTACCTTGTGGGCTGTGGATGATTTAGCAACGGCTTTATTTTGCATTTTATATTATCAGGAAAAGCAGAATCATAGCCGATCGCAAGCGCTGCGAACAGCACAATTTAAGCTCCGCAACTTGACAGGCGATGAGTTATCTGGTAAATATAAACCGCTGTTAGAGGAATATTTTGAGCAACAAAAAGGAGAAAAACAAGCAGAAATTGTCGAAAATATGCGATTGCGATTAGATTTGCTTTGTCGGGAACCATTGCCCTTTGTCAGTCCCCATTATTGGGCAGGATTTGTATCGCAGGGTTTGGCGTA
>JAUBOH010000403.1:0-5952 GCA_036700145.1 Microcoleus occultus BM001215366
GTTAAACCCAGTCAGAGACGGTTGTTTGACTATTAAGGCCAGATCCCCCCTAGCCCCCCTTAAGAAGGGGGGGACAAGAGTCCGATCAAAGTCCCCCTACAACCAGGGGGATTTAGGGGGATCTGGACTATGGTAAAAACGACATTTATCAAAGCTTTCAGGCTTAAGTTGACACTAATGGGCTTGGCCTTAGTCCCTACCCATTAATTGTAGGGACACGGCAGTGCCGTGTCCTCGGTATCATTCCGATGCAACCGGAAACGATATTAAAAAAAGACGAAAGCTTCTTTAGCCTGCTTTCAACCTCTCGGGCGCTGTCGGAGACTCTCGCAGACTCCCGCAACTCAACCAAAACGGCCGCTTACATAATCGAAAGTAGACTCTTCCTTCGGACTTTGGAAAATTACCTCGGTTTTGTCACACTCGACAAGATAGCCAAACCGCTTCCCATCGTCAGAAAGTTTAGCATTGAAAAAAGCAGTCAAGTCAGAAACCCGAGAAGCCTGCTGCATATTGTGAGTCACAATTACGATCGTATACTTCTCCTTGAGTTCCCGCATCAACTCCTCAATCTTAATCGTAGAAATCGGGTCAAGAGAAGCGCAAGGTTCATCCATTAACACTACATCAGGATTAATCGCGATCGCCCTAGCAATACACAAACGCTGCTGCTGGCCCCCCGAAAGCGAAAAACCGCTTTGCTTCAACTTATCCTTCACCTCATCCCACAAATAAGCTTGGCTGAGCGACTTTTCCACCAACTCATCCATATCCCCCTTATAATTATTCACCCTCGCCCCGTAAGCAATATTGTCATAAATCGACTTCGGGAAAGGATTCGGCTTTTGAAACACCATCCCAATCTTGCGGCGCACCTCCACAGCATCAATATCAGGATCGTAAAGATTTTGACCCTGGTAATCAATTCTGCCCTCTAAACGAAAACCATTAACTAAATCGTTCAGGCGGTTAAAACATCGCAGAATTGTACTTTTTCCACAACCAGAAGGCCCAATCAAAGCAGTAATCCGATTTTTGGGAATCTCCATCGAAACATTTTTTACCGCGTGAAAAGCACCGTAAAAAATATTGATATTCTCTGTCCGTAAAACTGTTTCCGTTTGCTTGTCCAAGTTCATCATACAGGTAACTATCCTCTCAAATTTTACAAAATAACGCTTAACAAGGAACTCAATTCCGGTAGATTGCTGATAATATCTTGGGGGGCGGGTTTACTAGAACTCGGGTTTCTATTGAATATCTTGGCGAACCCGCCCCTACAATAATTATATTTATTTAACCGGAAATGGTATAACAACTGACAACTGTCAACTGTCAACTGACTAATAAACTTTTTGGCGAGTGGCCCAGCGAGAAAGAATACTCGTCAGCAAAACCATGAACACCAAAATCAAAGATGCAGCCCAAGCCAATTCCTTCTGCGCCTTAAAAGGAACCGTTGCAAAGTTGTATACCAAAACCGAAAGACTCGGAGTTGGTTTATCAAATCCGGCCGGCCAAAAAGGCGAATTCAGCGCCGTGAAAATCAAAGGAGCAGTTTCTCCAGCAGCGCGAGCAATTGCCAGCGTCACACCCGTTAAAATAGCCGGAATTGCCGCAGGTAAAACCACCTGCAACACTGTTTGATAATTAGATGCACCCACACCAACCGACGCCCATCTAATATCTTGAGGGACGATTTGTAGAGCTTCATCAGTAGTTCGCACAATCGTCGGCAACATCAGCACTGCCAGCGCCGCGCCCCCTGCAATTGCCGAAAAACCTCCCATATTTACCACGAACAAACCGTAGGCAAATACCCCTGCAATAATCGAAGGAACACCGCTGAGCACATTGGTAGCAAAGCGCACCCAGCGAGCTATTGAGCCTTTACTAAATTCAGACAAATAAACGGCGGCTAATACACCAAAAGGAACAGCAATTAAAGAAGCAATTCCTACGGTCATTAACGTACCGACAATTGCATTCGCGATACCGCCTCCCGAAAGTCCGGGCGGGGGTGGTAGCTTTGTAAATAAATCTAAATTCAGGCGGTTAAAACCTTGGACGGTGACGTAGGAAAGGACTGCAAACAAAGGCAAAAGACTAATTGCCAGACAGGCTCCTGCTAATACCGTCATCGCGATATTGAACAGCGATTGCGGACTGCCTTTAACCTTCTTGAAACTGCCTGGATTCGAGGCAAAAGAAGTTTGTTCTTCCGACGGGATATTTGACATAAATCAAAACTCTATGGGAAATTGCAGCAAACCTTTAGTTGTACTTGGCTCTGACTCTAGAAACAATCCACTCTGCCAAAATATTAACAATCAGCGTCAGAATAAACAGAATTAGCCCGGTGTACATCAGAGCTGCTACTTGCAAACCGGAAGCTTCTGCAAACTGATTTGCCATCAAAGAAGCAATAGTATTTGCTGGAGCTAGCAGAGAAGCACTTAACTGATTGGAATTACCAATTAACAGCGTTGCAGCCATCGTTTCTCCCATCGCGCGACCCAAACCGAGCATAATTCCGCCGACAATGCCGGAAAAAGCTGCGGGTACGAGCACTCTAAAAATTGTTGTCCAGCGAGTTGCTCCCAAACCTAGAGATGCTTGCCGCAATTCTGGAGGAAGACTTGCCAAAGAGTCGCGGGAGATAGCAGTAATAATCGGCAAAGTCATGATTCCCAAAATTACTCCGGCTGGTAACATTCCCGGGCCTACTGGCGGAGTGCTAAAAATCGGCAGCCATCCAAAGTTACCGTTGAGAAACTTGCCGATGCCACTAATAATGGGAATCAATACAGCAATTCCCCACAAACCGTAGACTACGCTGGGAATGGCGGCTAAAAGTTCTACCAGAAAAACCAAAGCTGTGCGGATTTGTAGCGGTAGAAAATCTTCGCTCAAGAAGATGGCAGTTCCTACTCCTAATGGTACTGCAATTAGCAGGGCGATCGCCGAACTGACGATCGTCCCGTAAATCATCGGCAGCGCACCGTACTCTTCTTTAACCGGATTCCAATCACTGCTAAACAGAAAGCCCAAACCGTACTGTTGAATCGCAGGTAAAGCCCTGTAAGCAACCGTGAGGGCGATCGCCAGCAAAATTACCCCAACTCCTATGCCCAAAATGCGCGTGATCCAGATAAACCCTTGGTCTAAGGACTTTTCTGCCCCAGAGCGCGATCGACTCTCTGATTGAGTGTTTTGATTATCTGAAATCATAGATCAAAAACCAAAAAGTAGTAATGAAAAATAGTCGATTTCGGAAAAATCTAGAAGCAAGCAGAAAGAAAGACCATAAATCAAATCCCAGAAGGGCGGATTGATGAATCTCCTGACTTTTTAACAAATATTTCTGGTAAAACCTGACCCTTGTATTTTGAAAGAAGTAGATGGCGATTTACCGTTGGGCGAGGGCGGGTTTATCAGATTATTGATTGTAGGCAATTATTGTCGGTGAACCCGCCCCTAAAGAAATATCTCTCTTGCTTTTTTCTTTTCCCTTTTTTCTAACTGTCAACTGTCAACAGTCAACAGTCAACAGTTACTATTTAGCAACTTCAATCTTGTAGTCGGGGCTGATGCCGTCGGCCGCCGCGGCTACTTTTTCTTTAACACTTGCAGGCAGAGGTACGTAGCCCAATTCGGAACTAACTTTTTGACCTTCATTCAAGCCGTATTCTACCATTGCCTCAATTGCTTTGGCTTTGTTGGGGTCAGCAACTTTTTTAGGGACGAGCATCCAAGTGTAGGTGACAATTGGATATGATTGAGCGCCTTCTGGGTCTTCGATAAATGCTCGCAGATTTTCGGGCAATGGTACTGTCGCTAGAGCTGCTGAAGCTGACTCGTCGTTAGGTACTACAAATGTGCCTGCTTTGTTTTGCAAAGATGCAAATTTGACGTTGTTGTTTTTGGCGTAGCCATATTCTACATAGCCGATACTGCCGGCGGTTTGCAGGATTTGGGCGGTGATGCCTTCGTTGCCTTTCGCACCGATGAAAGTACCAGTTTTGGGCCACTGTACTGTTTTGCCGTCGCCTACTGCTGCTTTCCAGTCGGGGCTGATGGCACTCAGGTGTTTGGTGAAGACGGCGGTGGTGCCGCTACCGTCGGAACGGTGGACGACGGTGATGGCTTGGTCTGGCAATTTAGCGCCCGGGTTAGCTGCTGCAATTTTGGGGTCGTTCCACTTGGTAATTTTACCTTGGAAGATTTCTGAGTACACGTCTCTCGGCAGTTTGAGTTCGGGTACATCTGCCAGGTTATAGCCCATGACGATGCTGCCGGCTGTCATTGGCAGCAAGAGCACGCCTTTGTCTGCTGGAACTTTGGCGATTTCGTCGTCTGTCATGCCGGTGTCGCTGGCTCCAAAGTCTACCGTGCCTTTGGTAAACTGTTCGACTCCGGCGCCGCTACCTGTTGATTGATAGTTAATTTGTACTTTGGGGTTGATTTTGTTGAAGTCTTGAAACCAACGCTGGTAAAGGGGTGCGGGGAAGGACGCGCCTGCTGCGGTGATGGCTACGTCTGAGGCTAGGGCGAGTTTGGTGTTGGCTGCTGTGCCGGTGGCTGCAACGGGGGATGCACCGGGGGAGGCTGCGGTGTCGCCGGGGCTGGGGCTGCTGCTGGTTGTGCTGCCGCCGCCGCAAGCTGCTAAGCTGAGGGCGATCGCCATTGCGGATATTGTAGTGGTCAGCCGATTCGGATTAATCAAGTTGAGACGAAAAAGCATAGGTATAAAAGGTTCGATCGTTATACAGGTTTCCCGCATCAGCATAGCGCGCAAAAGTAAAGCTTTGGTTAACAATCTTTACAGTTTAGGGTAAGTTAATATTAATTAATATTTAAAAAAACTCATTGATGAGCTTGACAATTGTGATTTCCTAAGATATATGCCAGATAAATTAGTGCGGAAACAATCATTCGATCGCCCTCCGAGCAAAAAATTCCGATCGAACGATCGAAAGATATAGGCTTGAGAACCATAAAACCAGAGAATGGTGGTTGTTTTGACAAGGTGCTACTATTAAGAACTTAAAAGTTGCTGGCATTCAAGCTCGCATCTGACGAATACCTTCTTCCTTCAACATCTGCTATAATGCCTGCTCCTATTGAATTAATCTGGGCTTTTATTGGTTTGCTCCTGACCATAGGAGGCACTTTTTTGCCTGCATCGGTCACGATTGGGATTGGGTTGTGGGACGATCGCGGACTTCAGGCGTACTCTTTAGGTGTTACCTATCAAATAGGAGCAGTTTTGCTAGTAGGCTGCATGGGCGGAAAAAATGCTGCTGCTCTCTCACAAATTGCTTATTTGGCATTAGGATTAACTTTGTTGCCAGTTTTTTCTCAAGGCGGTGGCATCGGCTATCTCAAAGAAGCGAGTTTTGGGTATTTGCTAGGTTTTGTGCCTGGTGCTTGGGTGTGCGGTTGGATGGCTTTTAAGGTGGCTTCGCGGCTCGAATCTATGGCTTTTAGTTGTTTGTGCGGTTTATTCACAGTTCACGCGATCGGCTTAATTTATCTAATTTTTAGTTACTTGCTACCTCCGGCAAAAAAAACACCTTTATTCGATGAGATTCTTAAATATTCAGTTTATCCTCTGCCGGGACAATTGGCGGTAGTTTGTGCGATCGCAGTGCTGTCATTTACTTTGCGCCGCTTGATGTTTTATTAATTAGGGAATTGGGAATTGGGAATTGGGAATTGGGAATTGGGAATTGTTGGTAATTGTGTCAAATCAGGTTATACTATTATTGCGAAACTGGAAAAATATCTCGATGCGGCTGGGATTGCTTTGCTACACTGCATCCTACTCGCATAATCAAACGGGAGATTTGAGTAAATTCTATCATGCCCAATGCCCCATGTTCTATTACCGAATAGCAAGGGTTTGAAGCCCTTACTCAGGTCGGCAGATTGTGATCAGAACGGAGTTTA
>JAUBOH010000404.1:0-5944 GCA_036700145.1 Microcoleus occultus BM001215366
GGGCATAGGCCGCCGTGGGCATAGGCCGCCGTGGGCATAGGGCATACCTCACTTTTTTGAGAAAGGCTATATAGTTGTCGATTTTTTTTGATTTAAGGGTGGCTTCGCAGCTTACAGCTACTATCATTTAATACCAAAATATAGTATAGTTAAAAACTTTTCAAATACAGAATCCGGGTTAGTTACCGCATCGATCGCTTCCCGGGAGTTGAATTAATTGGCTCGCACATCGCGCTACAAAAGCTCTACAATAAATCAGGTTAAGGATGAACCCCGATCGCCAAGCAAAACCGATTGACGTCCTTGATGATGCCAAAAAACGCCATTTTTGCGGTACGAGGGTGCGATCGCACGGGGGCCGGTAGTATGAGAGTTATTAGAAGAAAAAAGCAAAGGAATTTACCTCGCAACTCGATCGATTGTTTTAGAGCGCGAGCGGTCTCTATTTGCTGATGCGATACGTTTTCAAATCCCGCCTTTTAACCGTGACGGTTTACCAATTTTGGGGCGGACTATCGGGGATGCTCAAAAAGGCATAGATTGCCCGATCGATGAAAATGGTACTCCCTGGCAACTTCTGACTGGTGGAAGTGGCATTATTAAATGTGGCAAGTATTTAGAATTGCGACGGGGTTCAGTGCTTTATTTGGCTGAGGGTAAGCGTTTGTTGCGAGTAGTAGAGTAGCATAAATGGCTCATAATTGCCAGAGATTTATCCTCAACTGCTAGAAGATAGCCTACATCTTCTCTTCCTTCGTGTCCTTTGCGAGGAAAGCGGTTCAATAATTCCCTACAATTGCAGTTTTGCGCTATGTTAGACAAAAAAATCTCAACAAGCGTACACAAGTGAAATACTTCTTCTTATCCGACGGCTGGATAGTCGGGCGCGTCTGGGGGGTAGGTGGCGAGTGGATAGCAGCCGGCTGGAGGCGCCAGCCGGACATCCAACAGCTCAACCTCTGCCTTTGGGATCGCAGCGAAAAAATGTGGCTCTACCGCGTAGAAGACGCCGTACTCATGGTAGAAGTAAAACCCTCAGCCCCCCCCGATCCCGCCGATCCGGCAAAAAATATCGGCAACGTCGTCCTCACCAGACTGATCGATGCCGAGCAAGTCCTCGAACGCCTTGGGACGATCGCCGCCCGCTGCGAAATGGGCAATCCGCAACTAATGTAATGCCGAACATATTGCAATCGGTTCTAACACTCGATACACTTCTTTAGATAACTTTCATTTTTATGTCACCACCCTTGAGGGTAGAAGGCATTCGGCAAAAAGCAGAATTTAAAACCCCGCAGGCAACTGCTCGGAATTGAGAAGCTGATTTTTCCGTCAAAATAGACATCATCACTTACACGTTGGAGAAGCGCCGTCAATGGGACTACCCTGGTATCGCGTACACACAGTCGTCTTAAATGACCCAGGTCGATTGATTTCTGTACACTTAATGCACACTGCCCTGGTGGCAGGCTGGGCCGGCTCAATGGCCCTTTACGAACTAGCAGTTTTTGACCACACAGACCCAGTTCTAAACCCGATGTGGCGTCAAGGGATGTTCGTACTACCCTTTATGACTCGCTTGGGAGTGACCGGCTCTTGGGGCGGTTGGAGCATCACGGGCGAAGGTAACGTCGATCCGGGCTTCTGGTCCTTTGAAGGCGTCGCTGTTGCTCACATCATCCTCTCTGGCTTGCTGTTTTTAGCAGCAGTCTGGCACTGGGTATTTTGGGACTTGGAACTTTTCAGAGACCCTCGCACCGGCGAACCCGCCCTCGATTTGCCAAAAATGTTTGGCATTCACTTGTTTTTGTCGGGCCTGCTCTGCTTCGGCTTCGGCGCATTTCACCTTTCGGGACTCTTTGGCCCGGGAATGTGGGTGTCCGACCCCTACGGCTTGACCGGTCACGTCCAGCCAGTGGCTCCTTCCTGGGGCCCTGAAGGCTTCGATCCGTTCAATCCGGGTGGCATCGTGGCTCACCACATTGCAGCGGGCGTAGTCGGCGTAATTGCCGGTTTGTTCCACTTGACAGTGCGGCCGCCGGAACGTCTTTACAAAGCCCTGCGGATGGGGAATATCGAAACTGTACTTTCTAGCAGTATCGCTGCCGTGTTCTTCGCAGCTTTCGTGGTTGCGGGTACGATGTGGTACGGTTCTGCTGCTACTCCGATCGAGCTTTTCGGCCCGACTCGCTATCAGTGGGACGGCGGCTATTTCCAACAAGAAATCGATCGCCGAGCTCAAGCTAGCTTAGCTGGTGGCGCTAGTTTCCAATCCGCTTACGAGCGAATTCCCGAAAAATTGGCTTTCTACGACTACGTAGGCAACTCTCCTGCTAAAGGCGGTTTGTTCCGCGCTGGCGCGATGGTCAACGGCGACGGCATCGCTAAAACTTGGCTGGGCCATCCAGTATTTACTGACAGCGAAGGTCGCGTGCTGTCGGTGCGCCGCCTCCCGAACTTCTTTGAAACTTTCCCAGTAATTTTGACGGACAAAGATGGAGTCGTTCGCGCTGACATCCCCTTCCGCCGCGCTGAATCAAAATACAGCTTTGAACAAAGCGGAGTTACTGTCAGCTTCTACGGTGGCGAATTAAACGGTCAAACCTTTAATAATCCTCTAGATGTTAAGAAGTATGCTCGCGCTGCTCAAAGAGGCGAGGTGTTTGAATTCGATCGCGAAACCTTGAATTCAGACGGGGTTTACCGCACTTCAACTCGCGGTTGGTTCACTTTCGGACACGCTTGCTTTGCTTTGCTGTTCTTCTTCGGCCATATCTGGCACGGTTCTCGGACTATTTTCCGCGACGTGTTTGCTGGAGTTGAGTCTGACATGGAAGAACAAGTCGAGTGGGGCTTGTTCCAAAAGCTGGGCGACGTGACCACCAGAAGAGAAGAATCTCTGTAATTTTCTGTCACCGCCGCGCATCGGGAATTTTTCCCGGTGCTGCAAAAACCCGGTTTCTTGAAGAAACCGGGTTTTTTTGGTTAATCATAAAAGCAGCAATAAATAAGATAAAATAATACAGCAAGGGAAGATAAGGAAACTTTAAACATGGAAAGCGTTGCTTACATTTTGATTCTGGCTTTGGCCATAGGTGTACTATTTTTTGCGATCGCCTTCCGGGAACCTCCCCGCATTGGCAAATAAGCCGATCGATATTTCTAGTCCAGCAATTCATCTGACTCCACCAGGGTCAGATGAATTGCAATTTTAAGGCAACGCCTGTTAAAATCAGCAATCATGCGCTGTTCCTCCTGCCAACACACCAATAGCCGCGTTCTCGAATCGCGCTCAGCCGAGTCTGGTCAAAGTATCCGGCGCAGGCGCGAGTGTTTGAACTGCCAGCACCGCTTCACAACTTACGAACGCATAGAATTTGTGACGATTACGGTAATCAAGCGCGACGGGAAACGCGAATCTTTCGATAGGTCAAAATTAGTCAGGGGACTGGTTCGGGCCTGCGAAAAAACTGGTTTGTCTTCCAGTCAGCTTGAAACTTTGGCCGAAGAAATCGAAGCGCAACTCCAAGGTCGATCGCTCCGAGAACTCGCCAGCTCGGAAATTGGGGAACTGGTGCTGTTGCACCTGCGGCCGCTCAGCGAAGTCGCTTACGTCCGTTTCGCCTCGGTATACCGACAATTTCGAGGCATCCGAGATTTTGTAGATACCCTAAATCACCTTCAGAATCCCCTCATCGAAACTTTGGGCCCAGTTTCTGGGCCCGAAAATGACCCAGAGTTGTCGGAACCGGATGAGTGCGATCGAGAAAGCCCCACATCCTGCGCTACTCCCAGCTAAGCTCGCTTAAATTAATTTATAGAAATATTCGCTTGAGATTGAAAACCGTGTCGCGAGGAAGGCCGGGAGGAATAGCGACACTGCGAGACTCTCATTCGAGCGAGTGTTCTTTTTTCTCAGTAAGAGTGCTGGGTGTGATATGATCGTCATCGGTCTAAAATAGAGTATAACTAGACAACGTAAAAACTTAACTGGATTAGTTGAGTGCGTAGTCACACCTAACGGTGTTGCAGTTTAGGAAAGCTCGCATTTGAACAAAACCTAACTAAAGATCCGTGACTAATTAAATACGGTAGGGCATACCGAAATTTACGCTTCTGGAGAAACCGACCTCTACTTAGACTGGAGTAATCCTGTCGCCAGCAAGTCGGCTCGTTGAATGAAGAATCTCAGTTTATTTATACCTGAGAGTGTCAAAATAGTCTACTTGACTCGGAATGTTAAGATTAAACGTTTTAACACAGAGTTTGGGGTAACAGTAATGGCAAGCGCCCTCGTGCAGTTGCACGAGGGCAAAAGTTAGCACAAACTGACTTTCGTAAAAGATTTTGAAAAAAGTTAACCGCTTTTTCAGCAAAATCTCTAATATCTGCCGGCACAAACGAAAAACATGAAGGAGAGAAATCCTAGGAAATTATTCGCATGGTCTATTCCAAAACCACAGTCAAAGACATCGGCTTTACTCACGAAGATTTTGCTGCCCTACTTGATAAATATGACTATCACTTTAGCCCCGGCGATGTAGTAGCGGGTACAGTTTTTAGTATAGAACCGAGGGGCGCTCTGATTGATATCGGTGCTAAAACAGCAGCGTACATTCCCATTCAGGAAATGTCGATCAATCGAGTGGAAAGCCCCGAAGAGGTATTGCAATCAAACGAAACCAGAGAATTTTTCATCCTCACCGATGAAAATGAAGACGGACAATTAACCCTGTCCATTCGACGCATTGAGTATATGCGCGCCTGGGAAAGAGTGCGACAACTGCAAGCAGAAGATGCCACAGTGCGATCGCAAGTATTTGCCACCAACCGCGGCGGCGCACTCGTAAGAATAGAAGGCTTGCGAGGCTTTATTCCCGGTTCTCACATCAGCACCCGCAAACCGAAGGAAGAATTAGTCGCCGAAGAATTGCCATTAAAATTCTTAGAGGTAGACGAAGACCGCAACCGCCTAGTATTAAGTCACCGCCGCGCCTTAGTCGAGCGCAAGATGAACCGCCTCGAAGTCGGGGAAGTGGTCATCGGTACAGTGCGCGGCATCAAGCCCTACGGTGCGTTTATCGACATCGGCGGCGTCAGCGGCTTGCTGCACATCTCAGAAATTTCGCACGATCACATCGATACGCCTCACAGCGTCTTCAATGTCAACGACGAAGTGAAAGTGATGATCATTGACTTGGATGCCGAGAGGGGGCGGATTTCTCTCTCCACCAAGCAGTTGGAACCGGAACCGGGCGCGATGGTCAAAAATCGCGACTTGGTGTACGAAAAAGCTGAGGAAATGGCAGCTAAGTTCCGGGAGAAAATGCTCGCTCAAAAGCAAGCTAAAGCAGGCATAGACGTTCCTGTAGACTCAACTGATGCTGATGATGACATCTCCGACGAAATACTCGAAGACGTGCCCTCAGCAATGGAAGAAGATGTGCCCGAGGAAGTAGCAGCCGAAGCCGCACCCGAAGCCGCACCCGAAGCCGCACCAGAGGTAGCAGCCGAAGCCGCACCCGAAGTCGCAGCCGAAGCCGCACCCGAAGTCGCACCAGAGGTAGCAGCCGAAGCCGCACCCGAAGTCGCAGCCGAAGCCGCAGCCGAAGCCGCACCAGAGGTAGCAGCCGAAGCCGCGCCCGAAGCCGCACCCGAAGTAGAGGAAGAAATTTCTCCTGTGACGGTCGAATAACATCGCAGTGACTGCGATTAAAAGAGGGGAAATCCCCTCTTTTTTTTTGCCTTAAACGTCCCAATTACCAATAATTAATTACCAATTAATATCAATTCTGAAAAGTAGGGAAACGGCAATGCCCATTAGTGTCAAATTAACGTCAAACCCAGTCAGAGATTGTTGTTTGAGGATTGAGGCCAGATCACCCTGGCGCCCCCCTTAAGAAGGGGGGGACAGGAGTCGGATCAAAGTCCCCCTTCTTAAGGG
>JAUBOH010000405.1:0-5938 GCA_036700145.1 Microcoleus occultus BM001215366
AGTAGAACTGATGGGGGTCATCAGGAAAGCTGATGGGCCTGACTGCGGGCGGGAAAAGAGCTAGTACCTAGGTAGCGAATAAATAGACAGAATGGTACACTAATAGACAAACCTACGTGTACCATTTTGTTCAAACCACATGAATTCGCGAAAAAGCTTGGATTGTCAGTAAAAACACTCCAGCGTTGGGATGTTTCGGGGAAGCTACCAGCCAAGCGAACCCTGTCGGGTCATCGGTTCTACACAGAAGACGATCTCTTGATAGCTAACGGATTGAAGCCCATAGAAGCAAAGCGAAAGACAATCGTCTACTGTCGAGTTTCATCCAGCGGGCAAAAGCCAGAGCTAAAAAATCAGGTACTTGCAATGGAAGCCTTCTGCTTGGGTCGAGGGCTGAGCGTCGATGACTGGGTGTCAGAAATTGGTGGTGGGCTAAACTTTAAAAGAAAAAAGTTTCTAGCAATCATGCTGTCAATGCTCAAAGGTGAAATATCGATAATCGTAATTGCACACAAAGATAGGATGTGCAGATTCGCATTTGAATTTATCCAAGAACTTGCCGTGTCAGTCGGATGTGAAATTGTAGTCGCCAATCAAGAGTCATTGTCTCCCCAGCATGAATTAGTAGAAGACTTAATGGCGATAATCCACTGTTTTTCCTGTCGATTGTACGGTCTGCGAAATTACTCCAAGGAAATCAAAGAAAATTTAAAAAATGCTATTGACAAACCCGTACAAGGCGTGACAGAATTAAACAAAGAAATCCAGTGTTGAGGTCGAGCAATGCTTCTATCCATCAAAACAAAGTTAAAGCTAAACAAGAATCAGGCAACAGTCATGAGTAAGCACGCTGGCATAGCGAGGTTTACTTATAATTGGGGACTAGCTACTTGGAATAGCCTTTATAAGGATGGACTAAAGCCCAATAAATACCTGATCAAGAAATTATTCAACAGTCATGTAAAACCTGAATTCACATGGATCAAAGAGACGGGAATCTGCCAAAAGATAACTCAATATGCCTTTGACAATCTTGGAGATTCGTTCTCTAGATTTTTCTCAAAAAAAGGTGGGTATCCTAAGTTCAAAAAGAAGGGGCATCACGACTCTTTTACTATTGATGCAGGCGGTAAGCCTATTCCTGTGGGCGGTACGTCTATAAAGTTGCCGACAATCGGCTGGGTGAAAACCCACGAAGGATTGCCTCACACAACTTGCAAGTCAATCACCATTTCGCGCACTGCCGATAGTTGGTTGATCGCGTTTGCCTACGAACAAAGTCATGAGCCAACAATCAAAACTTATGAGGTTGTAGGAGTTGACTTAGGTGTCAAAGAGTTGGCTACACTTTCAACTGGCGTAGTATTTCCGAACCCAAAGCACTACAAGGCGCATCTCCTAAAACTCAAGAGATTATCAAGAGTTCTTGCCAGAAAAGTGAAAGGTTCCAACAATGGATATAAAGCTAAAATTAGGCTAGCAAAGCACCATGCAAAAATAGCAAACCTCAGAAAAAATACTCTACATCAAGTCACTACTTACTTATGCAAAAATCACGCAACAATAGTAGTAGAAGATTTGAATGTCAGTGGGATGCTAAAAAACCACAAACTAGCCCAGGTAATAGCTGATTGTGGATTCCACGAATTCAAGCGTCAGCTAGAATACAAGGCTAAAAAGTTTGGTTGTAAAGTGATTGTTGCCGACCGCTGGTTTCCGTCAAGCAAAACCTGTTCAAGTTGCGGGCATATTCAAGATATGCCACTGAAAGAAAGGACTTACAACTGTGAAAGTTGTGGTCATTCGATGGACAGAGATTTAAATGCAGCGATAAATTTATCACGGTTGGCTAAATCGTGAAAGCTTACGCCCGGGATAGCCGCTCCCATGCTCCCGATGAAGTAAGAAGCAAATGTCTAGACTTGTCTAGTATTTGTATAGCAGATGACAACATATTACTTATAGCAATCGCTCTGGCGCGATTAAGACATTGAAGATTGCTTGCACCCTTGACGGTTAAGCATCTTGACTGCTGACTGCTGACTGCTGACTGCTGACTTCTGACTTCTGCTGTATGTTTAGGACGGCACTAACTCCAACCGATATCGGTACAAAGCCACAGGATGCCCCCCAGCAGCAAAATAATCCGGGTCTTGCGGCGACAAATAAATTGCTGTCACCTGATCGGCTGCAATTTTTTTACTCGCAGAATCGCTATTTTCCCCGCCTCCAAGCACTCGATAAGCCGTGGTTGTTTCTACCTCGTTTAAATAAATATCCGACTCTCCCCGAAACACCTGCTGAGAAATTTCTGTAGATACAAACTGGCGAGGATTCAGCGTCTCGGTTCCCCGGGCTGTGACAATCGAAATTAGTTGCTTTTCTCCTTTCAAAACCGTAATTTGGCGGTTGGGATTGGTCGGATCGACTTTCACCGAAAGTACAGCGCCATCGCCCAAATAAGCCTTGGCGATATTCAAACC
The DNA here is from genome assembly GCA_036700145.1 of Microcoleus occultus BM001215366. Lineage (GTDB taxonomy): Bacteria > Cyanobacteriota > Cyanobacteriia > Cyanobacteriales > Microcoleaceae > Microcoleus. Next base: position 2,484 of record JAUBOH010000405.1, read on the forward strand.
GTTAAAAGCGCGATCGGCTACAATATTTTTAGCTCGTTTATTTCTATAATTTAAAATAGCACCGCTACTTTTTTCTGGTTCAAATCGCACTTTAAACAATACGGGCTGCTGCAAATAGCGCCGATTTCCCTCAAACCCGGGAGTGACAATATTTGGGGCTAAAGGCGCCGCTAAATCCACCAAAGTGCTGGCTACATTCCAATTTCCCGCCATCCAGTCTGGATAAACCAAATCTCCCTTAGCTACAGCGATACCAGGTTTGCTTTCCCAATTGGGAAAACTGGATGTGCGATCGGCCAAAACCCCCGCCCTCGCACCGCCAACCCACAGCAACACAAGCAAAACCAGACAAAAACTCCAAATTACCTTCATACCAAATTACATTCAAACAGCTAACTTTCTATTTCTCTCTAATTCGTTCGTAGTGAGGACTGAAGTCCTTCTTTTTGCGGACTGAAGTCCTCACTACAAACCTTTGGTAGTGAGGAATGCAAGTCTTTTTTTTGCGGACTGAAGTCCTCACTACAAACCTTTTTTATTGTTTGTTAGCTTTAAATTGCCTCAACAGGTGCAGGTTCCCAAACCTCCCCGTATTGTTCCTTCAATTCGTGCCAATTTTCCACCTGTCCAGGTTCATATTCACCAGGTTTTCCCCACTGCAAAAATGCGCTCAAAGCAGGCTCGTTTTGCTCGTCCAAAAAACGAATTGCATAGGTAGTAAAATTGCCTCTTTTTGCCTCGCCAGTCTCGAATTTTACCTGTTTGATTTTGTCCATATTCAGGTGAAATTCAAATATTTCGGCGTGCATATTTGCATATTTGCCCTTCGGCAACTCTGCATAAAACAGCTTGTGAATTGAACCGCGCACTTCCAGCACGGCCGCGCTGCTAGTTACGATCAAACGCAGCGTTCCCAATTTCTCGCAAGCTTCTAAGAATTCTTTCAGATTAGGCATAATTTAATTGGGGAATTGGGCATGGGGCATGGGGCATGGGGTATGGGGCATGGGGCATGGGGCCTTGGGGCCTTGGAGATTAGAACCAATAACCAATAACCCAACGACTGCGTTTATCCGCTCGCCCTTCGGCGGAGGGCAGGGCACCGCAACTAACCAATGACTAATGACTAATGACTAATGACTAATGACTGACTATTGTTCATGGAGTTCGTAAGCAGCGACAATCCGCTGTACTAACGGGTGTCGCACGACATCTGCTTGAGTGAATTCGCAAAAAGCAATTCCCTCAACGTTACCCAGAATTTTTTGGGCAACTGACAATCCCGACTGTTGATGCGAGGGTAAATCCGTTTGAGTGATATCGCCTGTTACAACCATTCTCGATCGGAAGCCGAGACGAGTCAACACCATTTTCATTTGAGCCGGCGTCGTATTTTGAGCTTCGTCCAAAATTACGAAAGCATTGCTGAGAGTGCGCCCGCGCATATAAGCTAAAGGAGCTACTTCGATCAGGCCTCTTTCCATTAAGTCGGCCATTTTTTCGGGGTCGATCATTTCTTGGAGGGCGTCGTAAAGCGGGCGCAAGTAGGGATCGACTTTTTGCTGCAAATCTCCCGGCAAAAATCCTAATTTTTCGCCAGCTTCTACGGCTGGCCTGGTTAAAATTAGCTTTTCGTACTGCTTGCTTAACAGGGCTTGGATGGCGAAAATAGCTGCTAGAAATGTTTTGCCAGTACCGGCGGGGCCGATGCAAAAAGTCAGGTCATGGGTGCGTACTGCTTGGACGTACTGCCGCTGCTTGAAGGTTTTGGCTCTAATTTCTTCGCCCCGGCGCGTCTTGGCGAGTACGTCTCGCTGCAACTCTTGCAAATCCTCTTGGCGGTTGGTATCCAAAGCTTGGCGCGCTGTCTGGATTTCGACTCCGGTAATCGTTTTGCCGGATTTCCAATAGTCGGAGAGCGATCGCACTAATTTATGACACAATTCTACTTGATTTTTTGTGCCGGAAACCAGCAGTTCTTGTCCTCGCATGACCAGGTTAGCGCCGGTTTGCTTAGAGATTATTTTCAGATTTTCTTCTTGATTGCCAGCCAGCGACATCGCGCTTTGAGCGTTCGGTAACTCTATTGTTAGTTTTTCAGTCATGCCAGCATAAGCTCCCTCCAAATAAGCAATTAAAAGTTAACAATTAACTATTAAATCAGTCACTTTTTGCGAACAAAAAGACGCCCGCTACTAGATTTTACCTAGTATTTAAGGCGTCTTTTATCTTTAACCCGCAAATGAGTGTTGATTGCGGCACAAATCAAATCTCCTTTCTTTGAAGTCAGGCAATTTTAGATTTTAGATTTTAGATTTACCTCATCCCGCTGACATTTGAGATTTTAAATTTTTGTCCGATCGCAAAATCGGGAACCTCAAATCAAATCAAACGGGGCTTGTAATACAAAGTCTACAACAGGCAATCTAAAATCTAAAATTGTTTTTGGGCAGAGCCGTTAATAACCGGGAGTATTTCTGCTCGTTCTAAACGTAGGTGTGTTAGTACGGCGAGGTTGTTCTCTCGGAGTTCTGCTAGCTAAGGGACTCGGCGACGGAGGCGGCGTCCGGGGTCGGAAGTCCCCTCGATCGCGCGTACCACGATCGGGTCCGCGATCCTGGCGGTCGCGATCCGGGCGATCGCCCCTGGGCGGCCCGGAGTTCCGGTCGCCTGCTTCCCCATCATATATGTCTAAGTAGAGCGACTGACCCGCCGTTTGCGCCACCGCTTCGAGGGTAGTTCTAATGGCCTGAATATTGCGTCCGCCTCTACCGTAAACCCGCCCTTTATCAGGGTCTTCAAAGGCGAGCCGAACCCATACCCGGGATTGGCGCGGGTGAAGTTCGCAATCAACCCGCAAAGAGCCTGGGGTCTCTAAAAAAGGCCCAATTAAAAACTCTACGAGTCCAGCGTAGTTGGGGCTAGCTGACTGCTGCTGTGCTGGATTCAATGGTGGCTCCGGCTCCGACTTGTTCAAATACATTCGCTTTTCTCAGGATGTCACGCACGGTGTCAGTTGGCTGAGCGCCTTCTTGCAGGCGCTTGACAATCGCTGGAACATCCAGCCTGGTTTCGTTATTTCTGGGGTTGTAAAAGCCGAGCTCTTCTAGGGGACGGCCGTCGCGGCGGGTAGAGCTGTTCATCGCTACAATCCGGTAGCTTGCCTCGCGTTTCTTCCCGTATCTCTTCAATCGCAGTTTGATCATCTTCTTGCACAATAGTCCTGGCTCAATTGTGACATACTCCACGCGCGAAATCTCACATTATGCTGTGGGCATGGGGCATGGGCCGCCGTGGGCATGGGGCATTGGGGATTGGGCCGAAGAGCATCGGGCCGAAGAGCATTGGGCCGAAGAGCATCGGGCCCGAGAAGCATTAATCTGACTAATGACTAATGACCAATGACTAATGACCAATGACTAATGACCAATGACTAATGACTAATGACTAATGAC
>JAUBOH010000406.1:0-5918 GCA_036700145.1 Microcoleus occultus BM001215366
CCCCCTTGGTAAGGGGGGGCAGGGGGGGTCAATTGCTGGGGTTGTCGGTACTGTGCAAGTATTGATTCCTCTGGCTGGGGTTGTCGATCTGGATGCTTTGCGTGTTAAATTGGAGAAGAAGTTGGCGAAGATCGAAGGGGAAATCAAGCACACTTCGGCGCGTTTGACTAATCAGAAGTTTGTGGAAAAAGCTGACCCGGCTGTGGTTCAGGTGGCGCGGGATGGTTTGGCGGAAGCCCAAAAACAGGCGGAGATTTTGCGCGATCGGCTAAAGTTGTTTTAATAGTTAACGGTTGGCTGCTGACTGTTGACAGCTAAGTTGAGGCGCATCTAAATTCTACAGTCAAGGTAGTATCAGTCTTCTATCGGAGTCACAATCCTCTCGATCTCCCTGGCACCCCCCTTAAAAAGGGGGGGACAAGAGCGCTCAAAGTCCCCCTTCTTAAGGGGGATTTAGGGGGATCGAGTCTGGGCTACAAGCGAGATATACAAATAACAAATAACCAATAACAAATCACCCTCATGCTATATTTAGCTCAAGTACAAAAGAAGGAAATTTTAGGGGAGATAAGTCTGCAATTGCTGGCTGGCCAAAATTCTGATGAGACTTGGGCGATGCTTTTTGAAGAAACTGTCTTGACAGTGCCGCCCGATTTTGCTCAAAATGTTTTAAATGAAGGCGTTTTAGTATTAGCAGATATTGGCGAAAATAGCCTGATTTTGAATATTCAAGCAGCTACAAACTGGGTGCTAGAATTAGTTGATAAGTATTTAACAACAGGTTTTACTCCCGATTTTTTGCAGGTAGAAGCCCAGAAAGCCGAAGAGTGGCGGCAATCTCTGACTTTGCAAAGTCAAGAATTGTCTCGCCGCTCGATCGAAGTTGAAGCCCGCCGGGAACAAATTCAAAACTTAGAAGCAAAACTCCAGCAGGAAAAGCAAGTGCTCGAAAGTACGATCGCCCAATTGAAAATAGATAATTGAACCCGCCGAATAGAATTCGGGGCTATACAAACAAAGTCCGCCTACGCGGACTAAGATCAAAGCAAAATTGCCCTCCGTTAAAGCACTTTGGACTTCACCCAAGCGGCAGGAAGGCACAGCAATTTCTGAGAATTGGTAACATAAGCCCGCTTCTGAAAAACATCGTACTGATTCCGTTCGATCGCATTTAAGATTCTGCTGTAAAGCATCGTAGCAGCCCAAACTGTCCAGCGGATATCGGGACTGAGCACTTTGATTCCAGGTTCGGCGCTAGCGTATAATTTGCGAGCTCGCTGAATTTGAAAGCGCATCAATTCCCGCCAGCGGTTGTCAATTACACCGTTTAATAAATCTGCTTCGGTATAGTTAAACAAGGCTAAGTCTTCTAAGGGAATGTAAATGCGGCCGCGGCGGGCGTCTTCTCCGACATCGCGCAGAATGTTAGTCAACTGCTTGGCAATACCGAGGGCGATCGCCTCTTCAGAGGGAATTTTATTACCCCAGTGCCAATTCCAGCTAGCAGGGGAGTTCGACTCGTCCACGCCCATCACAGACATCGACATCATCCCGACGGTACCGGCTACCCGATAACAGTAAAGATTGAGCTCTTCAAAAGTTTCGTAGCGGCTGCGGTACAAGTCCATTTGCTGGCCCGCAATCATCTCTCGAAACGGTTGAATGTCGATCGGGAAACGAGACAGCGTATCCACCAAAGCCACGTCGTAGTCGTCGTGAGGATGGCCCGCAAACACCGATTCTAGGCGTTTTTCCCACAAATTTAGGGTTTCAGGGGTCGTGGCCTCAGAACCAGGCCCGTCTACAAGTTCGTCGGTGCGGCGGCACCAGACGTAAATCGCCCAGATTGCCCGACGCTTGGCTTCGGGCATGAGTTGAGTGCCTAAATAAAAATTTTTGGCATAACTCGCCGTGACTTGGCGACAGAGTTCGTAGGAGTCATCTACAGAAGCCAGAGTTCTCATGCACTGGAGTTTTGACAGTTGCAGCATCCGAGAATAAGAAATTTAAAGATTAGAACTGACTGTCCCCCGTTTAGAAAACGGGAGATTCTTTTACGTCTTTATGAAAAATTCTTAATTTTTCATTTGTTATTGGCTGTTGAAATAGCCTGCGCTGTCAGCTTACCAGAAAGCACAGCACCTTCCATACTCGCAAGATAACGCTGCATTGTATAATCCCCCGTTAGATAGAAATTGCTAATCGGAGTTGTTTGCGAGGGACGGCACTCCTGGCGTCCGGGGGTGGCTTTGTAGACGGAACGGGGGGTTTTGACTACGTGATATTTGAGCAGTTTGGCGGGTTCTGGGATTTGGTCGGGAAAGAGTTTTTCTAACTCGACCATTGTGGCTGCGACGATATCCTCGTCAGATTTGCCGATCCAGTCTTTGGCCGGTGCGAGTACCAGTTCCAGCATTGATTTGTCTGGGTTGGCATATTCGCGGCAGGTGTTGCTCATGTCGGCGTAGACGCTCAGCAAGGGCGATCGCGAGAACAGCAAATGGTCAATGTCAGTTAACTTGCGATCGAACCACAAGTGTACATTGATCACGGGTACTCCCTCCAAGCCTTCGAGCTGTTTGAAATAATCCATTTCGCCCCAAGGTTTCGGCATCATCAGCTTCAGCGGGTCAACCGGCATCGCAGAAACGTAAATATCGGCTGTCAGAATTTCTGACTCTGCCCCTTTTACCCCCCGAATCTGGAACCCGCGCACCGTGTTGTCATCCGAAAGCAAAAACTCCCCGATGGGTGCATTCAGCCGGACTTCGCCACCGCGTTCAGTTATGTAGTCTACCATCGGCTGGCACAACCTCTCTGTGGGGGAACCGTCTAAAAAGGCCATTTTCGAGCCTTTTTTCTCTTGCAAGAAGCGGTTGAGGGCTGTCAGCAGTATGGTTGCGGATATTTCGTGGGGGTCAATGAAATTGAGCGCCTTGGACATGGCGATGAACACTTCTTTTTCGACTCTGGGCGGGACGTTTTGCTTTTTCAGCCAGTCGGAAAACGAGTATTTGTCCATTGCTTCGACGTATTTTTGACCCTGAAGCATCGCCGGAATCAAACCGATACCAAAGCGGATTTTTTCGGGCCAAGTCAGCATATCGTTGTTCCCCAGGATGGCCGCGACGCCGTTGAAGGGGGCGGGAATGTCGGGGAAGTCAAAGCGGGAATAAGTTCCGGGGGTTTCTGGCTGATTGAAAATCATCGAATGTTCTTTCCATTGCAGCCTGTCTTCAATGTCGAGCTCTTTGAATAGTTGCAGCATATTCGGGTATGCGCCGAAGAAGATGTGCAGCCCGGTTTCGTACCAGTCGCCGTCTGCATCTTTCCAGGCGGCTACTTTGCCGCCGAGTACATCCCGACTTTCTAGGACTACGGGGGTGTGGCCCGCGTCGGTAAGATATTTAGCGCAGGAAAGTCCTGCTAAGCCTGCTCCGGCGATCGCAACTCGCATCTGATATTACTTGGCCTCTGTGTTCGCTTCGGTTTAATTATACTTTACAACTCGTTACAATATTTTGTCATTCCGTAGGGAAACGGCACTGCCGTGTCCGGTGCGGGGAGGACTCACGCGCGAGGTACTCAGAAACCGGGTTTTTGCGAGAAAACTGCGTTACACAGTGCAGAAACCCCAAAAAACCCGGTTTCTCGACTCACGCGCGATTTTCAAAGATGCGATCGTAAAGTCGGACACGGCAATGCCGTTTCCCTACCCTAAAATAATCAATTTTCATGCACGAGATATGCAACCATCGCCCGATTATTTGTAGGGAAACGGCACTGCCGTCTCCTCTTCTTTCCTGATATTTAACTTTTACATAAATCGGTTTCGGTGTTGTTTTCGCCTGTATCGATTAAATTGATGATTTCAGGTTCGCCGGATTTTGGTGCAAAGGTGCGATAGGCTGTTAAGGCGGCTTGTTTGACGGTTTCGGGGACGATCGGAAAAGTAGTCAAAATGTAGGCAAATTCAGCTTCGGTTAATTCGTAAAGGTGAGCGATGATGCCATCTAATTCGGCTCGCAATTGAGCGCGTTCTGTTTCATCGGTAACACCTTCTCGGTGGGAGTTTAAGCCGACTTCTTGGGCTAATTCGTCAAATTCTGGGGCAGTGCAGATCAGTTTGGCGGCGCGCTGTACGATGTCGGTGAAGTATTTGTCACCGAATGTTAATCGCGGTACGGGAAGTTGATAAACATAGAAAAAGTTGATGTTTGCTGAAATTCTAGAGCGAAGTGCATAATCGACAATAAAACTATTCCAAACACTGACTAAATATAAACACTGATGATTATTAGGTGGAGTCTCACTACCTTCTGAACAACGCAACACTGACTGAAAGTTTTCTGCTTGAAAGTTAGGTGGAATGACTGTGGCTATCATTGTTCTTGTATTTGTACTGCTTGCAATCTTACGAAATCCAGCTCTATAAGTCTGATAATCTAGAGTTTGATCTCTATCCTGTTCTTTTCCAAGTATCGCAGCTCGTCCTTGTGATTCCTCTATCCAATAACGCGGTTGGCAAAGAGTATGAATAAACTGCTCAATCATTTTCCCTTCATAAAGTGGCAGTCTCCCTTTCCCTGGTTCTTGCTTGAATAAATGACTGTCATTAGTCATGTCAAATTCACGAGTTAACCGCAGATTCCATTTCCCCTCAATCTCTTCGCCAAGTAACGGGAATTGCAGCATTTTTTCAGCAATCCGAATATCTCCCTCATTTTTAAACTCCATCACCGACAGAGAGTCAGGAGATAAGCGACGAATCAGGTTAACAGAAATCTCAATACATTCATCTTGATTGTTCAGAAAAGTATCGAGTTTGTCCACCCGAATCGCTTCTCGCGGATTGATGCGGAAAGCAGCTTGAAATGACTCTGTACTTTTACCTTTCTCAAAGGTAAGCAAGCAAAATTTGAAACTGTGATGTACTCCTTCAAAAATAAACTTTTCATTCGACAAACCAAACAGCGCATCAATCTCAGCCTGCACAAATAACATTTCCCGCAGTTGCTTGGTTCCCAAGTCTGTGTAAACTCCTGAAGGAATGATGATGCCGCACTCACCATTTTGGCGTAAGAGGTTAAAACATTGCTCTAGAAAAAGCTTGTAGAAGTTAATATCAGTACCAGATTTTTTGCCGTTAACAATTGAAATCTGATTTTTGTACTGTTCGGCAGAACGGTAGTAAGCGCTAACATGGGGAAATTCACTCAAATATTTTAACCAAGTTTCAGCAATCTCTGGATTTAGCAGAATTTTATTTTGCTCTTTTTCAAAAGTTTTGATATCCATCTTGCTTTTTTTGGCTAGTTCGTTATGCTGGACAAAAAACTCTCTAGCATTTGGCTTGAAAATTTCCCAAGGTGGATTAGTAATAATCGCATCAAAACCTCCCCGTTGATGCAAAATTTCATCAAACTCATAGCCCCAGTGAAAAGGCTTCAAAGCTTCTATATCAGCTATAGTAATGGTACGTTTAATCGGCTTACCGCTAATCTGTGATTGTTCAAACTTAATTTTTAACTCCTTGAAGTCTTCCAACAAAATTTTATTAATGTTTTCGATAGCAGAGGCTTTCTTTTCGGCAATTTCATCTCGTAAACTCTGCAAGTTTTGGCTATAGGTAGTCGCATGACGGTAAATAGAAATCAGACGGTTTTTCTCCTCTAATACTTGTCTATATGTCTTGTGAAACAGGTTTAACTGTGCTCTACTTCCTTCATATTCTGCGTCATCTACCCGCAGTAATCCAATTAAGGAATTACCGGCCATAATGTTAAAATCAATATTCGGCAACGGTTCCAAGTCGCTGACATTCTGCGCGGCCGAAACCAAGGCTAAAAACAGTCGCAGTTTCGCGATTTCCACTGCTTCCGGCATGATATCCACGCCGTAGAGGTTGTCGCTGATAA
>JAUBOH010000407.1:0-5907 GCA_036700145.1 Microcoleus occultus BM001215366
TCTAAAATCGTGCAACACTCTTCGACCCCCCCTAGCCCCCCCGCTGCATTGCGGGGGGGACAAGAATACTGTTGCATTCTTTTTTAAAATTGGTATTATTTGCTGGATAGCAGTACCTGTATCGGTTACTTGAACGGTAGACCAATCGAAATCAAAAGTTCTTTCAATACAATACAATACTTGTCGCAAATAAAATTATGAAATTCACCCTCGATGTAGAAAACAATCCTACAGGCTGGCCAGATCATACTCAACTACCAGAATCAGACGGTACTTTTGTGAAAAACTTTCAAGAACATCCCCAAAGCATCTTACTAACCGATTCAATTACTCCCGTTTTGCAAACAATTCACGCTGACGGTAACTATTGTATCGGTCAAGACAGCGGTATTTATTGGCGATTAACTGACCCGCTAGAACGCGGTGCAGAAGCGCCTGACTGGTTCTACGTCCCCAATGTCCCGCCAACACTAGACGGTCAATCGCGCCGTTCTTACGTGATGTGGCAAGAGTTTGTAGCACCGTTAATCCTGTTAGAATTTGTTTCGGGAAATGGTGCCGAAGAACGGAATAGAACTCCTTTATTGCGTACCGACAAACAGGAAACTAAACCAGGAAAATTCTGGGTTTATGAAAATGCGATCCGTCCGGCATTTTATGGAATTTATGAAGTCAGGAAAGCTAGCGTTGAAGTCTACAGTCTGATTCAAAATAGATATGAATTAGTCGCAGCAAACGATCGCGGTCATTATCCAATTCCACAATTAGGAGTTGAGTTGGGAATTTGGCAAGGTAGTTATCAAAATATGGAATTACCTTGGTTGCGCTGGTGGGATAGTCAAGGTAATCTGTTGTTATCGGGGGCCCAAAGAGCTGAAGAAGAACGACAAAGAGCCGATCGCGAACAGGAAATCGCCCAACAACAACTACAAAGAGCCGATCGCGAACAACAAAGAGCCGATCGCGCCGAAGACGAATTAGAGCAATTACGCGCTCAATTGCGATCGGCTGGCATTGAACCGCAGTTGTAAGCAGGCTTGTAGTGAGGACTTTAGTCCTTCCATCTGAGTTTTAAAGGACTAAAGTCCTTACTACAAACTTTTTTTATGCACAACTAATATACCAGAGAAAAACAAGTGCCACGTATTTTTGATAACATCGAAATATCTCTCCTACCAGTATTACGAGAAACCATCAAACTCTCCCATCGCGCCGATTTTTGCGTTGGATATTTCAATCTTCGGGGATGGCGGAGCATTGGCGATTTAATCGAAGCATATGTGGGGAATCAAGGAGCCTGCTGCCGCCTTTTGGTGGGAATGCAAAATTTGCCATCCGATGAATTGAATGCTAGTTTTAGCCTGATTTCCCATCACCGGGGGATTGACAATAGTGCAATTATTCGACTCAAAAAACGGATGGCTGAGGAATTTCGCCAGCAGTTGACAATAGGGGCTCCCAGTGATATCGACGAGCAGGGATTACGCAGGTTGAGCTATCAGATTAAAACTGGAAAAGTTATTGTTAAATTATTTTTAGCTTATCACCTGCACGCTAAGCTATATCTCGTTCACCGTCACGATCCAAACAGTCCAATTGTCGGATTTTTGGGTAGCAGCAATCTGACTTTATCGGGACTCTCAAAGCAAGGAGAATTGAATATTGATATTCTCGATCAAGATGCTTGTGATAAACTGCAAAAATGGTTTGACGATCGCTGGGAAGAATACGGCTGTGTTGATATTTCCCAAGAACTTGCAGAAATTCTCGATCGCAGTTGGGCGAGATCCGAAGTAATTCCACCTTATCACATCTATCTCAACATTGTCTATCATTTGTCCCGCGAGGCGATCGCAGGTATTGCTGAGTTTCAGATTCCCCGCGATTTTAAGAATTTATTTCAGTTTCAAGAAGAAGCCGTTAAGTTAGCCGCCCGTCACATTACCAAACGGGGAGGCGTGATTATTGGCGATGTTGTAGGTTTGGGCAAAACTTTAGTCGGTACGGCGATCACCAAAATTTTACAAGAAGACTGTCTCTTGGAAACTCTGATTATTTGTCCGAAAAACTTGGTCAAAATGTGGCAAGAATATGCAGACAAATATCGCCTGCTGGCGAAAGTCTTATCGATCAGTCGGGTGCAGCAAGAATTGCCAGAATTGCGCCGCTATCGAGTTGTGTTAATTGATGAAAGTCACAACCTCAGAAACCGAGAAGGCAAGCGATATCGAGCGATTCAAGAATATATTGCAATTAATGAAAGTAAATGTATTCTGCTTTCGGCAACTCCCTACAACAAAACTTATTTAGATTTATCTGCTCAGTTGCGGCTGTTTATTCCCGAAGACCAAAATTTAGGATTGCGGCCGGAAGCTTTGCTGAATCAATTGGGCGGTGGTAGTCAAGGAGAGTTAGAATTTATGAAGCGACATCAATGTTCGGTGCGCTCTTTAGCTGCTTTTGAAAAGAGCGAACATCCTGATGATTGGCGAGACTTGATGAAGCGCTACATGGTGAGGCGAACTCGCTCGTTTATTAAAGAAAATTATGCGGAAACCGATGCACAAAACGATCGCAAATATCTAGAATTTGCCGTTAGCGAAGCCCTCGAAGAGGATCGCACGCGCTCCTATTTTCCCGATCGCCTTCCCAAAACCATTAAGTTTTCCTCGGAAACTTCCACAACTAACTCCCAGCTTGACTTTGAGGAAATTGTCGAAGTCATCAACGCCCTAAATCTGCCCCGTTACGGGCTGGGAAATTACATCGCCAAAAAACCCAAACAACAGCCGACTGAAGCAGAGCAGCGACAGTTAAATGCCCTATTCCGTGGCGGTCGCCGGTTGATGGGATTTTCGCGGACAAATTTGTTTAAACGCCTAGAAAGCAGCGGCAGTGCCTTTATTCAGTCGATCGAGCGGCACATCCTGCGGAATTTTATCTATTTGTATGCGATCGACCAAAACTCCGATATCCCGATCGGCACTCAGGATGCAGAATTGTTGGATACCCGCAACAGCGATGAAGATGCTGATTCTGTGGTGGTTAGCAGTTTTGATACCGAAGAAATCGAAGACGATTCGGGCGAACTCTTAGATATCGAAGCCGAATTGCTGTTAGGCGAAAAGAATTTTAAACAGCGGGCAGAAGTAGTTTATGGAGAATATAAAACCCGCTACCAGCGCAGGTTTAAATGGCTGAAATCCGACTTTTTTGATACCAAGAAGTTAAAACGCGATTTACTAGCAGATGCCCGCTGTTTGATTGAAGTATTGCAAACTTGCGGTGTATGGCATTCTCAACCAGATCAAAAATTAGCAGCTTTGGTGACATTGCTCACAGAAACTCATCCCCGCGAGAAGGTACTAATTTTTACTCAATTTGCCGATACAGTCCGCTATATAACTGATAACTTAACCAAGCTAAATATTGCAGGCATTGCAGCAGTAACAGGCAAATCAAAAGACCCCACAGAACTCACATTTCGGTTTAGTCCGACTAGCAGCGGCAAGCGCGATAAAATCTCCCCAGAACTAGAATTGCGCGTCTTAGTTACCACCGATATTCTGAGTGAAGGTCACAACTTACAAGACAGTGCGATTATCGTTAATTATGACTTACCTTGGGCAATTATTCGGTTGATTCAGCGGGCGGGAAGAGTAGACAGAATCGGGCAACAAGCCGATCGCATTTTGTGCTATTCGTTTTTGCCAGACGAAGGAGTAGAACGGATTATCAACCTGCGCGAAAGACTGCGCCGGCGGTTACAGGAAAATGCCGAAGTTGTCGGGACTGACGAGACATTTTTTGAGGACGATTCGCCACAAATCATTCTGGATATTTACAATGAAAAATCCGGGATTTTAGATGGCGAAGAAGATGCCGAAGTTGACTTAACATCAGAAGCATTTCAAATTTGGAAAAATGCGACTGACAACAACCCTCTTTTGAAAAAAACGATTGAGTCAATGCCAAATGTAGTTTATTCAACTCGCAATCATACTCCCGAACCATTGCAACCAGAAGGAGTTTTATTGTACATGAAAACCGCCGAGGGAAATGATTCGTTAATTTGGGTCGATCGCGCTGGAAACAGCGTCACTCAATCGCAACTCGCAATATTAAGAATTGCCGCCTGCGACGAAGCGACACCAGCCATTCCCAGAGACAAACAGCATCACGAATTAGTCACAAAAGGTGCAGAGTTGATAGCAGAAGAAGAGTTAACTGCCGGCGGACAATTAGGGAGATCCTCCGGTGCTCGGTTCCGAACTTACGAACGTTTGAAGAGTTACGCACAAGAAATGCGCGGTACAATATTTGCATCCGATGAGTTGTCAAAAGCCATCGATGAAATTTACCGATATCCCCTGCGCCAGTCGGCAATTGACACGTTGAACCGGCAGTTAAAAAGCGGTATTGGCGATCGGGCTTTAGCAGAATTAGTCGTAGGATTGAGAATGGACGACCGTTTTTGTATAGTTAGTGAAGATGGAGACAAACGAGAACCAATGATTATTTGTTCTTTAGGTTTGTTTCAGGGGATATAATTATTGGGAGTCGAGAAACCGGGTTTTTGCGAAAATACTTCGCGGTAGCCAGCAGATTCAGTAAAAACCCGGTTTCTTTAGTCGGAGTGCGTAAATCCTGAATCATTTCTGATTTATCGACTCCGCCCAAGAAACCTGGTTTTTTCCGAGATTAAAGACTATCAACGAGTATTCTCGCAAAAACCCGGTTTATGATTTATCGACTACGCCCAAGAAACCGGGTTTTTTCCGAGATTCAAGGCTATCAACGAGTATTCTCGCAAAAACCCGGTTTCTGACTACCCCATGATATAACTATGCCACAAACACTTACAGAATCCCGCCAACTCCTCCAAGACTTTGAATTCAGCAAACTATTCGTCCAAAAACTCGGTTGGGATAATCCATCATCCCACAAAACCGTACCTGTAGAAATAGAAGGCGAGACTTATTCCCGAAAGGCAATCGCCCAACTTTTAGGAGTAGTTGTATATGAAATTATCGCCGATACCGGAAACATCCCCAACAGCGCCGAAAGACTGACGATTTATCGCGAAATCGTCCAAATTTCTGCCGAGAATCTGTTGATTTTTATTGATGAAAATCGCACCAAATCTCTCTGGTATTGGGTGAAGCGCGAAGGTAAAAAACTTTATCCCCGCGATCATGTATACGTGAAACGGGAACCTTGCGATTTGCTGCTGAGTAAGGTGACAGCTTTAAAGGTTGAATTAGCAGAATTAGAAACGCTGTCGGTGATAGATGTCGCCCAAAGATTGCAGGCTGGATTGGATGTCGAACGAGTTACTAAGAAGTTTTTTGAAGAGTTCAAACAGCAACACGTTGAATTTTTAAGTGTGATTCGCGGGATAGATAAAGAAACAGATAGGCGCTGGTATACTTCGGTTTTGCTTAACCGTTTGATGTTTGTGTATTTTTTGCAGCGCAAAGGGTTTATCGACAGCGGCAAAATGCTGTATTTGCCGGAAAAGTTAGCTGAAAGCAAACAGCGGGGAACGGATTTATTTTACTCGCAATTCTTGAAAACACTGTTTTTTGATGGATTTGCTAAACCTCTTGATTTGCGGGCGGAAGGCGTTACAAAATTAATCGGTGATATTAAATATTTGAATGGCGGACTGTTTCTGGAACATCCCATCGAACAGAATTATCCGAATATTGCCATACCCGATGCTGCTTTTGAGAAAATTTTTGATTTATTTGCCGCCTATTCTTGGAATCTCGACGATACGGTGGGAGGGAAGGAAAACGAAATTAATCCGGCGGTTTTGGGATACATCTTTGAGAAATACATTAACCAAAAAGCCTTTGGTGCTTATTATACCAGGCCGGAGATTACTGAATATTTGTGCGATCG
>JAUBOH010000408.1:0-5898 GCA_036700145.1 Microcoleus occultus BM001215366
AAATTTGTCTGGTGCTAGCTTGCTGGAAGCGGATTTGCGGGGAGCGAATTTGAGTCACGCTAATTTGTCGGGAGCGGGTTTGTTGCTGAGTTCTCTGACAGGAGCAAATTTGACAGGAACTAATCTGTCGGAAGCTAATTTAATTGGGGCTAGCTTGAATGTTGCTAATTTGAATGAAGCAGCTTTGAGCGGGGCGATTTTGCCGAATGGAGCTACTCACAGTCGCGATTAATCAGTTAAATGTTGACTGTTGTTAGCCAGCAGTATTTGTAGGGTGCGCCCAGCGCACCTTACGATTATGGGTAGTATGATAAACGTTTAGTATAATAGTGCTGGCGATTTTGTTCTATCCACCGAGATTCCGACCAATTGCGATCGGGTGGATGCGCTAAATGCAGGTAAACTAATTCTGGCGATCGACAAAAGTATCTATCCTTTCCTAAATAGCGTTCGAGAATATCTTGATCCTCTGCCCCCCAGCCAATGAATGTCTCATCCCATCCCCCGATTTCAATTAAGCGTTGGCGTTGAAATATGGGTGAAACTCCAAACCTCTCCCGCCGAGTCAAGTGCTTAAATAGCGCTGTAGGCATATCTTCTGGTGCAACTTTCGACTGTTCCGTTATTGCACAATTCTGACCAAAATCCAGGTTGTGAGTATCGCACATCATTCGATACCCTGTTACTAACATTTGGGATGAAATTTGAGCCATTTTTAGATGGCGATCGAGGGTATCTCCGTAGGGAATGAGATCGACATCAAAAGCTGCTACATATTCTCCTTGTGACAGAGATAAACCTAAATTTAATGCTTTGGTTTTATGAAAAGTTCCCGCACAGGGCAGATAATTGTAGCTGATTGGTAGGTTGACGATTTCTGGTAAAATCCAAGGTGAAGGAACCCGATCTAATTCAATCAGAATGATTTCGCAAATAGATGATAAATTTTTGGCAGCTTGAGTTTTCCACCACGCAATTTGAGTTTTTAAATGGTGCTCTCGCTGGCGGTAGGTAATAATTAAGGACAACTGAATTTCAGTCACAGCGATAATTTGGGGTAAAATTGGTGCTAATTTCTAACAAGGAAGGATGTACAATTTTTGGTTGCCATAAATTGCCAAATAGCTCTCCTTTTTTGAGGAATTGTAAGCAAGAGATGATATTGCGATCGCGCGTTTGTGTTGGCCACCTTTGCTGGTGATGTTGGTTGCGCGTCGCATCGGTGTGAGAAAGATGAATTACCTTCCCAACCTTGCAGATTTTGATGCCCAAAAGGGTAGCACGAATTAGCAAATCTTGGTCTTCCCATCCCCAACCTGTAAAGGTTTCCTTGTATCCTCCTAATGATAGTAGCGTTTGTCTGCGGGTACAGATCAAACCGCATCCAGGTCGATCGCGATCGCCCGCCACCTCCGGTACAATATTCACAGTCGCAATCTGTTCGCGGATCTGGATGCTATAAGTATAACGATCGCGCTTTAAAGCCACTGCTTGCGGGCGAGACTCTTCTACAGTTTGCACAAAGCAAATAATCGGATTTTCTAGAAACTTGGGTGCAGAAGGCGATGTCAGCGGTTTTTCTAGAGATAATTTAAAATTGTTTGGCGATAAAACAGAGGATGATAATTGTGAAATTGCCTGTTTGTTCCAGATAATATCTGCATCGGAAATTAATAGATATTCGCTGGTAGCGCGGAGAATTCCCTGATTGATTAACTGAGATTTATTAAAGTCATGTTGAGGATATTTGAACCAGTCTACCTGTTCTATTTTTGCTAAATCTTCCAAAGCAGTTAAACATTTAGAGTCTGTGCTTCCACCATCGCAAATCAGGATTTTAGTCGCCGGGGAAGCAACTAAAATTGATCGCACGCAATCGCCGATTTCGGAACGATTTTTAACGGGGATGATTACCTGTAACATGATGTTTCGCTGGCCCAGTGCAGGGGAAAACCAGTGATATGATTGAGTTCGATCGCCTCTGCTGTCTTCAAGGGATGCAAATCTGGTGATTTTCCCGATCGCACCTGTGCAGTATTGGCGATCGCTTTTTTCTTGAGTTGCTGGATCAATTCTAAACGCACGGGAGAATTTAATCCAGTTTGGCGATCGGTAGTTAGGGAATCACATCGATGTCGGCGAAAATAAGCATAATCAGGAATATTTACGATTTTTGCTGCGAATTGCGATCGCAGTAAAAACTCCGTGTCTCCCGAAAACCTCAATCCCGTAGCAAAACCGCCCAATCTCAAGACTAAATTGCGCGAAACTAAGCTAGTAGGATGCAACAGCGGATGTCCCGGTTTTACTGCTAGGGCGGTGTTGACATTTAGGGGATAAACCACGGGTAAAAGCGTATCATCTTCAAACACGCGCAATTCCTGGGTTCCAACTAATTCAGCACCGTAATTTTCGGCTGCTGCTAATAGCAATTCTAGGCGATCGCAACTCGACCAATCATCGGCATCTTGGAATAAATAAGCATCATAATCAGTTTGCTGAATCACCTGTTGAATTAAGCGGTAAGGGCCGACATTCAAGGCTGAAGTTAATAAAGTCACTCCTGGAAACTCTCGCACAATATCTAGAGGTGGTGATTCTGAACCATCATCAATCACAACAATACCATCTAGAGGTCTAGTTTGAGTTACTAGCGACTGCAAACAGCGATGCAGAAACTGTTCGCAGCGAAAATGAGGAATCACAGCAAGTACGCGAGATTGACTGGTTATCGGAGGATATTCGAGGGAATTGTTGACATTTTCTTCGTCAGCATCGCCGATAATTTCATCGTTATTTATAACTGTTTTCGGACTGAAGTCGCGGGCTTTTTTATGAGTAGTATTCGCCTTGGCGGTTCCCCAGGTAAAGGCAATGTTTTGCCGTTCTAATTCCCTAGCAACTGCTAACAAATTCCAGCGATCTATTTCTAACTGCGGTAGGGCAGCTTTTATCAAAGGGGTTGATGCAATCCAACCCAAGGAGTTAACAGGATATTGTTTGGCAGTTTCTAGTGGTAGTTCCAATTTTGGAGGTAAGGATGCAAGGGCGGTATTTGTTAGTTGAGGTGGGAAAAAATTTAATTGTGTATTAGTAGGTAAAATAGCTGTCAGTTCAGTATCAATTGTCTGTAAAATTAGAGATGTTGCAGGGGAGAATCCCATTTTTGCCAATATATCCTGCAAAATTGGGATGCACCCTGTCGCATCCTTGTTAGCAACAGCCATCTTACCTGTTTCATAATAAAACTTATCTCTTGTGGAATGGGCATCTTGCCTGTTCATAAAAGGCTGATTGATAATCGTGCAATATCTCAGTAAAATAGGATTTACGTATGGTAGCCCAGAAACCGGGTCTTTTATTGAGTCTGAGGAATGAAATTTAATTACCTGTTTTAAGTCATATTCTTGATTCTGGAAAGTATAGATCGCACTTGTTTCCCAGTCAAGAGTGCTGTTTCCCAGTATAATTAGAGTTAAACTTACCATTGTGTGCGATCGCAAATTGCCGACTGTTTGTAATTCATCTCTCGTGCTAATCTTTCAAATCCAGAAGCGCGCAGATCCGGCGCAGCCACCGCAATCAAACATTCATAGGCTAATTTGCCTTCTCCGTCTGCTAACAAAACTTGCGCTAATTTTAGTAAAATCGGCATCCAAGGTATCGGATCGATTGCGGAATCGGGTAAGTTACGGCTAATTAGTCCGCCATAAATCTCAATTTTATCTAACCATTCCTGCGGATCAATATCAACTTGCCTCTTCAGTTTAGCATATCCGTGTTCGAGTTCTACTCGTGCTAGTTCTGATGGTAAAATTGCTGTCGCTTGTAACTGAGATAATGCAATTGTAGCTGATTCGCGATCGCACATCATGACTTGACGCCAAGTCAACCAAGTATCTAAAAAACAATCGCCTGTTGTTTGTGGATATTTAGTGCTGGGTGCGATCGCCTTTCCACTGACTAATTCGCACCAAGATGCTAAAATTTGGATGTGAAATCGGGACGCCCAAAAATTCAAATCTCCGATTAAAAGGGCTAAAATTGGCTTCCAGGCTTTCCCTACATTTGGATTATCCTGTTTGGCTTTACTTGCTGCTAGACTGAATGCTGCTAACAAGTGCTGAATATTAAACACATCTAGCTTGCCAGAGTCAGATAAGTTGGTATTCTCCCAGATGGATATAGCTGTGCTATTATCGAATCCTAAGCTGGGGATTAGTAAATCTACAACTACTGAATATTGCCGGAAATTCATCTCGGTTAAACGTTGTTTGGCGCGATCGTAGATATGTTGTCTTTTTTGGCGATCGGCTAAAAAACTGCACGCAAACAGCAATACTCGTACAGCCATTAATTCTACGGTTAATTCCTGATAATTTTTACGTTGTAATAGTCTGTCTAGGGCTTGTTGGGCGATCGGCGATATCCCGGAACTTACCATCACTGTCGGCTGAATTAAACTTTTCAACAATAAGGCAATTTCTCTGGCTTCTCCTACAGGTAATAAACCCGATTCTAGCCACTCGTACCAAGATTTTTTTGTTACCCATTCGATCCATTCTAAATCGCTACAACTTTGTGTATTTTCAAATTGACTCAAATCCGATGAATCGATAATTACTCTCGCTTGAAAATCTCCAAATAAATTTTCTAAACAAAGCTGTAAAGGCAACAAATCAAGAACTTGCTGTTGTTCGACTTGCAGCCAAATATCTACCTCTTGTTGATTTTGCCTGACTATTTGATAATTCAGAATCCCAGCAAATTTCGGTAAAGAGAGTTCTCCCGGACACTTAAAGCCTTGCTGTGTCTCGATCTGCTCTTGACTGCGCCCGAGAATTTTTGCGGTTGCGTGCGATCGCCCGCAAGGACAAATATCAGAATCGAACTGAAGGCGATCGCCACATTGATACCGAATCAAAGGCATTGTATAATTGAATAAATCTGTAGTGACTAATTCACCGTCAATAATTTCATACAAACATCGATCGACATCTAAATGCAGTCGTCCGAATTCAGGACAACTCAATCCAGAAATCCCGGTTTCTTGGCAACCGTATTCGTTGATGACTGGAGCTTGAAAAACAGACTTAAGTAACTCTTCTTGAAAATCAAATAAAACCTCGCCCGTGCAAATTACGCCTAAAACCGCAGGAATTGAATCCCCAAAAAGAGCAGCAGCCACCTCAGACAAACGACTGGGATAACCTCGAATCACCGCAGGTTTAATCTGCAACAAGTCGGATAAATTTTTGAGCCAATCAGGCGTAATATTTCCAATTAACGCAATATCATTAACTCGCATCGGCTGCAAGCGGCTGGCGAGATTAATAATTGGGACTTCTTCATCAATTCCCCACCAAGCTAAAGCACGTTTTCGCGCCAACAAACGCGCTTCATTCCACTCATTCCCGGCAAAGTAGGTATAAAAATTACCTGAAGTTCCGCTAGTCATTCCTCGGTAAACTAAATCATTAAGACTAGCGAGAAATGACCCGGGATTTTGCCGGACTATTTGTTTGGTAATTGGCTGCAATTTAATAAAAGCTGTTTGCCAATCTGGTACAAGTTGTTTCAAACCTGACTGCGAATCAATTAATCCAGCTTGCAAAAAGCGGTGGTAATTTCCAGGCACTGTTGCGGCAATCTGTAAAACTCGTTTTAAGTTGATTGCAGTGCGATCGTTCAATTCTGCCATAAGCTATAGCAATCCTAAATGATTTGTGTAATTCTTGTAGAGGCAAACCCCCCGTGGTTGCCCAGATGACGGCTGGGGTAGGCATTCTTGGCACTACCCCTACATATTTGTACAACTGATTTAGGATTGCTATATCGTTGATGTAAGTAAGTAGGCGGTAATAAAACAAAGTATGTTAAGTAATTTAAAAATTACGC
>JAUBOH010000409.1:0-5873 GCA_036700145.1 Microcoleus occultus BM001215366
TATCGACGGCTATGGGTAGCTGTCAACTGTCACTTGTCTACTGTCAACTGATGAACGACATATAGGCTGTCACCTTAAGATCGATCCCAGTAATATCTGCGCCGACAACAACAGCCGCCGCTCCTAAATCCAATGCTTTTTTGGCCATTTCCGGCCCAGCGATTCCGCCTTCGCAGATCGCGGGAACCTTAAGCTTTTCTACCATTTCCGCGAGCAAATCAAATCCGGGCGGCGAGAATTTTTCCGTCTGGGGAGTGTAGCCAAAAAGAGTAGTTCCCACAGTATCTGCACCAGCTTGAACCGCCGCGATCGCAGATTCGATCGTATCTACATCCGCCATCACTAATTTGCCCAATTCGCTGTGAATTCGCGCGATTAACGTCTTGAGGTCTTCGCCGGGAGGGCGGTTTCTCTGAGTGGCGTCAACGGCGATAATATCAGCTCCAGAAAGGGCGATCGCCCGCGCGTCTTCAAACCGAGGAGTAATGTAAATCTCGCATCCCGGCAATTGCTGCTTCCAAATCCCAATTATGGGAGCGGACACCTGCTTTCGCACCGCCGCAATGTGGGCGGGAGTGTCGATCCGCACGCCCGCCGCTCCTCGATTGACGGCAGCTTGAGCCATTGCCGCAATGACGATCGGATCGTGCAGGGGCGAGTCAGCAGGTGCTTGACAAGAAACAATTAATCCTGTGGGAATTTGACAATTTATCATGGGGAATTAGGAATGGGGAATTGGGCATGGGGCATGGGGAATTGGGCATGGGCCGCCGTGGGCATGGGCCGCCGTGGGCATGGGGCATGGGCCGCCGTGGGCATGGGTTTTTTTTTGTAATTTATTCCCTGTGCCCTATTGAACTCAAATAAGCGTTAAGTTTTGGTAGTAACTTATCGACAATTGGTTTAAATTTGCTTACTTCTTCACTTGTGATAAGTTGTCTAGAATAGGCTAATCTTAACCAGTTTACTGTTTCGTACAAAGAGCCTCTGGCAATTTTTACAAAACGCCGATTATCGGGAGTCATTATAACGACCTCTTCCTTCAGCAATATTAGCACAGACACTATCAGCAGACCGAACGATCTGTTTGCCCATCGTATCTTTTGTGAAGTAATCCCATTTTTTAACAATCTCCCAAATCTGATTCGCCAAACTTTCCGCTAACTTATAAACCTCTAATTCCTCAAAATCTGGTCTTCCCATAATTACCTCAACAACTCAATTATATTAAATGCCCGATGCCCGATGCCCTCTTTGGCCCATGCCCCATGCCCGATGCCCCATGCCCAATGCCCCATGCCCCATGCCCAATGCCCAATGCCCAATGCCCAATGCCCAATGCCCAATGCCCAATTACCCATTACCAATCCCGGCCATTAAAGAAAGAATTTTGTCAAGCAATTGCTCTGGCTGAATCGGTTTAGCCAAACAATCGTTAGCTCCCGCCGTCACGAAAGATATCCGATCTGCGGGAATTTCTTGAGCGCTTAAAGCCAGAATTTTGATATTTTCAGTAGCGGGTTTTTGGCGGAGTTGGTGAATTATTTCGCAGCCATTCATACCGGGCAAACGCATATCGACAATCACAGCATTCGGCTGCAAAAGTTCAATTTGTTCTACGGCGGCAGAACCTTCAATCATCCAGACAACTTGCAGTCCTGCTGCTGTCAGGATATCGCAAATCAGCATGGCAGTTTCTTCATCTTCTTCGACGAGAACGAGGCTGCCCCGCAAGGAGGAAGAATGCAGCGGTAAAGATGAATTGGATTTTTCATATTTGAATTTTGTGGATTCATCTTTGCTTTGAGTTTGGATTGGTATATAAACGGTAAAAGTAGAGCCGACATCAACTGTAGAGTTGACTTCGATCGCACCGCCGTGAAGCTCTACTAACTGTTTAGTTAATGCCAATCCCAGACCTGTGCCGCCGTATTCGCGGCGGTAGGGGGAATCCAACTGCTGGAATTTTTGAAACAAAAGCGATCGCTGATCTTCGGGTATTCCAATGCCAGTATCTTTGATTTGAAAAACAGCGGTGCTGCCGGCCGGTGCAGTACCGGGCTGTCGCACTGTCGGCGTTCGATTTTTATCTTCTGTTACCCAAACTCGCAGGGTAACTCGCCCGCCTTCTGGAGTAAATTTAATCGCATTTCCTAAAAGATTGAAGAGAATTTGTCTCAAGCGGCGCGGGTCTGCGGTGAAGCGATCGCACTCTTGTTTGATCCGCTGTTCTTGAATTAGTTCCACGCCTTTCTCCAGAGCTTTTTCTTTGAGGGCGTGCAGGCTCTGAGAAGCTAATTTGGAAAGTGAAAATTCACTAATTTTTAATACGGCTTTTCCCGCTTCTACTTGCGATAAATCTAAAATATCGTTAATTAATTCTAATAAATGGTCGCCGCTGTCCCGGATAGTTTGCAGGTACTGTCGCTGCTTTTGGATCGGTACTTCTTTGATGCCAACTTTGCCGTAAGACCAGCGCAGCAGCGTGTCAGAAATGCCGATGACGCAGGTGAGGGGAGTCCGCAATTCGTGGCTCATAGCTGCCAAAAATTCGCTCTTGGCGAGGCTGGCGGACTGGGCGGCGGCGAGGGCGTCGCGCAGTTCTCGCGTGCGCTCTATGACGCGCTGTTCTGAGGTGCACTTTTGCTGTTGGACTTCTGCATAAAGTTCGGCTTGGTAAATGGCGATCGCCAAATGTTCTGCTATTTGCCGCAAAAATGTTATTTTGCTTTCTTCCCACTCCTGAACAGTACACTGGTGGGCAATTAGCAGCCCCCACAATTCGTCTTGAACTACGATCGGCACTAGCAACTTCGCGCGCACCTTCGCCCGCCGCATCAACTCTAAAAAACAAGGCTGCGAAGAGTAAGTTGTTTCTACATCCGCGACGCACAAAGCCAAACCTTTGCGATATTTTTCTCTGTCGAGGACTCCATCGGGAAAACACTGAGCGCCTTCACTAAAATTCAGTACAGACGAGATAGCATCGCTGGCTAAAGCTTCGTAGGTGACGCGACCTAAATATAAGTAAGAACCGGAATTTTCTTTAACTTCGCCAGACTCATAAACCTGTGCAGGTGTTTCTTTACCTAACTCGCCATTGGGCGGCGCTGGCACTTTTTCAAATTGATAAATTAACAGGCGATCGACTTCCAAAAAATCTCGCACTCGCTCGACTGCTTTTGACAAAATTACAGGCAATTCCAAACTCTGGCGAATTTGAGTTGTCACCTGATTCAAAAGTCGCTCTTGTTGGAGTTGTTGCTGCAAAGCATCTTCCACAGGCTGACAAAAAGGAATGCAAAAAGTGGGAATTTCTACGTGATTTACGGATTCGGAGATCGGGAGATGTAAGGTTTCTGAAGCTATCAGTTTGAATGCGAGATTTTGCTCTATTTCTGTTCGGTTTTGTAGGGACGGGTGAGTGTTTTTGCTAGCATTTGAAGCGAGAAGAGCCAGCAAATCTAGGGTGAATTCGCTTTGAAGAGCTGCCGAGTTTGGCTGTAGATTTTTAATTGCTTCTTTGAGGGCGCGAATATCAATTTTTCCCCTGGCTGCGGGGGTTATTTTTGCGAGTTTGTCGGAGAGGGGAGAGAGGAAATTGCCGATCGCCCCTGGATCGAAAGTCAACTCCACATTTAATAGGGAATTGAGCTGTTTTTCGCTGTGTTGGCGTTTGTTTGTTGCCAACTCATCTAATAGCTTGCCGCGCAGCAGCGCGCTAAACCGATCTGATACGACTGCTGCAAATCTTTCGGAGGAGTTTTCCCTATTTTCAGTATCCGCGATCGCGTCACTAGCCAGCCAAATCGCCCCCGGGAGTTCAGCCATTTGCTGTAACAACTGGTAAGCAGCCTCAAAGGTTGCTAGCGGCAAAGTCCGATTTAAGGTTTTTGGTTTCAATCTAGGTATTTTTCCGGTTGTTTTCAATAACAAAATATGAAGGCCCATGTTTTGGGGACGGAACCCAGGGCGCTGCAGGCGCGGCCGCTCCAACAGACTTGAGATGAAAGTAGTCAGAAGGCAGGCTCTTGTCAGGCCCAGGTGGCAGAGAGCTGATTTATCGCTATAGTTGTGATTACTTTTAACTATCTTAATCCAGTATAATATCAATATATAATTTGTTAACTTCTACTTAACACTATCCGGGTAAATGAGCAATCCAACTCAACTCACCCCCGATTTTACGATCGGACATCTGCCGTGTCACCACTTCCAAGTGAGTGCTGCAACTCCAGGACAGGTAGTGGCTGAAAGATTCGAGCAAGAACCAGACCTGCCGGGAGTCATTATAACTCACGAATCACAGGTATTGGGCATGATTTCTCGCGTCAAATTTCGAGAGCAAATGAGTCTTCCCGATCGCGTAGAACTTTACGGGCAGCACCCGATTCGATCCTTGTTAGATTTTATTAGAATTCCACCTTTGTTGCTTTCGGAAAAATGGAAAATTGACGATGCCGTGCAAGCATCTCTCAACCGGCAAAAAGACTTGATTTATGAACCAATTATTGTGGTTATGGAAAACCAGAGCCTTCGCATTTTGGACGTTAAAACTCTGGTGATTGCCCAGTCTCAAATTTTGGCGCAAGCTCATAAAATTATTCAAAGATACCGAGTAGAAAGACAAAAATATCAGGGAATAATTCAACAAGAACAGGCAAAGTTTCACCAATGCAATGAGCTTTTAAAATCCCAACAGCGTCAAACCGAAAAATCCCAGAATACTCCCAGTTCCCAGGAAGTGGCACTGGTAAAACAAGCTGAAGAAATTGCTCAAATCAATCAGCGATTTGTGAGAATTGCTAAGCTGATTTCCTCGGAAGGTCGCCAAGCATTTCAAGCTACTTTTCAGGGTGCTAATTCTATTTGCCACAATACAGATAAAATTTTGGGGGTTGGCAAAGCAATAGCTAACGATCTAGAAACGGTTAACCGCACTTCCCGAACGATCCGAGAGGCGATCGAACAAGTCAGGCATTTAGCAGTACAGGTGGCTGTAGTTACCAATCAAATGGGAAGTCAGCCCAACGGGCTGAGCCAAGTCAGTCTGGAAATTGGCAGACTGGCAAGTAAAACTTTTGAATTGGGGACTCAAATGGAGCAAATTGCCAGCCGGTTCAAACTTCGCGTTCACGAACTCACGGAGGCTGCAAGAGCGGGTGCTAATGTGGCTAAATCCGTGACCATCAAGATCGATCGCGCGGAAATGGCGCTGTTAGAGTTGGAGGAATTAATATCGGAAAAAGATTTCAATGCACCTCCACCAATTGCACAACCTTTGGGAGTCAGAAAAAGTGTTACCGCTGATTCTTTAGTTAAGGAGATAGAACACGCAGAAGTCGGGGTTTCCGAGTTGGAAGACATCGTTAAACAGCAAGATTCATCGCAATATCTGATCCAAAAAATTCAGCAGGCGCTGAAGTCCAAAAAGCCATAAAATAGCCGCGATAATCTGATGAAATTTGGACAAATAAACAAACACAATTAAAATTATGATTTACCATTTCACTATGTCAAGAATGCTATTTATTTTACTGAGGTTGGGAAAAATTCAACAGTTCGCGGACGCACTTCGCCTAGAAACCGGGTTTTTGCGGTTGTGGTCGCCTGTAACGCGTCTGCTGCGTGAAAAACCCGGTTTATGGCCCCGGGCTACAACCAAAAAAACCCGGTTTTTTACCAAATATGTGGGCTGTAATGAGGTATTTTCGCCCATCAAACCCGGTTTCAGATCCCCCATTCCAGGACTCTTAAATAAGATCGAAAAAAGGATATTTAAATCCCAAAAGTCTGAATCAACTATCACAAAGGCAGCTTAAGTAAGTAGGCGCTAATAAAACAAAGTATGTTAAGTAATTTGACAATTACGC
>JAUBOH010000410.1:0-5862 GCA_036700145.1 Microcoleus occultus BM001215366
TGTGCCGTGTCCCTACCCCGATTAATTGTAGGGAAACGGCACTGCCGTCTCCTAATTTCTAATAATTCCGATGCTACCGGATTTGATATGAAACCATCGCCCGATTAATGGTAGGGAAACGGCACTGCCGTGTCCATATTTCAGGTAACTTACCAATCATTTAAAAACACGCCCTAACGCCGATTCACCTGCAACCAGATTTCCAGTGTCACCAACAGCCACAACTTCAGCCCATAACGCGGAAAAACCTCGCCCCGATAGTTTAGCCACTCATCAATCAATGCCCGATCGAGGTAAGGTGCGATCGCAGCACGACGATTCAACAACAACGATCGCGCTTGTCGTTGCCAATCCCTCAAAAACCACTGCTGCATCGACATTACCATACCGCTTTTCGGACGATTCACAATGACATCGGGCAGTAAATCGGCGACAGCAGCCTTGAGCACGGCTTTTTCCTGCGCGCCCGAAAGCTTGTACTCTGGCGGGATTTGCAAACTCAGCGCCACCATCCGCTGATCGAATAGGGGCGATCGCGCTTTTAGCCCCGCAGCAGCCGTGAGATTATTCACCTTAGTTAAAATGTAATCGGCCCCTTTGTACTCAATATTCAGCCGCATCAACCGATTCAAAAAAGTCGTTTCTGTCTGTTGCAATTCCTCAGCAAACACCGAAGGCGCATCTTTTACCTGATTCCAAACCTCCGGCTTCAGCAAACGCGGCAAATCCACATAGCATTTTTGAAACGAAGTCAAGTAAGCGGCGATCGCATCTGGTTTACCCTGAATCGAACCGTACAAACTATTCAGCAACATCGGCTTATTTTTCGGCCCGCCAAAACACGGATCGCCACCTTCACCATTCAACACTACATCTGCGAATTGTTTTGCCGATCGCCCCAACAGCAAATTAGGCACCGTCAACCCTTCCCCCACCGGATCGTCCATAGCAGCCAGCGTTTCCGGTAGCAACTCCCAAATCTGCTTTGGCGAAACCTCTAAAATATGGTGCTCGGTGCCACAATGTGTCGCGACAATGTTGGCAAATTCAATCTCGCTGGGATATTCGGCGCCAAAGTGCATCGAAAAAGTGTGCACCGGCCGATCGTGCAGCCTGGTGGCGATCGCAGTCACGCAACTTGAATCAATCCCGCCGGAAAGGTATGCTGCGACTGGTTCCCCCGCTGGTAACCCTTCTTACACCAGTTGTTCCAAGAGCGATCGCACTTGTTGACCGTGCCATTCCAAAGGGCGATCGGCATTCGTAATTTGCTCCTGCGGTTCCCAGTATCTCTGCGCCTTAACATCCGGTAAATACAAGTAGCTACCCGGGCGCAACTCTCGCACCGCTTCCCATAGCGTTTGTGCACCCGGTACAAAGGCACAGCACAAATAGTCGCGCAAAGCAACTAAATCGAGTGTGCGATCGTGATACGGATTGAGCGATCGCAGTCGGGGCGCGATCCAGCGAGTTGTTCCCGTGCGGGTGTAATAGAGCGTTTTTGCTCCCACGCGATCGCGCCCCAGACACAAAGTTTCCTCCTCTCGATCCCATACAGCCAGGGCAAATTGTCCTTCTAGCAAGCTAAGAGTTTGAGGGCCCGATGTTTCCCATAACTGCCCGACGATCGCCAAATCGGTCAATCCATCGGTATCAATCTGTTGTTTGAGTAGCAAAGTGCGATCGAAGCAGCAGTCACCCACCAGCACAAATCGCTGAGTGGGGCTGAAGGTCGGTTCAGCGCCGATGATGGCAAAACCGGGGGTTTCCCAAGTTCCCAGGCGCGATCGGGCGGATTGGCCCCAAGCGATCGTCCAATTCGGGTTAATTGACTGCTGATTTTGCATCGATTTATATCCGGTTGCATCGGAATGATTTAACCGCGAAGGCACAAAGGACGCGAAGGAAGAGAAAGAAGAAGATGTTGTTCTTACTTCGCGCTCTTCGTGTCTTCGCGGTTCGTTTAATCTTACTCGATAACAGAACTTTTAATAATTTCCTAACCGTCTTTCTGCTACAGCTTAAAAAACATTAGAAAGTAACTTATAAATCAGGCGAAATATAGCTGTTGCCGCGATCGCCCCCAAAGCACCCAACCATCCCACAAACAATACACCAGCGATCGGAGAACCAGCATAAATCCCAGTTGCAGTCGCTCGCAAAACCGGGAAAAACCACAGTAAAGCCAGAGTACCAGCGCCAATAGTCAGCATCTCGGTTTGTTCGATCGCCCTGCGATACTGGCCATAAATCAAACCCCCCACAATCATCCCTAACAATCCCATACTCAGGCCTGGAGACGGCAGCAAACTCGTCAGGGCGATCGCCAGCAACCCCCCCTCAAAACCCGTAAACGCAGCCCCTCCCAAAATATCCCAAATCGAAAAAGCCCCTCTTGGCGAAGATTGCAGATTTCCCGGAGGATTCGCAGGAACAGGCACTGGAGGCTGCTGAGTCAGTGGTTGCTGGTTAGTCTGTAGGGGAGTAGGAGTCGGTACTGTCGGTGGCGACACGACGACTGTAGGCTGTTGAGAATTGTGTTTCATAGCAGCTTCCACCTCAGTCGCAGATTGAAAACGCTGGCTGGGAGCTGATAATAAGAGTCGATCGAGAACTTGAGTCAAACGCGAGCTAATCTGCACCCGCGAGTGCCAATTCCACTCATTTCGATAACTATCAAACAACTCCGTCGGCTGCAAACCGCTCAGCAAAGTAATACAAGTCACACCCAAAGCATACAAATCCGTCGCCGGATAAACTTCTTGGCCGCTCATTTGTTCTGGCGGGGCATAACCCAAAGAATAAATACCAGTCGAAGCTTTTACAGTCCCAGCGGTTTGCGTTACCTGTTTGACAGCCCCAAAATCTAATAAATAAAGCCGACCATTTTTACCCCGCATAATATTAGCAGGTTTGATATCTCGGTGAATCGAACCCCGAGAGTGGACAAAATCGAGAACCTTCAAAATTTCCCGCAGCACTTCCACCGTTTCCGATTCCGAAAACTTGCTTTTTACAGCTAGTTCTTCCTCCAAATTTTCACCGTCAATAAATTCTTGAACCAAATAGAAAAACTGATCGTTTCCTCCCCCCTGCAAACTGGGAACAGTCAGCTCAAAAAAAGCCAACAGGCTCGGAATTTGTGGGTGTTCGTTGCCCAGTTCTTCCAGCACCGCCGCTTCCCGTTCAAACAGATTTTGAGCGATTTTGAGCTGTGCCGGAGTCAGACTAACTGACGGCTGTAACAGTTTAGCAACGCACTGTCGCATTGCCGGAGTATAGCGATCGCGCGCCAGAAAAGCAGCCCCAAAACCGCCTTGACCCAACAGCCTCACTGGTAAATAGCGGCCGCTCAGAATCAGAGGCATTCCACAGGTCTTGCAATACCTTTGCTGCACAGTTTTCAACAGCGAACTGTCGTCGAGGTCGGGAAAATAGTTTTGAGGGCGCGGGCAGCTCGGACGGGTGCAGTAAACTTCCATTTTGGTTGGCTAATTGGGAATTGCTAATTTGGAATTTGGAATGGGGAATTTGGAATGGGAAATGGTTTAATTCCTAATTTGGCGCCGTGAAACTTTTCTTTGATACCAATCCCAGTTTATTTTACCCTTTTATCTAGTTTTGGTATTAGTAGGTTTTGGTATCAAAAAAAGCCAATTACCGACTCTGGATTCCCGATTCCCAATTTGCTAATTTTACCAGGGATTATCAAACCAGATTTTAATCTCTCAACTAACCGCAAAATGCTAACTACCAGCGACCTGACAAATTAACTTCCCGCCGAGTTGGGAGTTACTATTTCTATGAGTCCCAAATCGATGGCTGGGGGTTCTTTCTTGTCCTGGATAGTCGAATAAGTAGCAAAGGAAGGTAAAATTTCATTGCTGAAAGCTTCTGCTGCTTTAGAACGGTAGCGGTTGGGGTTATAAATCAGCGACAAAATCCGAGTTACTAAAACTTCGTCCATTTTAGATTTGTGCAAGACGCCCATCATCAACTCTTTTTCGATCGCCGAAACCGACACAAAAGCAGCTCCGAGCCCGGCCTGAACAGCATTTTTAATCGCTTCGATCGAATTGAGCTCCATCTCGATTTTCAGGCGGCGCGTGTCAATGCCGCAGCGAGTCAGTACCTGATCGATTACCTTGCGAATAGTAGACTGGGAATCCAGGCATATAAACTGCAATTTATAAAGGTCTTCTTTTTCGATACTTTCTTGTTGTACCATCGGGTGAGATGGAGGGAGAATCAGGGCCAGTTCGTCCTCAGCGTAAGGAACAATTTCTAAAGCTTCTACAAGTTCGGTGGGAATTTCTCCGCCCACAATTGCTAAATCGATTTGTCCGTTGGCCACACTCCACGCCGTGCGCCGAGTCGAGTGAACGTGAAGCTGTACCGCTACATCTGGGTATTTTTGCCGAAACATCCCGATCATTCGGGGCAGCAAATACGTCCCCGTAGTTTGAGAAGCGCCCACAATCAAAGTACCGCCTTGGAGATTTTGCAAGTCTTCCAGAGCTCGACAAGTTTCTTGACAAAGCGATAAAATTTTCTCGCCGTAACTCAGCAGCAGGTGTCCGGCTTCGGTGAGTTGAGCCCTGCGCCCCCCCCTGTCAAACAGCGGCACGTTCAACTGTCTCTCTAAGTTTTGCACCTGCAAGCTAACTGCGGGCTGGGATACATAGAGGCTGTCGGCGGCACGTTTGAAGCTTCCTTCAGAGGCGATCGCCTTGAGAATGCGTAACTGGTCTAAAGTGAAAGGAAGGTCAGACATATATCTAAATTGTCAGTGGTCATTTGCGGTGCCCTGAGCGTAGTCGAAGGGTCAGTTAACTGTTGTCAGTTGACGGTTGACGGTTGACTGTAGGCAGCGAACAGCGAACAGCGAACAGCGAACAGCGAACAGCGAACAGCGAACAGCGAACAGTCAACCGTCAACTGACAACTGACAACTGACCACTGAATGCTCCTATAGATACTTTGTGACACAATTTGGCCACGAATCAATAACTTTTCTTAATATTTGCAATGACGATCGACTTGGCGCTCAACTCCCACTTAGTTATTCTGGGACTTTTACTGGTTTTTGCGATCGCCCACAGCGGTTTAGCAGCCCTCCGCCCCCGAGGTGAAAAACTGATCGGGGCAAGACTTTACCGCGTTTTATTTGCCCTTGTCAGTTTGCCGCTAGCGGTAATTCTGATTGTCTACTTTTTCAACCACCGCTACGACGGCATACAGCTTTGGCAAGTACAGGGCGTGCCCGGAGTTAAACCAGTGGTTTGGATACTGTCGGCAATTTCCTTTTTGTTTTTGTACCCAGCAACTTTCAACCTCCTAGAAATTGCCGCCGTCCAAAAGCCCCAAGTTCACCTCTACGAAGCCGGCATCATCCGCATCACCCGTCACCCGCAAATGGTGGGACAGGTGATTTGGTGCGTCGCCCACACCCTGTGGATTGGCACTAGCTTTACCCTCGTCACTTCCATCGGTTTGATACTTCACCACCTGTTCGGAGTGTGGCACGGTGACAGCCGCCTGCGGGCTCGTTTTGGGGAATCCTTTGAAACCATCAAATCTCAAACCTCGATTTTTCCGTTTTTGGCAATCTTGCAAAAGCGTCAAACCCTTGATTTGCTTGAGTTCCTGCGCCCTTCCTACCTAGGTGTAGTCATTTTTACAGGCCTGCTGTGGAAAATTCATCCTTTTTTGATGCGTGTCACTGGGAACATATACTGGTAGCATGATCCCTAGGATAGAAAAAAATTATTAAATTTTGAGGGATCATGGTGTTGTCGGTTAGCGAACGCACTTTTGCACAAGAGGTGTTTCAAGCCTCTACCCCCGTTTTAGTTCACTTTT
>JAUBOH010000411.1:0-5852 GCA_036700145.1 Microcoleus occultus BM001215366
GCTCTTCCGATCTCGTGTCCCTACCCAAGATAATATTGTAGGGAAACGGCACTGCCGTCTCCTCGCTTGTCATTCCGGCGCAGCCAGAATTGATATTACACGATCTAAAAAGTGAACGATTGTTCACTTTTTCGGTTCTTTCAACTTCCAACCTGGTTTGACAACTTGCCGCGATCGCGCAATAACTAAACAATCATCCGGCACATCTTCCGTCACCGCAGAACCTGCGGCCACGGTGACATCTGCCGCCAAAGTTATCGGTGCAACTAGCACGCTGTTTGCACCGATTTTAGTACGATCGCCTATGACAGTTTTGTGCTTGTTCACTCCGTCATAATTGGCGGTAATTGTCCCAGCACCGATGTTGACTTTTTCTCCCAACGTCGCATCGCCTAAATAAGACAAGTGAGCGACATTAGTTCGATCGCCTATTTGAGTATTTTTCAATTCTACAAAATTACCGACGCGGCAGTTTGCGCCAATTTCTGCGTGTCCCCGCAGATGCGCGTAAGGGCCAATTCGCGAATTTTCGGCCACAATACTGTCAGAAATTACGGAATAAAGCACAGTCACATTTTCGCCAATTTGACTGTTTTCGATCAAACTACCGGGCCCGATGCGACTCCCAGAGGCGATCGAAGTTTTTCCCCGCAGGTGCGTTTGCGGTTGAATTACCACATCTGGCTGCAACTCTACGGTATCGTCGATCGTGATGCTGTTGGGATCTATCAGCGTCACTCCCGCCGTCATCCACTTATCCTTGACCCGCGCTTGCAAAATATCGCAAGCTGTGGCTAAATGTTTGCGATCGTTAATTCCCAATATTTCTTGATAATCTTCGACATCCACCGCCATCACGGGATTGAGGAAATTTACCGTATCAGTGAGGTAATATTCTTTTTGGTCGTTGTCTGCCTTCAAATCGGGCAAAATCTTCTCTAAATCTGGCCAGTGAAAACAGTAAACACCTGCATTGATTCGGTAATTTTGCTTTTGAGCTGCTGTGCAATCGCGGTCTTCGACAATTTGCTGAACTAAGTTTTGACTGTCGGTAAATACTCGCCCGTATCCTTGAGGATTCGGCAAATTAGCTGTCAATATTGTAGCCGAGTTTTGGTGCTGTTTGTGAATTGCCATCAATTGTTTGAGAGTTTCTGCCCTGAGCAAAGGTACATCCCCATTTAACACCAGCAAATCTCCTTGAAATCCCTCTAAGTGAGGTAGCAATTGCTGGATGGCGTGACCTGTTCCCAATTGTTCGGTTTGTTCGACAAATTCTAGGGGAGGAAATTGAGGATTGTCCGGTATTTCTTGAGAGTCAATCAGGGATTCTTGAACGAGTTCGCCTCGATAACCGACGATGACAATTCGCCGGGAAATTTGAATTTCTTGACAACTTTGGAGGACTCGCTCGACTAGCGATCTACCGCCCAATTCGTGTAATACTTTGGGCAAGTCAGATTTCATGCGCGTGCCGCGTCCAGCCGCTAAAATTGCTATTGCTACCATTGTGCGATCGAGTTTTTTGCTATAAAAACTTGAATATTGACTAACTGATGATATCACTCGCTGTCCGTCCCTGGCACTGCGAGCTCACAATTTTTTAATCTCAAATCTCGAATCTCGCATCCGGGGGAAGGACTGAAGTCCTCACTACAAACCTGAGTTCGGTTCGTAGTCTGGAATGCAAGTCCTTCCCAAGAGATTTGTTGAAAGAAAGGACTTGCATTCCTCACTACGAACCTGAGTTCGGTTCGTAGTGAGGAATGCAAGTCCTTCCCCAAGGGATTCGAGGAGAATCGAGAATGATAATTTGCCCAACTCAGCTTGAATTTACCGCGATACATTATACTATTCGTTGAATTTCAGTTATGGTGTTTTCAACTCAAAAAAAATATTTTTGATTTTTTCATCCCTTGTGTGTTCTATAACGATCGCGCCCAAGGGTGAGGACGTTATTAGTTGCTGAAAGTCTTGCGGAAAATTCCTTCTTCCTTCTTCCTTCTTCCTTCTTCCTTCTTCCTTCTTCCTACCTTCTGCATTATCAGGTGTCCAGCGATGACAGAGCTTAATTTTCAGGAACTGGCCAAGCAGGGAAATCCCCAGGCGATCGCATCTTGGCTAAACAGCCAGTTGCAATCTGAAGGGATCGCAGCCTCCGCGAATCTCGACGGCGACTGTTTGGATGTAATTCTTGAGGCCGAGCAAGTACCGAGAGAAGATACATTAGTTGATTTTGTCCGCAGCCAAGTGACTAATTTACAGCCGGATGCGATTCGTAAAGTGAAGGTTGAAGGCCGAAAAAGCGGTGAGGTTGCTGCTGCTTGGAGTCAGGAATTTAGTTTGGAGAGCAGCACTTTGGAACCGCAGAGCTTTGCGACAGAATCTGTGCCAAATACTGCGGTTGCTGATATGGACTCGCGCGCTGAGATGGAGAGCAATATTGAGGAGGATAAATCGCCGGAACTTGCTGCTTTCGAGAAGCGGTTGCGATCGACTTTTATTGTCGTCGGGCTGGTAACGGGTATGTTGGCGATCGCCGTGGTGGCGTTTGTGGGTAAGATTTTGAACGATCCGACAGCAACTGCGAAGCATAATTTAAATGAAACAGCGACGAGCGCAACTGCGCCGGATACTTTTCGAGAGGCGGTTAACAGCGCAGTCAAAGCAGCAGAATTAGGGCGATCGGCAAAAACCAAGGAAGATTGGGCTACAGTTGTCGATCGCTGGCAAGAAGCGGTATCGTTGATGAGAAGAGTACCACTGTCTAGCCCCAACCATCAACTAGCTCAGGCAAAAGCGATCGAGTATCAGAAATATCTGCTTTACGCTCAAGAATCCGCAGTAAATCCCCCTGGGCCAACTCCAACTCCCGCAACAGCCGAAAAAGCAGAACCGGAGAAACCAACTCCTAAGAAATCTAATTCCGAAAAAGAAACTTCGGAAAAAGCAACTCCTAAAAAATCCAATTCAGAAAAAACCGAACCTGAGAAAGCAACTCCTAAGAAATCCAATTCAGAAAAAGCAGAACCGGAGAAACCAACTCCTTCCCGATAAATTAGTTCGCGATCGCACTGGTGGCGAGAAACCGGGTTTTTTACGAAAATTATTCGTTACGCCTGCATAAACGCTAAAAAACTCGGTTTCTTTAGTCTTTATGCGTCCAGGAATGTAGATGTTAAAATACAGATTTAAAGAGTTATGAATGACAACAATTTAATCGTTTCTCCTGAATGGTTGGCAGCCAATACCGAAAATCCGCAAGTTGTAATTATAGACTGTCGGTTTTCCCTCGCCGACCCAGAATTGGGACAAAAACAATATCAAGAAAGTCACATTCCCGGAGCTTTCTATTTAGATTTAAACCGATCCCTCGCGAGCGCAGTTGGCAAACACGGGGGCAGACATCCGCTGCCAAATATTGGAGAATTAGCTGATAAATTGAGCGCGCTCGGCATTAATTCTCCAGAAACTTTAGTGGTGGCTTATGACGATTCGCGGCTGGCTTTTGCGGCTCGTTTGTGGTGGCTGCTGCGATATATGGGACACAGCAAAGTCGCTTTGTTAGACGGGGGTTTTGGCGCATGGAAAGCGGCCGGATATCCGGTAACAAATACTTTACCTGAACCCCGCACGGGTAAATTTGTGACCGAATTGCAGCGGGATTTGGCGGTAGATATTCAGGCTGTGAAAGAGCGAAAAGACTTGCCGGGAGAGGTTTTGGTTGATTCGCGGGAGAGCGAGAGATATGCAGGTTTGCGGGAGCCGATCGACCCCATTGCAGGTCACATTCCGGGTGCGGTTAACTATCCTTGGCAAGAGGTGACGGATGAAACTGGAAAAGTGCGATCGGCATCCGAACAAAAACAGCGGTGGGCGCAATTAGAAAAAGCCGAAGAAATTATCGTTTACTGCGGTTCCGGGGTGACAGCTTGCGTAAATTTACTGTCTTTAGAAATCGCCGGAATTCCCGATGCTAAACTTTATGTCGGTAGCTGGAGTGACTGGTGTTCTTATCAGTTGTAGGGTGCACTCAAAGATGACTGTTGACTGTTGACTGTTGACTGTTGACTGTGAGTTGTAGGGTACGCAGCGAGCACCAAAGCGGGGAATCACTTCGGCGCACCTCAATGTAGTTGTATGGTGCGCAATGCGCACCTTACGGGGAATCAAATAATACCCTAAAAATCAAAATAAATATAAGGCAAACCGCCCTCGGGAGCCAACACCCAAACCGCATACAAACAAAGCGGCACTAACACCAATTTGAGCGGCCAATTTAACTCTAATTTCAAACCCCGACTCAACGCATAATTCCCTAGCATCGCCGCAGCCACAGCCGCCAATATCCAAGTTAAATGCACTCTTTCCAAACCCAAAGCTTCCACATAAACTTTATGTGCAAACTGCACGTCAGCAGTGTGTCCCCACAAATGCGAAATCGCCCATCCAGAATCCTTTAAATTGGGAAGGCGGAAAAATATCCAACTACCAAAAACCATCGCCTGAGTCAACAGCCAACCGATCGCAATGCCGATCGGATTTTCCCACAAAAACCCCAGCCGCAAGTGCTTAAAAACCACATCTGTCACTCGGTGAACCGCCAAAGCCAAACCGTGCAAACCCCCCCACACAATAAATCCCCAAGCCGCCCCGTGCCAAATTCCGGCAATTAACATGACGATCGACAAATTCAGACAAGTGCGCCACAAACCGACTCGCGAACCCCCCAAAGGAAAATACAAATAATTCCGCAGCCAATCTCCTAAAGTCATGTGCCAGCGCCGCCAAAAATCAGCTATGCTAGCACTAAAATAAGGGAAATCAAAATTGGGTGGCAAATACCAACCCAGCAGCAAAGCAGTACCGCGCGCCATGTCAACATAGCCGCTAAAATCGAGATAAAGTTGCAGCCCGTAAGCAAAAATCGCCAGCCACAAATCCTCGCTACCCGCCCGCTGCAAGTTGGTAAAGCTTAAATCGACATAAATTCCCAAGTTGTCAGCGAAAAGACCTTTTTTTACTGCACCGAAGGCGATCGTCCAAAGTGCCTCAGAAATGCGATCGGGCGTCGGAAATTTCTGGGATTTCAGTTGATATATCAAGTTGTGATACCGAGTAATCGGGCCGGAAATTAGTTTCGGAAAAAACAACTTGTAAGCAGCAAACTGCAGCAGCGAAGTAGAAGCTGGCGCGCCTCGGTACACGTCAATCAAATAAGCAATGCACTCAAAGCAAAAGAAACTCAATCCCAGGGGTGCAACTACGTGAGTTTTCACCCAGTCAGCACCGTCGAGAGCCAAGGGCAAATTTAACAAAGTGCCGATCGAACTCAAGAAAAAAGGCACATACTTAAAACCCAGAAGCAGCAACACATTCAGCCCAATTCCCATCCACAGCAGCAACAAACGGCGGCGGTTCCAAGATTCATTAGCAATCCGCCAATCCAGAGGTTCCCCGATCGCCATCGCCAAGCAGTAATTAAACAAAACACCGACTAACAGCAGAGGAATGTACCAAATTTGCAGCGAAGCGTAAAAAATCAGACTTCCCGCCAGCATTATAAACAGCCGCCACCACTTCAACGGAACCAACCAGTAAGCCACGAACAAAACTAATAAAAACAGGGCATATTGAAGAGAGATGAAAGTCATACCATTTTAGGTTTGAGAATTGGGGAATGATTAATGAACTAAGGGTTGGGAGCTTGGTTTCGGATTTTAACTATTTCAAAATTGCAGATCCTGTCATGTTATATAAATTTCAGTTGCACTCTTTGACATCCTTGCAGCGGAGGACACGGCAGTGCCGTTTCCCTACCCCAAAATAATTGTAGGGACACGGCACTGCCG
>JAUBOH010000412.1:0-5790 GCA_036700145.1 Microcoleus occultus BM001215366
CGCTGCTCGGTATAATACCCATTAGCCATCCAGCCGATGGGTGCGCCTGCGATCGTGCCGACTGCTAAACCAGTGATGAGGCTCAAAACAAGATGCTTGCGGGCGATCGGCTGTTGTTCCATAAAAATTTATCCTACGCACTTACCCTTAGCAAAAATAGCAAAAACAAAAGTTAGTTTCTTCCTCCTATTTACTTATTTCGTAAGTAGTAACCCATACAAAGTAGGGTGATTGCTAGGTGCAGATTACCCATAACTATTGAAGAAGTCGGATCTCTCTGCACGAACGATCTGGCATCTGCACTTGACAAAACCAAACGCTTGGGTTATTATATAGTGAATATATAAAACTTTTTAAAATTAACAATAAAATTATGCCCAAAGTTATAGAAGACATCCAGAACAATTTATTTGTTTACATTTATACTAACGACCATATCCCCGCTCATGTCCACGTTTTCAAAGGTAGAAAAAATGACGCTAACCAGATGGAACTCAAGATTAATATTGGCAGTGAAGAGGCACCTCCTACTTTAGTTTATGCTCACGAGCTACTAAAGAAGAAAGACATTGTGAATGCACTTAAACTTATAGCGACCAATCAAGAAATGCTGTTAAGTAAATGGGAGGAAATACATGGCATTTAAAAACTGGGACAAAGAATTAACCGAAGAAAATCTTCTAGAGCAAATAGCCAAAGCCAAAGAAGCATGGAAACAAGCCGAGGCGACAGAACCTCGCGCCGAATCTGTGCATTACAATCAGTCTGAAGATTTAATTGCGATCAAACTGAAAAACGGTGCTATTTTTTCTTTTCCTCCAAGGCTTGCACAAGGCTTAGAAGGTGCTTCACCAGAACAACTTGCTGATTTTTGGCTACCTCCTTCCGGTAGCAGCGTGCACTGGGAAAGCTTAGATGTTGATTTTGGTATTCCCGAACTTATCGCAGGTATTTTTGGAACAAAATCTTGGATGGCTGAATTAGGTAGGAAGGGAGGAAAAGCAACTTCAAGCTCTAAATCAGCAGCAGCAAGGCAAAATGGTAAAAAAGGCGGGCGACCTAAAAAGAATATTTCCGTTAATTCTTGAAATCAATTTTTAGCTGTCAGATGTCAGCGACTCAAATCCCCGACTTCTCCAAGAGTTCGGGGATTTTCCATTCAATTCTATGCCAAATCAAACAACAAAAATTCAGCATCTTCCGCCGCTTCAACAACCAACTCAGACTCACCGCTAACCGCCGCGCCGTCCCCATTTTCCAAAGGCAAACCGTTGAGCAAAACTGAGCCGCGAGCAACTTGTAACCAAGCATGGCGATTCAATCCCAAAGCATGAGAAACCCGGGAATTTTTATCCAAAACCGCCGGATACAAATCGACATCTTGATGAATTTTCACAGCACCATCTCTCGCATCTCGTGCCGCCACTAAGCGCAATTTTTCATGTCTTTCTGCTACAGGAAACTCCCGCTGTTCGTAACTCGGCGGCAATCCATTTGTATCGGGCAACAGCCAGATTTGCAGCAAATGAACCGGGTCTGTTTGCGAGTGATTGAACTCGCTGTGCTGAATGCCCGTACCCGCACTCATCCGCTGCACTTCACCGGGTTTAATCACCGCACCAGTACCCAAAGAATCTTTGTGTTCTAACACTCCTTCTAATACATAGGTAATGATTTCCATGTCACTGTGGCCGTGAGTGCCGAAACCTTTTCCGGGGCTAACGACATCTTCATTAATTACCCGCAAAGACCGAAAATTCATATAATTTGGATCGTAATAGCTGGCAAAAGAAAATGTGTGGTAACTGTCCAGCCAACCGTGATTAGCGTGTCCTCTTGCTGCACTTTTTCTGACGGTAATCATTTTTTGCATCCTCAGTGAAATTTATCGGGTGTTTCTGAGATATTTCTACTTTAAACCGAGTCAAGCTATTATGGGAAGTACGCACTAAAAAGTGCGGTAGTTACCAAAAAGATACTATGCAAGTTAAAGAGGCAAAGGTCGATCGGGCAAATTGCCCTGTAGAACGCACTCTAGAGGTGATTGGCGGGCGCTGGAAAGTCTTGATTCTGCGGGAGTTGTTTCAAGGAGTGAAGCGTTTTAACGAGCTCCAACGAGCTGTGAACGGCATTACTCAGAAAATGCTGACGCAGCAATTGCGGGAAATGGAGTCAGACGCGATCGTGCACCGGGAAATTTACCTGCAAGTTCCGCCGAAAGTTGAATATTCTCTAACACCTGTCGGAGAAAGTCTCAAACCAATTATTAACGCGATGCACGAATGGGGAATTCAGCATATTAGCCAAGATTAAAAACGAGTCGTTTGTAGTGAGGACTTCAGTCCTTCCACTTTCCTAAATAGATTCATGCCCCTCATCAGATAATCCCGCTGGTCTGATATATTTTTATTAACTAGATGCTTGTTTTCAGTCTTCAGACAGATTTCAAACTCTCCAGCTCATTCAAAAATAGTAACATGAATAATATAGAGCGTCTTGCCACCCTCAACCGCATCCGCAAACTCAGCCGCCTGATGGATACCGCCATTGGCATCCCCGGTACTAAATTTCGCATAGGTTTAGATCCGATTATCGGTTTGGTTCCGGGTGCTGGGGATCTAGTAGATACCGCGTTTTCCGCATACCTAATTTACTTAGCAACTCAATTCAACATCCCTCAAAAAACCCTAGGCAAAATGATTTACAATATCGGTCTAGAAGCGGTTATCGGCTCAGTACCTTTAGTCGGAGATATCTTCGATGCTTTTTATAAATCCAATATGAGAAATCTGGCTCTTTTAGAAGCACACCTCGAAGCAGAGGAACCGGAATTAGCGGCAGTTGCAGAACCTATTCATGAATCGATTAAACTCTAGGTTTGTAGTGAGGACTTTAGTCCTTCATGGATGCGGACTAAAGTCCTCACTACAAGCCTTTAAATATTATGGGAAAGTTCACCACTACAAAATTCCACGAAAGCATTAACATCTTCTTCTTTAGTATTAAAAGCTGTTACCAGTCTGACAGTAGATTTATCCCACCGATAAAACTGAAAGCCCTCAGCTAAAACCGCTGCAATTACAGATTCGGGAAGCTGCATAAAAATTTCGTTAGCTTCGACAGGATGACAAAATTTTACTGTTTCCACACCAGCCAAACCTGCGGCTAATTTGGCAGCCATATTATTTGCATGAGCCGCATTTTTGAGCCACAAATCATCTGTTATGTAGGCTTCCAGCTGCGCCGACAAGAACCGCATTTTTGAGAATAGATGCCCGCTGCGCTTGCGGCGAAAGGGGAAAGTTTCTGCCAATTCTCGATTAAAAAAAACCACAGATTCTGCAGCCATCGCGCCGTTTTTTGTCGCTCCAAACGAGAGAATATCCACACCGGCGCGCCAAGTAATATCCGCAGGAGAACAGCCCAAACTAGCAACAGCATTAGCAAAGCGAGCTCCATCCATATGCAAGTATAAATTGTGGCTGCGAACTACTTCCGAAATCTGGGAAATTTCCGCTGGATTGTAGACTGTACCGGCTTCTGTTGCTTGAGTGATGCTGACGGCTGCGGGCTGTACGCGGTGGACGACTCCTGCACCAGCGCGATCGAGCATTTTTCCTAAAGTCTCTGCCTCTATTTTAGCACGATCTCCTGTTACTGTCACTAACTTTGCACCGCCAGTAAAAAACTCGGGCGCGCCACATTCATCCACATTAATATGAGATTCGGCGTGACAGTAAACAGCACCGTAGGTCGGAGTCACAGTAGCCAAAGCCAGAGCATTAGCAGCAGAACCAGTTGCTACGGGAAAAACAGTCACCGATGTCTCGAACAAATCAGAAAATTTAACTTGCAAACGCTCAGTATATTCATCATCTCCGTAAGACATCGCAGCACCGCAATTAGCCGCTGCAATCGCTGCCATAATTTCCGGCGAAACCCCGGTTGTATTGTCGCTACAAAAATTCATTAGAATAATGGGTAAACAGAATCTATAATATAACTCAACAGTCAACACTCCACACTCAAGCGTTAAACTAAGAGGAACCACTATGGCAGAGTACCGTAAAATAGAATACCGCATCGGCAAAGACGGTAAAATTACCGAAACCGTCCTCAACGCCACCGGTTCGAGTTGTACAGAAACCACCGCCGGAGTTGAAAAAGCCCTCGGAAAAGTAGAATCTCAAGACTTGCTGCCAGAATACTACCAAGGCGAAGAAAATTTGACCGTTGAACAAACGCAGACTTTAAAACAAGTTTAGAAGAGTTAAAGATGTTTTATCTCCTCGCTGCAACAGTTGATGTAACAACAGTGCCTGCCTTCAGCATCGCGCTAGCTGTAGGGGGCATTTTTCTAATTTTAGTTTACGCTTATGCTGCATCTGAGGCGGGAGATGCGATCGAGTTTAAGTACGATACAATTCTGCGGGAACGCATGAATCAGCTAGATATCGTCGATTGGCAAGATTTAGGCGAAAAAGCCGGCTTAAGCCGCTTTGGGGTGCGCTTAGTGCGGCAGGGAGATGTGGGAAAACTCACGCTAGACCAACTGAGGCGGCTGGCAACAGTGCTGAATTTGAATTTTCAAGAGTTCGATCGCACTTTGAGCGCGCTGCCAATATCGGCTACAATCACAAATAATCCCACCGAAATTGAAGAATTGAGGCAGCAATGTTTCCGGCTGCGATCGGAATTGCAGCAGCAAAAAGCTCAACTAACTACCGATTTTCGCCGCGCTACCTTTGAACAGTTGCAAACTTTGTTAACCAACTATCCCGCCGCCCGCAAAATGGCAGAAGCCAAGCCGGATATGCCCGCCAAAAATCTCTCTGCTCTTTTTACTCCCTTAGAAAATCTCTTGTCGAGTTGGGGTTTTGAAACAATCGGTTCAGCTTGGGAACAAGTGACTTACAATCCACAGTTGCACCAGCCGGATGTTGAGGATATAACAGAAGGAGAGTTAGTTTATATTCGGTTTGTCGGCTATCGCGAGGGAGAGCGAATTCTTGCTCCTGCTAAAGTTAGTCGCACCCTTCCAGCGGGAATGAAAAATTAAATTTTAAATTTTAAATCAACATGACTACAGTTGCAATTGATTTCGGCACCAGCAACACGGTTGTCTGCATTCTCAACCCGGATACGCAAACACCCGAAACTTTGAGATTGGGCGAAATGTCCCGGATTTTCAAAACGAATAAACCGAGTGGAGATAGCCAAGAAATACCTGTAGTACCGACTCTAGTATTTGTCAAAGAGCCAGGGGAATTGGTTTTAGGCGAAAAAGTGCGATCGCAGCGTTTGGGACAATCTCAGCCCGACCGTTTTTTCAAAGCTTTCAAACGCGACTTAGCCACCGACTTTCAGCCCCCAGCGAGAAATTTAGACGGCGAAACTTACACGCCCGAATCAGTAGCCGAACAGTTTATTGAAAATATCTGGAAGCAATTACATTTACAAAATGTACAGCCAGACAAAGTAATTTTTACAGTACCTGTGGGAGCATTCGAGAGATATCTAGACTGGTTTCGAGACTTAGCCGAAAACCTGGAGATTTCGGAAATTCAACTAATAGATGAATCCACAGCCGCCGCCCTGGGATATGCAGTAAAACGCCCCGGTTCTTTAGTTTTAGTAGTCGATTTTGGCGGCGGAACTTTAGATTTAA
This sequence comes from Microcoleus occultus BM001215366, assembly GCA_036700145.1. Classification (GTDB taxonomy): domain Bacteria; phylum Cyanobacteriota; class Cyanobacteriia; order Cyanobacteriales; family Microcoleaceae; genus Microcoleus. The sequence goes on from JAUBOH010000412.1 coordinate 5,669, forward strand.
GTTTAGTTCGTACCGCTGTTACCCCCCCCTTACCCCCCCTTATAAAGGGGGGGAGAAATGTCGCTTCCGCCCTTAACAAAGGGGAGACAAATCTTACTCCCCCCCTTAGCAAGGGGGGGCTG
>JAUBOH010000413.1:0-5785 GCA_036700145.1 Microcoleus occultus BM001215366
AGCTTACAGATTATGTCGGTACTGCCTCCGATGCCGTAGATTTCCTTGAGGGCTGAGCTGACACTGCGGACTGCAATCCCTACACGGTTTTTTTGGAGTACGGCACAAGCTGCGTCTACCATCTCTCGGCTAATGCCTGAGTATTGTTGGGCGCGATCGAACTCAAATCCCTGCAAATCAAGCGTCTGAAACGTTGTCGGTAATTTGTTCATGCCCCTATTCCTCGATTTTGCAGCAATTTTTGACAAAGAAGTTCTGCACTTCCTGATGAAGCAATGTTATGTTTGGTCATTTTTCTTGCGTGTCTGAAAAACTTAAACCAGTAAGCCAGCACAACCCTAGTAGATCGTTGATTACTGAGGCTACTGGCTCTCAGCGGTTTGGGCTGTCGGTTTTGGCTTGTGAGATTATTATAGCACTTTACTTACGACTTGCGCAATGCGTATGTCGTAAGTAAATAAGACTGTAAGTTGGGTTAAATCAAGAGAAACTCAACAACCAAAAATTACAAAAAGGATGTTGGTTCGCGGAACAAAGCCCAACCTACACTTATTTTTACTCTTTGACTACCGAGAAACTAGCCTGTTACCCTCAAAAGCTTCTATGAGCATATCTATATCACATTGATATACCTCCATCATCCGCTTGATTTTGGAAGGTGGAATGTGAGGAACTTTCCCAGTTTCCCAGTTACTAAGAGTTGCTTCACGAATGCCCAAAAGCTCCGCTACTTGCCTTTGGGTTAAACCCAATTTTTTTCGGAGATCCACGGGACTTAAAACTCCCTGTTGTTTTTTTTCGACTACTATCATATTATAATAAAATTACGATAAGCGCAATACGCAACTCGTAATAGTGGAACAACTCAGCAGCAGGGCTAAATTACACCCCAGTCCTGCTGCTACCACTATTTTCGCAGTCTTTCCCAGTAAAGTCATCAACACCAAGAATCCCGATCGCAAAACCACCCCAAAAAATCCAGTAAATCTTTGCAGGCACTGTTTTCCTGAATAAAAAAGCTTGATTATCCAAGCGGACTTTTGTCACAAACAAGCAGGAACCGGCGAAAACCCGTTTTAAAACCAGCAGGGAGTTTAAAAAATGACAAAAAGCGGATGGTGCCGTAGCAACTACCACTCTGACGGCAAACGAAGGTGGGGATTCTTAGAAGCCGGCTTGTGCTGCGAATGCAGCTTAGCGCTCGTAGGTAAGGAAGCCGACAAAGTTACCAGACTGCAAGAAAAAATCAGCGACTTGGTGAAAGAACGAGCGCAAATCGATAAAGAAATCAATGGATTGCGCCAAAAGTTACGAGCTTTTACTCAATCATTCAAAGAATCAGGAGCTACCAAATTATGAAAATCGATCGCGACTTAGCTACCCAACACCTCAGCTACTTGGGCTACAAGCCAGGTGACAACGTTTATCTCAGATTTTTCTACTACAAGTCAGACGAACGCAAAAACGATGACGCTGGACGCAAACTCTCTGACCTCAACTGGGAACAAATCGAAAGCTATCAAGCAGACGGGCGTGGTGTCTACGTCGTCGTCAACGGTGCCGACGGCGGACACACCGACGCAGAAATTAAGAGTTGTTGCGCCATCTTCTGCGAGTGGGACGACATCCCGCTGGCGGAACAGTTCGAGAAATGGAGCGAGTTAGGATTTGTCGAGCCCACCTTCACCGTCTACAGCGGCGACAAATCCATGCAGCCGTACTGGGTTTTCGATGAGCCGATCGCCCCGGAACAGTGGCGGGAACTGCAAACTTTGCTGATTGAAGTGATGAAGGCCGATCGCAGCAACAAAAATCCCAGCCGTGTTTTTCGCCTTGCTGGCGGATGGCACGTCAAGCCCGACCGAGAACCCGCCAAAACTGAGATTGTCGGGGATTCAGGGATTCGCTACAGCTATGGGGAGTTGCGATCGCAGCTTCTAAATTTGATTCCAACTTCCACGCCGATATTCACACCAACACCAACTCCATCTCCAACTCCCGCGCCTGAGCCCACATCGGCACCGACACCGGCATCGGCATCGGCATCGGTACAAGAACCTCAACGCTACAAAGACATCACAGTGCCGGTGCCTCGCGCCATACCCCTAGAATGCGCTCTGGGCAAAGCCAAGGAATTTTTGGGTGGCGTGACAACTCTCCGCAACACCTCAATGGCAACCTTAGCCAGAGATTTGATCGGAACCGCAGCCGAGTTCCAGCACTTGGGACAAACCACTAATGACGATGCCTACACATTATTTATAGATGCGTGCCGGCGCTGTTCTCCTGGCGGTGGCTGGGGGGAGGGGGAATGGGAGCAGATTTGGGCGAGTGCAGTGCGATCGAACCCCAGCTCTAGCATTGCCCACAATATCTCTCGCGATGCTGTGGAGAATTGCATCAAAGGCGAATACTGGAATTCCATCAAAGGTTCTCGATTAAACGCGGGCTTGCTAAAAGCTGACGAACATACAGAAAGTGCTTTGATTTCGGTTCCTCTCCCATCATACTTAGAGACCGAAATTGATGAATTGCTGACGAGGAATTTGAAAGAATCGCAGCTACAAATCAAAATCCTGGGGATAGCTCAGAAATATCGAATCAGCAGCAAAGAAATTTTCAAGGTTTACGAACTTCGGGAAGCTGAGAAAGAACAAGAAGAGTCGATCGAAGACACAGCTAACGAAGTCGTCAAACTTTTAGCCTCCCAATCTGGCAGTCTCAACATGAGCGAGATTTTGCCAGAAACTTTAGCAGCCCCGATCGAACGCTTAGCAACTACCTTGAATCTGAAACCAGAGGGCTATTTATTGGCGCTGATGGTTCAAAGCGGGAGTTTGCTAAAAGCCAACACCAGCACGATGCTTTTTCCGCAAACTCAGTTCTCTTGTAATCCCAACTATTTCGGTGTGAGCGTCGGCGAATCCTCGCAGAAGAAAACCCCGGTTCTGAAAGCAATTATCACCGACCCGATGGAAAAACTTCTGATTGCAAGCGAGCAAGAGTACAAAACCGCTTCTATTGCCTACGAAGAAAACTTAAACCAGTGGAAAAATAGCAAAGATACCGATAAAGGTGCAATGCCAGTCGCCCCGACGCAAAAAGTTTACAGCTTCACGAAAGCAACTGGGGAAGGGATAGCCGCTCAAGCTCAGAAACTGCCACAGCAGTCAATGCTATATCTGTGCGACGAACTCGCCGGCGCTTTCAAATCAGCCAACCAATATCGGGGCGGTAAAGGCTCGGATGAAGAAGATTTGCTCGAATATTGGAGCGGTGGCGGCGCAGTTGTTCTTCGGGTTGGTGGACTTGCGACTAACGTCCGCCACGTAGGTTTATCGATTTTCGGGAATATTCAACCGAAAGTATTAGCAGGATTTTTGGGAGACGGCGACGACAATAACGGCAAGTTTGCCCGGTTCGATTTCGTGCAGCAACCGCTGGCAGCTACGGAGCTGGTAGAAGATGCTCCAAGCATCGATTTAACCCCGATGCTGACAGCGATTTACGAAAAGTTAGATGCGCTGCCAGAGCAAAAATTTGAGCTCGATCGAACCGCAAGAAAACTATTCATCAGATTTTACAATCACTGTGAAAATCAACGCATCTCTCACCCAAAACAGGGGATGCGTGCCATGTGGGGAAAGGCTCCTTTAAAAGTTGGCAAGATTGCGACAATTCTGCACTGTCTTCATGCTGCTCATTTGGGTTTGGAAGTTTCCCCAAAAATTCTGATTGAGACTATTCGATCGGCTATCAAATTTGTAAAATTTACCATTGACCAAGCCCTGAGTCTGAATTTGGAACTCTGCGAATCTGTGGAACTGGCGCCGAATTTGGCAAAGATTATCACTCTCGCCGAGCGCAAAAGGCAGCCCATTTGCATTCGCGAAATCCGTTCCTCCTTCAACTCCAAATACCGACCGCCGACGGGACTGATTCGGGAATGGTTCGGGCAATTGGTCGCGATGGGCTACGGGATTGTGGACGCTATCCGGGGGACGTTTTCTCTGGGACGTCCACAACGTCCACAACGTCCACAAAATGACTCAAACGCTTGCCAGGAGCCAGTTGAGAACGTCCACACAAACGTCCACACAAACGTCCACAACGTCCACCCCAACGTCCACCCCAACGTCCATCCCAACGTCCACCCGGACGTCCATAGCGTCCATCCATCTGTTGAATGTTCCACCGCTGCTTTGGAAGAGGATGTGGACAATGTGGACGTTTGTGGACGTGAAAGTGGACGTTTATGTGGACGTTCCAAAGCCATACAGGACAAGGATTTCGACGAAAATGTGGACGTTGTGGACGTTGTGGACGTAGCTAACGAGGAACTAGCAGAATTAGTGAGCTTCATTCGTACGGCCATAGCTGAAGGCGATCGCGAATTTGCCCAAAATATTCAAGACATTCTCAGGGAGGCTTGCAGCACCGATGCCAATGGCGAGTTACGCAAACAAGTTTGGGCAACGTTAAGTCAAACTGAGCAAATCGCTTTCACTGCATTGGTCAATCCCGAAGTCATAGTCGAAGTCCCATTAATTGATCCCATTGATGCTGAGACCATCCGAGACATCGCTCAACTGTGGGATGAATATTACCCAGAACATACCCAGAATTTGATTACTCAAATGTTTGGCTGGCAGTCACCAGGACAAAAATACAGCCAGGAAATTATTAACCAATGGCTAGAAACAGAAGATAAGTTAGTGAGCGATCGAATCACTCAATTGTTTGCTATCAGAAACAGTTCTCGCACCGAAGAAACGCCATGAAAACAGAATTAGAATTGACGCTTGAACAACAATTTAAACTCAAGGTTTACATAGAGCGAATCAGACTAATTTCTTTGCAAGAAGCGCACATTTTACTTGCCGAACTGATGCGCCAAAACATGATTAAAGATAACGTAATTAAAGATTTGTTGAAAAACCCAAATGAATAATTTTTGTGATGCGATCGAAGCTGGAAAAATCCTTAATTGCAGCGATCGGACTCTTCTCCGATACAGACAACAATCGAAGCTTTTAGAAGGCATTCATTGGGGACGCAATCCCGGCGGGAAAGTTCTTTATAACCCCGAACTGCTCTCTCAATTAGTAACTTGCGGTGGCAACATCAATCATCCTGACCACCAGAGATTTATTGAGAGACACTTGGGCGATCGACCTGAAAATCAAAAACTGAAGCCAGGTCGAAAAAACTTAAGCAAGCTCTGATTTATTTTCCACTTCTTCTTTGTTCATCCATCCAAACATCAGATGATCAGATGAATATGGATTAGGATGAATGACTTCCTCGAATTTCAAAAGATATTGGGTATCAGTTGTATTTTTAATGAGAAAAACAGCCACAAAACTTGACTTTATCCCCTTTTTTGTAACTCATAATGCCTCAAACTAAAGAATCAAAATCACAAAGCGAAGCTAAGTTGGAAATAAATCCGGCAACTGTGGCGGATTGACAAGCCCGGCATAGTTTTCGTAGAGGGTGCGGACATCGTGACCGGTGAGGGCTGCGATCGCCACTGGATTCATCCCTGATTCCAACCCATGCGAAATCAACGTGTGTCGCGTGGTGTACGGCCGGCGATAGTCAATCCCAAGGGAAGCGAGTGTCGGCTTCCAGTAGCGGTTGCAGAAGTTCTTAGAGTCGATCGCGAATCCTTCAGAGCTGGTGAAAATTAAATCATCCAGCGAAAAGTCGTTTGTCCGTCTGCTTAACAAAAGCTGTTGCAGTCGCGGAGTTAACGGTACTGTGCGAGCTTTGTTAGTTTTGG
>JAUBOH010000414.1:0-5723 GCA_036700145.1 Microcoleus occultus BM001215366
TCCGGCAGGGGTTGAAACCCCTGCCTCAAAGCTAAAGTCCTCTTAAGAGGACTGAAGAACTCATTAGTCCTCATAGCGAGGACTTTCGCTATTAGACAGGGGTTTCAACCCCTGGCGGACTCGCCGGCGGGTGGGAGGACTGGCGGACTAAAAACTTAAGTTGACACTCCTTGGGCAGTGCCGTGTCCCTACGGGATATTGAATGTACTTCATAAACCTGGAATCTGCTGTAAGTATACAGCCGATCGACCGTATTTTGCGATCGTCCTTTCTTCCTAACTCAGACCGAGGGGGAGGTGCACCCTTACCTTACGCACCCAGAAGTTTTTGATTTATCATAAATCTCCATAAAAGCCAGTCTTGAACAGCCTTTCGGGCCTGTTCCACAATAAATATGGTCGATGTCTATTAATGAACTAAAGACTTGTTAACTCTTTAATTTCAAAATCACCACTCATCAATCAAAATTTTCCACTATTTTTAATATTAGCTAGCGCGGTCATTTTTTAGTCTAACAGGTATTTTGATTGCAAACTCTGTTCCCTCACCCAGAGTAGAGAAACACTCCAGCTTTCCCCCATGTTTTTCAGTCACAATTTGATAGCTGATCGACATTCCCATTCCGGTTCCTTTGCCAACAGGCTTAGTTGTGAAGAAAGGATCGAAAATGCGCTCCCCAATCTCTTTCGGTATCCCCGAACCGTTATCGGCGATCGCAATCTCCACCCACTGGGCATCGATTGCAGAGGTTCGGATCGTAATTTTGGGATTTTCTTGAATTTCCTGGTACTTGGGCCGCGCATTATTCTCTTCCAAGGCATCAATCGCATTAGATAGAATATTCATAAACACCTGATTCAGCGGGCCTGCATAGCATTCAATCAGCGGTATAGAAGCGTAGTTTTTAATCACCTGAATTTCCGGTCTTTCTGAGCGAGCTTTCAGGCGGTGTTGCAAAATCATCAGAGTGCTGTCGATCCCTTCATGGATATTTACTGGTTTAATATCAACTTCGTCGGTGCGGGAAAAATTGCGGAGGGACAGCACAATGTTCCGAATGCGATCTGTCCCCAGCTTCATAGAGTTCAGAATTTTTAGTAAGTCTTTCTGCAAAAAATCTAGCTCAATTGCATCTGCCTGCGCTTGAATTTCAGCTACCGCATTAGGGTAGTGATGCTGGTAAAGTTGTACGATATTCAGCAGATTTTCAGAATATTCCTCAAGGTATGTTAGGTTGCCGTGGATGAAGTTCACTGGATTATTAATTTCATGGGCTACACCCGCGACAAGTTGCCCTAAACTGGACATTTTTTCGGCATGAACGAGTTGGGCTTGAGTTCGTTGAAGTTGGATCAGAGTCTGTTCTAACTGACGCTTTTCTTGGACTTCTTTTTGTGAATTTTCTAACTCATTGATGATTTGTCGGAGAAAATACTCTTTTTTTTGATTCGTTTGCTCGAGTTCTAGGCAAGTTGTCTCCGAGCGCTCTAACTTTTTTCGCAAAATGCGATTGTCTTTTTCAAGCTGCTTAATCATTGCCAGAGCATCTATTTGTTCTGACTCCATTTTAGGCTTCTCCTAGTAGCAACGTGATAAATGTTTGATTGTGAAAATAGGATACTCCCTGCTGTTCTAGGGGGGAAATTTCGCCATTGGTGTAAAAGCCACAACTCGGCAATGATTCGGTAAAGCAGGTTTGAGTTAGTGCATATTCTTCTTTAGTGCGAGTACCTAGAATCTGTCGCCTCCCCGCACAGGAAAAATACAAAGCAGCGGCAGGTTCTTTACCGGGATAATTCTGTAAGGCTTGCATCATAGATGTTCGAGACGCAGATAGAATACTGTCATGGGTAGCTTCGGCAATTTGAACGATCGCCTGTTCTGGAACATCCCCAAAAAAGGTCACGCTACCAACTGCTGAATCGTAAACTCCGTTAGATGCTCGCAAATAGTAATGAGTCTCATTGATATCAAACACGGCTAGGGGATATTCTGTGGCTGGCATCCTTTTCCCCAAATAGTGCTGATAAAACTCTAGAGCAGGTTTACCATCGATTTCGTAGACTACGTTTTGAGAAGCTTTGGTAACTTTACCTCGCTTACCAACCGGATTCCACCCACTAGCAACACTATGAGAAAAGAGAATCGACCCAGAGATTAAGAGAATGGGAATTGCATCGCTATAAACTTCGGTGTTGTAGAACTGATAGGTTTGTTTGAACTGCCACTGATCGGCAGTTATTCCGCCCAAAATAGGTACTTTTCCCCCTAAAGCTTGATTCAAGCTATCTAAAATCAAAACGGCGCTGGTGGTGAGACTTTCTGGCAAAGTAATACAGAGTTTTATTGGTTCTGTATTACCTGTTGTTGCTTGAACAATAGCGTTTTGAATGGCGCTGTTCAAGTCCTGGGAAATGTCTCGTCCAATTCCAGCACGAATTGCGATCGTGTCCGAACAAAATAGCATCAGAGTGAGTGAATCCTGTTCAAATCCTAAAATAGAAGACATCTCTCCATCGGTTGTGCCACCAATTAGCTCAATTCCTGGATAAGTCTGATTAATTTTATTTAAGATCAGAGTATGTTCAAAGTCAATGGCAGCGAACAATATTCCCGCTTGAGGAGATGCTCCTGACAAAGATTTGCGACACTGTTCTAGGACTTCTGTTATCGCCGAGAGAGAGTCAGGATCGTTGCTATGACCGACCACAGTTTTTAACATCGGGTTTACTCCAAAAAATTGTACCGCCACTACAAGTTTAAAGGTGACTGCTCTGGGTGAGCGAGAATACTCATCAGTCGAGCCTTGTCAACAAAAATCTAGAAAAAGTCCCTCAGTATTCAGGGCTAAATCCCGAACGGAGGGAGACGGTAAGTTTGAATCAACGATCTACTTTAAAATTTCTATTGCGATTTTAGCAGACTTGTTTGCTTAGCATTAAACAATTCACATCAATATATCATACTGAGCAACTAAAAACCGGAACCGATCGCACTTTGATTGGAAATTTGGGGATTGGAAATTTGGGAATCGGAGAGGGGAACTGGTGTTGGCGGGTATCGCCCTATTCGGGGGGCTGGTAAAAATTTTAACACTACGGAGATGAAGCGATGATGAAAGCAAGCTTCTTGAAAAAATCCTCTCAGTAATATTAACTAGAATTTTGCAAATATTTGACAGGTAGTGGCAATTTATGAAGATAGCAGGTAAAGGGCGATCGTACTTTATGTTAAAATATTCACTTATATACTGAACTAGAAGCTGGGCGCGATCGGGTGAATCGAGTTCTTTACATAGCAGCAAACGGCACAAATATGTCAAAATAAGCATCAAAGATTGGGGAATATAAATGCACCCAGTTTTCAGGCTATAATAAGATTGATACTGATAATTTATCGGAGCGACTATTTTCATCGAGTTATGCGTTTCTTTCACTTTGGCTGTCTAGGTTTTTTAGGTTTGTTAATTATCCTCTCGATTGCGCCAGGAGAAATTCAAAAATCCGGTATTCGCAGCGCTGGATTCAGTCCTGATGGCAAATATTCGATCGCCATTGTCAGGCATCCGATGCTGTTTTCGATGCCCGGTGGCGGCAGCGACGCCCCTTGCGATGTATATCTTTTCGATGTGTCTGGAAGAGAGTTGAAAAGTAAAAGTTTTGAGATGGTTCAACTTGTTTCTGTCGGCTGGTATGGCGAGCTCGTTAAGGTTGGGATGTTCGATGAGTGGAAATTGCCAAAAATAGATAATATCAATATTCTGCTGTTTAGTGCTGCTTACACGGGCAATTTGGCAGAAGTTGAAAAACTCCTAGCCAAAAATCCCGAGATTTATTTCAAAACTTATTTAAACCAAACACTGTTACACGCGGCTGCTGTTGGCGGCAATTCCAAAATTGTACAATTGTTTCTGCAAAAAGGAATGGATGTAAAGGCGATCGACAAAGCAGGAAAAACACCCCTGCACGCCGCAGCAGGAGGAAAAAGTGGTGGGGCGATCGACTTATTAATCTCCAACGGTGCTGATATGGAGGCGATCGATCTGAACGAACGCACAGCACTTAATGTCGCAGCCGAAAGCGGTAATGCTAAAGCAATAAAAATCCTGATTAATCGAGGTGCTAATCTGAAAAATGATAAAACTTTGTTTGCTGTGATTGGTAGGTTCAAACCTGGGAAAGTAAAACAAGAGATAGTTGAGTTACTTCTTAAAAAAGGAGCCGCAATCAGTCCTGGCTTGCTGTACAGTGCCGTGTCTCACGCAGATATTAATGTGGCAAAACTACTGATCGATCGCGGTGCTGATGTGAACGAGTTCGATGATTACGATAATACTACTCTGTTGATGAGAATTGTGCAACCGCATACGGGAATTTCGCCGTCATTAAAGCCAGCATTAGTTAAGCTATTTCTATCCAAAGGTGCTGATGTCAACGCCCGCAATAAAAACGGTCAAACTGCTTTAAGCATTGCTTATAAATCTTCGACACCGGAAATTATTGAGCTATTAAAACAGTACGGTGCTAAAATTTGATAAATGATATTTTTTGAGATGATGGTTGTAAAATTATTGCCGATCGCCCTGCTATTATTAAGCTATGTCATCCCAGGCGATGCACTAGCACAATCGGCGAAACCCAGCAGACAGATCGGGCCAGCGATTGATTGCGATCGCGACGGACAACAAGACGACATCCGCATGGATGATGATGGTGATGGTATACCCGATCGCTGTTTGCTGAACCAAATTAAGCCTGTCATGAATCGGGAAAATTACGATCGAGAGTTGAAACAACTTCAGGCTCAACCCTGTCAAAAAGCCACAAAAACTGTCAAAAATGTTAGCTACATCATGTGTTCTACGAATGCAGGTAAAACCGTTGTCAGTGCATCGGAAGCCCTGCTGGAAGCGGGAGATGGAGTGGGATTTTGGTTCAAAGGCGATCGGGTGAGGGCGATCGTCTTTTTTGGTTCCGGTGAAGTTGTTTTCTTCAATCGTGGAGTGTTGGAAGCACAGATGTCTAACAAAGGGGAAGTTACAACTGTTTTTACTGCTGATGAACAGCGGCAGTTTGAGGGACTAGAAAAGGGCGGAGTACGGAGAATTTTGCAAATATTTGGGAGGTAGCAGGTGAGGGATGATATCAATTCCGGTTGCACCGGAATAATATAGAGGATACGGCAGTGCCGTTTCCCTACCGCGATTAATTGTAGGGACGGGAATCTTAATTAAGCCCTTGACTGTCACGTCGCCTAGATCGACAAATACACCAAAGGGAGCATGGTATTTCACCTTACCCTGTACAAACTGACCCAATCTATATTTAGACTTGATTTGCTCTAAAATTGAATTATCCATCTGATTCACCGTGGCTTAAGAATAGGCGGAAATTGATGTTGATTTACTTATTTCTTCCTTTTGCCAGATGACAACCTTAACCGATGGCAGCAAAATCGATAATATTTCGAGTCAGACTGTATGCCGCAATACTTCGGAAAACTTCAAACTACCGAACAGCCTTGGTCAATTATCGGGTCAGTGCAATCTGTCAATAAAGATGATCGCGCAATTCACTTCAACTGTACCAATGCCTCTCTCAAAATCAGCATCCTCGCGCCGAATTTAATTCGAGTGCGAATGTGGCCAAACCCCCCCCAACCAGGGCGGGCACGGGGGCACCGCCCCTACAAGGGGGGGCAAGAAATAAAATTATCACCCCCCC
>JAUBOH010000415.1:0-5719 GCA_036700145.1 Microcoleus occultus BM001215366
AATAATTTAGCAGTAGCATTGACAACAATTTGAGCAGAACCGGTGAAAAAAGGTCGATCGATAGTTGCGAGAGTATCGCTAGATTGGTGATAGTGGGGCGATCGCAAATTTGCAGTATCTGTCACCAACACAGCACCAACTCCCTTATACCAAAAAGGTGCATGATCGCTGCGTAAAACATCGGGAGTCAGCAACCCTTTGAGAGGAACCGGCAAGGCCACCACCGCAGGTAAATCAGCTTTTGGCGACTCCGCAAAAGTTCCCAACAGCAGCGGGTGTTCCGCATCCCCAATCACAGCGATAAATTCGCCCAATTCGGGAGATGTTACCCCCGATGCTTCTAGAAAAGGTTGCGCTGTCAATCCTTCGGGATATCGCTGGCATCCCGGCGTGTGGCAGGCATAACCTACCATATCCAGCACGATCGCTCCCTGCAAATTTTTTAACCGCGCCGCGCTACCAGTGAATGCTAAACTGCCTAAAAGTCCGATTTCTTCCCTGTCGAAAAATGCTACTTGCAGTGTCCGATCTGTGGCACGAGAACCGAGCAATCTTGCTACTTCTAAAACAACTGCAACTCCCGTCGCATTGTCGTCAGCCCCGGGCGATTTTGGTACGGTATCGTAGTGTGCTGCAACGAGAATTGCACCGCTGTTTGAGTCAGTACCTTTTCTCTCGGCGAAGACGTTGATTCCTCCATCGAACGGCTGCAACTCAGGAGAAAATCCTAATGTTTGCAGTTGTTTGGAAATGTAATCTCTAGTAAAAGAGCGAGATCGTTCTCCCTCGCGTTCTCCTGCCAAAATCTCGACGTGTTTCCACAGCCGGGACGGGTCAATTTGAGGCAGATTGGCTGCATTTTTTTCAGCAGGAATGGTTGAGGGAGACTGGTTTTGGGAAATGTTGAATTTGCGATCGATCGACACTTCGGGTACAGCCGATAACCGCTGCCACGAGTCAGAACCCCAACCCGCAGCCGCCACCGCAACCAGAATAAATAGCGCTATCCAAATCAATTGTTTCATCAGTAAGTCTATTTGATATCAATTCCGGTTGCACCGTCAGGTGATTGTTGACTGTTGACTGTTGACCGTTGACTGTTGACTGTTTGGACATTTGGACATTTGAACAATACAGATGCAACCGGAAACTACGTGAGATTCTAGACTGTTATATTTTACATTGACATCAAAGTTGAAAACAAACTTGTTTCCAAAAATGAAACTCAAAAAGCTTAAGACGAAATGCGGCAGAGTCAGCTTTTTGAGTTTTATTTGCCTGAGAAAAATAGGGAAAAACCTTTGAATGTCGCCGTCGATTGTGTGTTTATTCTTTAGTCATTCTAGGGCAACATTCAACTCTACTAATTCACCATTCAAAAATTACCGATCAAAACTACTTTTTATCCCACTCAATCTCCTTGTTTGCCAAGATCAGCCCGCTGCTGCTGGTAACAGCGTAAGGAATAGTTTTGGCCGAAAAATTAACTATTTCAGTTGGTTGTTCAAACCACTCGGAATAACTGGGATTGAGTTGGTCGTACAGTGCTTTTAAAGCTTGGATTTCTGCCTCTAGCTGCGCTGCTGCTTGATTGATTTTGCGAGCTTGTGCTTGCAAGCGCTTTTCCCCGGTTTGAACGTGGTTCTCTACTTCTTGCCAGTGCTGTCCGGCAAGCAATTTGTCTAGTTCACCTTGTTTGTAATTAAGTACATCCTGTTTTTGTTGCAGTTGCTTTTCAATAATTTTAGTCTCTCGGTCAATCTCCTGGATTTGCTGCAACCACTGCTCCCCAAAAGCAGCATTTTGCTGGTGGAACTCGGCAATGGCATCAGGAGTATTATTTTTGGGAAAACTGACCGCGACTCGGCACTCTGAGCGCTGTACGCAAAGTGTTTCCCGCGACTCTTGCAAGGTGGTAACTTCTGCTTGCAGCCCGCGGACTTCTGTTTGGAGTTCTGGGATCGTCTGACTCATTGGTTCAATTAGTGGACCTCTGCATCGATTTTAAGCTAATTGTTTATTTTTCTAACAAATTTCGGCCGCCTCCTTGCGGAATTATCTAATTTTAGCGCGCGAGCGGGCCGGTGTCTAAGCATAATGGCGGATAATTTGTGGCACAATGGCCAATGTCACATTTTAAATTAAGATTATAATTATAATTAGTTACGGGAATAACTTATTTTATTATTAAAATTTAATTTACCAAATCAACATAAATTAAGGTGCGACCTGAAAATCAATCTAAACTCAATTTATGCTATATTTTTTTAGCTTTATCAGGGCGGTTAAGCATTTATAAAAAATTAGGAAGTAAAGCACATGAAAATTACAGAAGCATTAATTTTGGGATATTTAACTGGTGCTATTTTTGGTGTGGAATGTTGCATTAATGCAAAAATATTGCCGGCAAGTGTTGGAGGTGGAGACGGCGATCGCCCTGTAGAAGCAATTTTGGTGGCGCCGACTAAACTTAGCTATTTGCGATCGGCATCTCGCGCTGCTTCTGCAAGCGCCGACTTATTTGTGGATAAATCATCCCAAACAGAATCGATAAATCTACCGACACACAATTTTATACAATCTCAGGAAACTCCTGAAAAAGACCGTAGTTTTAGTTTACAAATAATCGGTTCTTATCTGGCTTTTATTTCTGTAGTGATTTCCTTATTAATCAGGACGAATACGGTAAGTATCTTATCGAAGGCGATCGGGTTAATCAAACCGCAGTCTGAAACAGGGAAGGACAAGCTACCAGAAGGAGAAAAAGTGTTTGCTCCAAAAAAAGAACAGGATATCAGGGATACTATTGCCAAAATGACCCAAGATTTGCAGCAAACTGCCGAATATGCCCTCGATATTTGTGAGGAAATGAACGTCTCGATAATTGCGACTACCCCGGGCGGTCATATCCTGTCGTTAAACGAAGCTACCTGTCAACTTTTAGGATACTCTAAAAAAGAGTTGTTAGGCAAACAAATCACTGGACTTTTTAAGAAAAATGAATCACCTGCACCAGAGTTAGAATTAGCAAATTTAACCGCCGAAGGTTCTGTCCGCAACGTCGAACAAGTCTATCTTTCCAAACAAGGTAAAAAAATAATTGTACTGCTTTCTATTTCAACTATTCGCAACGGCAAAGGGGAGGTGAGTGGCAAGTTGTATGTAGCACAAGATATTACCGACAGCAAGCGGGCTGAAAGAGATTTGCGCCGCAGTGAGAAAAAGTTTCGGCAACTGGTAGAAACTGTTAATGCTGCTGCATTGATCTATCAGCGCAGACAGTTGCGCTATGTCAATTCTCAGACAGAAGATTTGACTGGATATACTCGCGAAGAATTGCTAGGGTTGGATTTATATGATTTAATTCATCCCGATTTTCGAGCAACAGTTAAAAAATGGGGTAAATCTAGCCAGCCGCGATCGAGTACCGGCTCAAAATATGAAGTGATAATTCTCACCAAAAACGGAGAAACACGCTGGATAGAAGCAACTGTAGATATTATCAAATTTGAGAGGAAAGCTTCTATATTAGTCACAGCGTTTGACATCAGCGATCGCAAATTAGCAGAGTTAGAACTAGAAACATCTCTTTCCTTGCTTCAAGCAACCATTGAATCTACTGCTGACGGCATTCTGGCGGTTGACGGCCAAGGTAAAGTTGTCAGCTTTAACCGCAAGTTTGCCCAAATGTGGCAGTTACCGGATTTCCTGCTAGATTCGAGAGATAGCAATCAAATTTTGGGCTTCGGAATCAACCAGTTAAAATACCCGGAAGTCTTTCTCAACCGCGCTAAAGAATTGTCCGATCGCCCGGCGGCAGAAAGTTACGATATCATCGAGTTTCAAGATGGCAGAATCTTCGAGCGCTACTCGCTACCGCAGCATACTGGAGGCAAAATTACAGGTCGAGTATTCAGCTTTCGGGATGTAACGGAACGCCTGCAATCCGAAGAAAAACTCCGCAAAAGCGAAGAACGCTTTCACCTGCTGACGCGGGCGACAAATGATGCAGTTTGGGATTTTAATTTGTTAAAAAATGAGTATTGGTTGAGCGAAGAGTTTGAAAAAGTTTTTGGATACAAACTCAACGCAACTCAAACGATAGAATTAGAATCGTGGTGGCTAAATATTCATCCCGAAGAACGGGAAAGAGTGAAGTCAAGCTTCAACGAAACAATGAACTCAGAGGCTCAATGTTGGTCGGAGGAATACAGCTTTCGCCGCGCTGACGGGGGATATGTTTTTGTGCTCGATCGCGGGTACATCATCCGCAATGCAAGGGGTGAAGCAGTGCGGGCGATCGGCACGATGATGGACATCACTCAGCGCAAGCAAGCTGAAGAAATTATTCGCTATCAAGCTGTTTACGACCAACTCACTGGTTTACCGAACCGGATACTTTTTAATCAGCGGCTGCTGGCGTCATTAAAAGAAGCTAAAAAGAACAAAAGAATGCTCGCTGTCATGTTTTTAGATTTGGACAGATTTAAAAAGATTAATGATACACTAGGTCACGCTGCGGGCGATCGCCTGTTAGAAGGTTTTGCCGGAAGGATCAGCGACACTTTGCGATCGACTGACACCGTAGCCCGCTGGGGAGGCGACGAATTTACCGTACTGCTTCCCGAGATCAATTGCTTAGAAGATGCAGTGAAAACAGCTCAAAGAATACTCGACAATTTAAAGCCAGCATTTAAACTAGAAGGACAGCCATTTCACGTCAGCAGCAGCATCGGCATTGCCCTTTATCCAAACGACGGCGAAGATGCCGAAACTTTAGTCAAAAATGCCGATGCCGCCTTGTACCGCGCTAAGGAAATGGGCAGAAATAACTATCAGTTATATACTTCCACAATGAATCCCCAAGGCAGTCAGTTGCTGACTCTAGAAAACAGGCTGCACGAGGCTCTAGAACAGGGAGAATTTGAGGTTTTTTACCAGCCCAAAGTCAACATCACTACTTGGAAAATCCAGGGGATGGAAGCTTTGCTGCGGTGGAAACATCCAGAATTAGGTTTAGTTGCTCCCGGTACATTTATTCCGATCGCCGAAGAGAACGGGCTAATTGTACCGATTGGCGAATGGGTGCTACAAACTGCCTGTACTCAAAATAAAGCTTGGCAGGATGCTTTGCAACCAGATTTGCGGATAGCAGTCAACTTTTCGGCTCGGCAGTTCCAGCAATTTAATTTAGTACAAATGGTGGCGAACTGCTTGGAAAGAACTGGTTTAGCGCCCAAGTATTTAGAGTTAGAAATTACCGAGACTACAGCAATGCAAGATGCGGACTATACCACAAAAGTTCTGAAGGAGTTGCAGAGTATGGGAGTGCAGATTGCGCTGGACGATTTCGGCACGGGTTATTGTTCTCTAAATTATCTCAAAAAGTTTCCGTTGAATGTCTTAAAAATCGACAAATCCTTTGTCAGCGAACTGACAACCGATCCGTGCGAACGGGCGATCGCCAATGCTGTAGCGACGCTGGGGCGAGATTTGAACTTGAGCGTGGTAGCCGAAGGAGTAGAAACTAAAGAGCAGTTGGAGTGTTTGCGATCGCTCCACTGTCAAGAAATTCAGGGTCACTATTTTAGCCCTGCACTCTCGGCCGGTGATGCTAGCAAACTGTTGGTAAATTCTCTGTTGAGGAAAGTTAAAATTAGTCATTAAGTAAGTCGGCGTAAATAATTCAAGGTTTGTAGTAAGGGCTCCATCCCTGTAA
>JAUBOH010000416.1:0-5710 GCA_036700145.1 Microcoleus occultus BM001215366
TCAAAAGATGAAGAACATGAGCAAATTCCAGAAGATTTAACAGTAAGCCAGTTATATGACAAGTATTGGAAGCGCAAAGTTGCTCCTAAAAAACCCCGTAAAAAATCCCAGGATAGTCGCGTAGGGGAGGCAATGGAGAATCTATGCCTCAAGATAGCAGAATCAATGTATGTAAAATCTGCCGATAGCCTGCATAATTCTATATATAAAAATTCGCTAAACCTCGATAATCCTCATACCTTAGATAAAGAGGCTTACGATACACTGAAAAGTAACGGTGTGCTGAAATCACTGGATAAAAATGAAAGGAGAATAACTTTTTTACATCAAACATTTACAGAGTATGCTATAGCTCATTGGCTTGCTTTCACTGACTCAGGAGAAACAGCAAAATCTAAATTATTTAAAGAAATTATAAGCTCATCAAACGACGATCATAAATCTTATGTGTATCCTATAATTCGTCAACTACTAACTATAGAAGACATAAACAATTTTTATGATATTTGTAAGCGCCTAGATAAAAATAAGCCTTTACCTTTCCGAACTATTGCACCTGTTTCCGTATCTCGCAGTGAACCAGAAGCATCGTCTGTGTTCTCTCAACTTCTGCCGATTGCATGTGCCAAAGGCAAAGCCTACCAAAGAGAACTTCTTCGTGCTGGAAATTCGGCGCTTAAACCTCATATAGAAATAGTATGGCAAGTTGTATTAGAACTGCTACAAAAATGCGATCGAGAACTTTTAACTGATTTGTCTGTCAGGGCTGGTAAGTTACTAGGTCGATTTGATAAAGATGTTAGTCTACGTTTAGACAAAGCATTACAAATCATCAATAATCTGGTTCTGAGAAACCCAAAAATTTCGCAAAATCTGATATCTTTCACCTGTTTCAATAATCAGGAAACGAAGCTTCTAAACTATCAGTGCCACGAGGATTATAGTAAAGATAACTTAGAGGATATAGGTAAGGATAAAAAATACCAACAACAACAAAAACGCCATCTTGTAGGAGGGTTGATTAGTGGATACTCTAAGACAATTAAAGCAGTTAAAGGCAGTGTTGATATCGAGACATTAAATATACTTAAACAGTATTATTTTAAACCTTTTTGTGGTTCAGAGACTCGTGCCAGAATTATTGATCTTTATCTTCATCTCTGGCTTCCAGAAGAAATACGACAAGAATTAAATCAAGCACAATCTGATTTTTTGCTAAAACTTATTAAACACCCAACTTCAGATGGATTAGAGGAAAAAGAGCCTGCTAGCATTTTACTCAAAAATTTGTTACCAAGCTGGCTAGAATCAGGTAATTCAGCTTTTGGAGAATCATGGTTGGCAGCACTTCATACTCCACTTCCTGCAAGCTGGTATACAATTCAGGCAAGATCGGTAGGTCTTCAAGCAATTCAAGATACTAAATTAATGAAACAGATTTTGCTGGGACTGTTTGATGATAACCCATCTCCTGAGAATATGCGTCGCCATACAGTTGCCATAGAGGAAGCAATTTGTAGCGGAGGCGGCAACTTTGTGGCTTCTGGATTACTTGAAATAAAAATCGAGACAATTCCAAAAAATAGAATATCGACTATATCTACTTTGCTAAAAAAACTCCCAGGACATCTAGATATAGAATATCAAATTAATCTGGCGAAATGGTTTTTGCCTATTGCTAGTCAAAATATTGTTGAAGTTACAACCACAATCGATAAACTAGCTCATAATTCTCCAGAAGTAGAGCAACTTCTTGGCCAGTTGCTTGGAGAGCAATTAATCGATAAATTAAAAATTAATCAGCAGCAAATAAATCAAATTGTTAAAAAATTAGATCGTATACCGGAGCAAATACAAGATTATCTGCACAAGACTAGAGATATTACTGAATCAAGATTAGCTTTAGCCAAACTATATAAAATTCAGTCAGAAAAATATAACAGCGAAGAATATTTATCCAAACTTATAGATTTGTGTCTTGATAAGTCTGAAAAAGTATCTCTTGCAGCTTCCAGAAATATCTTAGAAATGGCAGGTACTAATAAAAAAAAGATTAACTTAGAGTTTTTATTCCCAATATTATCACAATCAAATTTTATTGGGGTATGCCAAAATTGTCTGGATGCAGTAATTAAAATGATAGAAACAGGCTCTTTAAATGCGGATTCAGATATTACTATAATTTGTAAAAGCTTAGTGATGAACAGAAGTTTAGGTAGAAATTTTGACATTGATAACTGGATACAAGTTATCAAGTCATGGTATAAATTAATAGAAGTATATGTAAGGGCTTATGGAAAAATAACACCAGAGTTATTGCAATTAACACTGAAATTTACGAATAGAATCATTCAGAGTCAAGGGCAATCTGTCAATGGTGGAATTGCAGCTTCTGCCTTCATTGCCCTGAAAAATATTGCTAATCTTGAAGATAAAATTGATGATATGTCGGAGCTTGGTAAATGTACCCGCGCTCTTTTACGTTCTACAAATGTGAATTCATCGGGTGATAACTCATTTATAATAGGGCTACTTGATAAAGTAGCGAGATTTGATAAAAAGTTTTTTTCTATTATCTATGAAGAAGATTTTTTCAGAGAAGATTGTAGCCTACCTACTCCAAATATGCAGGTTGTCGTAGTAGCAATTGCATATAATCAGGGTAAAAGCTCAAATTTGCTGATTGAGATGTTGAAGGACAGGCGTATCTGCGAACAAGTGAAAAATACAATTCGTCAAGAACAGGGATACTGACTTAGTTAAGACTTACGCAAAAAACCCGGTTTCTACCAAAAATAGTCGCTTTCTTCGGGAAATTTTGACGCAGAAACCGGGTTTTTGACACTCTGTGCGTAAGTCCTGTTGGTAATGGTAGGAAGGATAAAAACGTCTGAACGTCCACATCTTCTGTTGCATCTCCAATCCTGCCTCAGTCAGCACGGCATAGATGCCACGCCGATCGCTCGGACAGCGTTCTGGATACAGCAGTCCGGCTTTTTCCAGACGATCGACCAGATGGGTCAGATTGCTACGGCTCAACAACACTTTCTGGGCCAAGTCGCTCAAGCGCACACGATACTCTGGCGCTTCTTTGAGCCTACATTCCGCACTTCTGACTATGTTAAGAAGTGCGGAATGTAGGTTAAAAACTAGAAAAATCTAGTTTTTAACATTGGCGATCGAGTGCGACGAATCGATTCGTCGCACTCAATACACTACTTCTTCTCTTGACGCTCTTTTGCCGCCTTGATCACTTCTTCAGCGATATTGCTCGGGCAAGGAGAATAGTGGGAGAAGGACATGGAGAACTGTCCGCGGCCAGATGTCATAGTCCGCAAGTCGCTAATGTAGCCAAACATTTCGCTCAACGGCACATCTGCCTTGATCCGCGCTCCTGTCTGGCTTGTCTCCTGAGCTTTCATCATCCCGCGGCGGCGGTTGAGGTCGCCGATCACGTCGCCCATGTAATCATCTGGAGTGAATACATCGACATTCATAATCGGTTCCAGCAACTGAGGGCCTGCTTTCGGGATTGATTGCCGATAGGCTGCTTTGGCAGCAATTTCAAAGGCCATCGCCGAGGAGTCAACGGGGTGGAAACCGCCTTCTAGGAGGGTGAATTTCAAGTCTAAGCAAGGGAATCCAGCTAAGACGCCTTTATCGACGCAGCTTTCAAAGCCTTTTTCGACTGCCGGCCAATATTCTCTCGGTACGCTACCGCCGGTCACTTTTGACTCAAATATGAAGCCGCTTCCAGGCTCCCCAGGCTCGATCACATAGCCGATTTTGGCAAATTGACCGGAACCGCCGGATTGCTTTTTGTGGGTGTAATCGTCTTCGAGACGCTTGGTAATTGACTCGCGATAGGCTACTTGCGGTTCGCCAACTTCTACTTCGACGCCGTGGGTGCGCTTGAGAATGTCTACTTTGATGTCGAGGTGCAACTCGCCCATCCCTTTGAGAATCATTTCGCCGCTTTCTTGATCCGTCACCATGTGGAATGATGGGTCTTCTTGCACCATCTTGGTGAGGGCTGCTCCCATTTTTTCTTCGCCCCCTTTCACCTTCGGTTTGACCGAAATCGAAATAACGGGATCGGGAAATACCATCGGCTCTAGGGTTGCGGGATTTTTGGGGTCGCAGATGGTGTGTCCGGTGCGGACGTTTTTCATGCCGACGATCGCCACAATGTCCCCGGCTTGGGCCGATTCAATTTCTTCGCGAGAATTGGCGTGCATTTCCACCAAACGGCTGACGCGCTCGGTTTTGCCTGTGGCGGTGTTGAGTATGGTGTCGCCCTTGGACAGAGTACCGGAGTACAGGCGGGTGAAGGTTAGAGCACCGTAGCGATCGTCCATGATCTTAAACGCTAGGGCGCGCAATGGTCTGCTGGGATCGACGATCGCAAACTCGCCGGTTTCATTCCCATCGAGATCGACTTCTGGCTGCGGTGTGACTTCCATCGGGTTTGGCAGGTAGTCAACCACGGCATCAAGAACCAACTGCACGCCTTTGTTTTTAAACGATGAGCCGCAGTAGGTGGGGAAAAATGCCCGATCGCGAGTACCTTTGCGAATGCAGCGTTTGAGGTCGTCAATGCTCGGCTCGTTGCCTTCGAGATACTGTTCCATCAGATTGTCGTCTTGTTCGACGGCCAGTTCGATCAACTGTTCGCGCCAAGTTTCGACATCATCGACCATATCGGCGGGAACATCTTTAATTGCATAGTTCATCGGATCGCCGGATTCATCCCAGATCCAGGATTTGCGGGTCAGCAAATCGACTACGCCGCAAAACTTTTCTTCTATGCCGATCGGCAATACCATTACCATCGGTTTAGCGCCGAGGATTTTATCGACTTGCTTGACAACGCGGTAAAAATCTGCACCCGTGCGATCGAGCTTGTTGATGTAGATGACGCGAGCGACTTTGGAATCGTTAGCGTAGCGCCAGTTGGTTTCCGATTGCGGTTCAACTCCACCCGAACCGCAGAACACACCGATGCCACCATCGAGTACCTTCAGCGAACGGTACACCTCGATCGTAAAATCGACGTGTCCGGGAGTATCGATGATGTTGAGCTGATGCTCGTTCCAGAAGCAGGTGGTAGCAGCGGACTGAATCGTAATCCCGCGCTCTTGCTCCTGTTCCATGAAGTCAGTCGTCGCCGCGCCTTCGTGTACTTCACCGATTTTGTGGATTTTACCCGTCAGTTTCAGGATTCTTTCAGTTGTGGTGGTCTTGCCAGCATCTACGTGGGCGAAGATGCCGATATTTCGATAACGAGTGAGATCTTTCATAATTACTGTTGAGATTTAATGCGACGAACCGTCGGCCACCACCTGCAAGCGTGACAAGCGAGGAATTAATGTTGCCCCTAGTGCCAGTACAGGCTGGATTTCCTTTTTCCTGTTTCTGGCAGCACTACCTTAATTTTGACACTTCCCCGTCATTCCTGCGAAGGATTTTTAGTGCGATCGGTGCGGGAATCCTTACAACTCATAAAAATAACCCACACCCAGGCAAAAATTCTCTCAGAAAATAGGTTAGGTTGAGGTACTCAACGAACAAATGAAACTTATACATGAGGCCGAGAAACCGGGTTTTTTTACGAAAAGACGCGTTGTGAGTTGGTTTGTAAGCCTGATATTTGTTTAATATCAATTCCGGCAGCGCCGGAATGAGATAGAGGACACGGCAGTGCCGTTTC
>JAUBOH010000417.1:0-1404 GCA_036700145.1 Microcoleus occultus BM001215366
GTTTTGTTGATTGGAAGGCCTAATAAAATAGGTTCGTAGTGAGGACTTTAGTCCTCAGATTTTATAAGGACTAAAGTCCTCACTACAAACGGTTGAAACAATATATATACGAACCAGAAATGATAAAATTATTCGAGAATAATTTGAGGGCAAATCGTTGCTAGAAGAACGCGCTTACTGGTTAGCATGGTCGCAAATCAATGGTATCGGGCCGATTTTGCTGCAAAGACTGCAACAACATTTCGATAGTTTGGCAGCAGCTTGGATAGCAAAACCAGTTGATTTAATGCGAGTTGATGGGTTTGGCAAGCAGACAATTGAAACAACTTTACAAGAAAGATCCAAACTCAATCCTGAAGAATTTATCGAAAAACATATAATTAAAAATCCTTGTTTCTGGACGCCTGCAGATCGGGATTATCCTAGCTTATTATTGGAAATTCCCAGTCCGCCACCGGTGCTTTACTATCGCGGTAATGTGGATGTCAAAGAGAATAAAGGAATTACGCCGACTGTGGCAATTGTTGGGACTCGCAGCCCTTCGGAATACGGCAGAAAGTGGACTCGCAAATTTAGTGCGGCTTTGGCTAAAAACGGTTTTACTGTGGTTTCTGGATTGGCGGCGGGGATTGATACAGAGGCTCATACAGCGTGTTTGGAGGCGGGAGGAAGGACTTTTGCGGTATTGGGAACGGGAGTGGATATTGTTTATCCCAAGCAAAATGAGCGGTTGTGCGATCGCATTTTGCAGCAGGGATTGGCAATTAGCGAGTATCCGGCCGGTACTCAACCGAATAAAACTAATTTCCCGCGCCGAAATCGGATAATTGCTGGCTTAAGTCGGGCTACAATCGTGATCGAAGCACCGCATAAATCTGGTGCGTTAATTACTGCTTATCAAGCGAATGATTTTTGCCGCGATGTGTATGTTTTGACTGCGAGATTGGATGATGAGCGTTCTTTTGGTTGTTTGGAATTGCTGAGTAAAGGCGCTCATCCGATTCTGCCGAGTAGCGATCGACTCTTGAGCGAAGACCGGTTGTTGGAAATGCTCGGAGCTATGCCAAAATTGGACACAGCACAGCAGTTGTCGCTGTTTGCACCAAATCCGGTGGTTGAGAAGCCCGTGCCGCTTCTAGAGCCGGAGTTGGCGAAGGTGTTAAGTGCGATCGACTCCTCGACGATTTCTTTTGATACAATTGTCGAAGTGTCGGGATTGGAAGCGGGAACAGTTTCGAGTATACTTTTGCAACTGGAATTAATGGGATTAGTTTCGCAGTTGCCGGGAATGCGATATCAGCGCTGCTGATTTGAAATGTTAGGAAACAACCATTAATAATACGGAAATTGAGGACACGGCAGTGCCGTGTCCCTACCCCAAAAACGTCGATTACCGATTAATTG
>JAUBOH010000417.1:1504-5687 GCA_036700145.1 Microcoleus occultus BM001215366
ACCCCAAAAACGTCGATTACCGATTAATTGTAGGGAAACGGCACTGCCGTTTCCTGATTTCTGGTAACTTAAATCAATCCGAAATTAACTGCACTAATACTGCTAGCAGAAACTCCGCTGAGACTTGCCAAAATTTCCCCAGTTTGTGCAAACCGGATTAAAGTCGAACCGCTATCTTGAACAATTGCCAATTGTGAGAAACTCAGCCCGTTACCCAATACTAACAAGTCTTTACCGATTTCAAAATCGGCGATCGTATCAATACCGGAATTGGTGGAAAGCAAGAAGCGATCGCTCCCTACATCCCCTACTAAGGTATCATCCCCCAAATCGCCGCTCAGGAAATCATTACCTTGACCTCCTAGCAGAATATCATTGCCTTGACCGCCGCGCAGCGAGTCGTCGCCCTTTTCACCAATCAGGATATCTTCACCTCGATTACCGGAAATAAAGTCATTCCCCGCACCACCTGTCAAAGTATCAAAACCCTTACCGCCGTAAAGCGTATCGTCACCCATTCCCCCATCTGTCAAGTCATTTCCCTGATTGCCATTGATCCAATCGTTGCCATCTAGACTAAACAGCAAATCATTTCCCTTTTTGCCACGCAAAATGTCATCCGCACCGCTACCGAAGAGGGTATCGTCGCCATCTGTGCTTTCAGCGGTATTTTGCCCATCTTTTACGAATTCAATACCGCTGCTGGGTAAAGTGTCATCGGTTGTAGATGGTGTACTGGAGTCATCGGTATCTAAGGTATTTCGGAATGTTGGGTTGTTAACTGTCGCCGACTGAATTTGGGTAGTTAGAGATGCACCAGTATTTTCGGAAATCGCCGACTGAATGGTCTTATTTCCTGCTGCAACTTGCTGTAAATCTTTCGCTACTTCTCCTTGTGCGACTTTTTGGATGCGGGCGATTTCGGTTGCCGCATCTGAGGGCGAGGAATTGCTGGATGCGATCGCCCGTACCCGCTGATTTCCCTCGGCAATAATTTTCGCAGCATCCGGGGCAATACTAGATAGTTGCGGTACTTGCAGTTGACTCGCCGCCGACTGAATAATCGCCTGCACTTGCGTTGAATTGCTTAAGTCGAGAGTACCAGATTTAATTCGATCGGCAACGGTGGAAATTACGCGATCGGCAATCTCATTTTTAGCGGTAGTTGAAGCACCGCTAATTAAATCTGTTATCAAAACAATGGTATTCTGTACCTCAGCGTGTGCTGCATAAACCGCCAAACCGTTCGGATCGTTTTGAGTAATTGCCTGTAGCGGATCGTAGCTAGTCAAGTCAATTGCTGACGACAGTCCCAGTGCAGATTTAACCTGAATTTGCGCCTGATTTTGGTCAGTGCCTTGCTCGACCAACTCGGTCAATAGAGTAGTTAACGGAGTGACGACAATAGCATCTGGTGTGGCAAATAAAGGCGTTTGCTGCGGCAAATAAGTAGAGGTATTGATACCGTCTATCAGTACAATTCTGCCTTCTTCCGGTTCGAGATCGCCGTTATTATTTTTGTCGAACTTGTCAAGAGAGACATCTAAGTCAAAGCTGCCATCGGCGTTAGTAATTGAGAACGGTTCGCTGTCATCTTTAACTCCATTAAAGTTGGCATCGAAGAAGACAGTCGCCCCGGCCATGTAACCGTTAATTGCTTTACCCCTAGTGCTAGAACTCGGCCCCAAACTAAAGCTAGCTAACTCCAATGTGGCAAAGTTATTATCGTAGACTGTTTTGTAATCAAATCCGCAGGGATAAGGTAGGTTGAATTCAGGGGTGATTGTTCTGCCAAATAATTTTACTGCTGGAATGGTTTTCTTACAGAATTTGACTGAAATTGACTTAACTTCAGCACCCAAGAAAGCATTGACTGTTCCTGTTACATCAAACAGTACCGATGGTTGGCTGATACGGGAAGTGATTTCTGATACTCGGATTTTGCCATCACCGCCTTGTTTGGGTTGGAATTCTCCAATATCGATCAAATCGATGCCGACTTTTCCTTGAATTCCACCTTTGACATAACCGGAGACAATTTTCGCATCTATCCCAGCACCTACCGCAATACTAGCGTCAAGACTGAGTTCGTCAACATCTGCCCCTGTACCGTCAGCATTTTCGCGATCGCTCACATAAAACCCATCCAAAACTTTGCCAGCAGAATCAGCAGCAAAATTAGAGTTTTTCCACTCACTTAATCCGTAGGTATCGTACCCAAATCCAAGATGAGCTGAAGCACTAAACTTACCTTCGAGTAAACCCTTAAGCGGCCCCCAGATCGGAAAATCTTTCCGAATATTAAAGTCAAATTCCAATTGGGGTATCTGATAGCTCAACACCGGAACATCCGGTTTACCTATCAGCAATTGAATCGCGGTTTCTGGTTTGGTCAAGAGTGGCAAATCAAAGCCATCAATATCTTGTAAAGCATTTAAGAATTCCTTGACCTTGCCGCTTGTTTTGGAGTTAATTTGTTGGTTAGCGGTTTGCAGTACAGCAGTTTTTGGGACAGAAAAAGCAGTCTGAAGACGATCGCTTTGCTCTGCAACATCTATATTCTCCAGAGTGTAGGAACCCAACTCGATTTTATCGGGAGAGTTTGCTATTTGGGTTGCCAAATTAACAACCTTATCAATCTTAGCAACCGCATCTAAAAAGCGAGTATCGATATCGCGACCAGAGATTTTTGAGGCCAGTTCTAGTACGCTGACTTTGCCATCCCCATTTTTATCAAATTGCCCCGCTAGACCTAGTTTAGACAGTAACTTGGTGTCGGCATTCAGAAAGTTAATAACTGGTCGAAATGGTTTAATAACATCGGAAATTTTACCGATAATTGGTTTCGCAAAATTATTGACAAATGTCCCCAAATCTAGTTGCATATTGTTAAATGCAACTGTGGGCTTTTGCGGCCCAGTTAATTGACCGTTAGCGTAATTTAGGATTGGCCAATTAACAGCTAAGTCGAAGTTATAAGAGGGGAATGCAGCATTGCCGTTGATGCTGGTTTTTCCGGTGAGACCGAGATTAGCATTGCTCGTTAAGTTGGCATTGAATAAGTCTTTAAACTGATAGTTGCCTTGCAGTTCTGGCAAGGTGAGGCGAGGGCCATCATTTGGCAATCCCAGATTGTCTAAGTCATTGAGCTTGACTTTGAGGTTGGCATCGACTTTAGTAGGGTTGTTGGTATCGTTTGCCAGGTCAACTTGGAAAAAACCTAAGTTGCCTTTAGCCTTAAATTCGTCATTTAGAGCCAAGTCAATATTGGCGGTTAACTTGGTTTTGTCAGTATCTATGTAGCAGCCGAATTCTTTGCTAACACCAACTCCTAGGGACAAGTTGTATTCGTATTTTGATTTCGCTTTCCCATCGATGTTTAAGCCTAGAACTGGAACTCCTAAATCTTTGGAAAGGTTGATATCTGGGAACTGGTATTTCTTGCCAAGTGTAATTAGTAAGGTACTTTCATCTGTAGTTGAATTTCCATCTACTTTGACATCAAAATCTGGCCCTAAAGTATTGCGAATGCTACTTTCTAATTGACTCAGACTTTGATTAGCCCCATTTTTGATCGTATCGACTAGCTTACTTTTGAAGTTGTCAATAAAATTTGGATAAATGTCTTTTAGGGGGCCGATGATTGGCAGTTTAATTGTCTGTAATTGGTTGTCAAGAATTTTCTCAAGTTGATTCAATCCAGCTTCTACACCGCACCAATTCTTCTCTGTGCCGATGATACCACCAGCAGGTTTGTCATTGCCTGCAACACCTAGTCGTGAAGGCCTCGGCGTTGGAGTGACTGATGTCGGCGTTGGCGTCGGCGAATCTGAATCGGGCGGTAGCGGTGCTCCTCCGGGCGTCGGAGTCGGAGTCGGAGTGACGGATGTTGTCGGTGTCGGAGTCGGCGTAACTGATGTTGTCGGTGTCGGAGTCGGAGTGACTGATGTTGTCGGTGTCGGAGTCGGCTCTGGTGTCGGTGTCGGAGCCGGAGTGACTGATGTCGTCGGTGTCGGAGTCGGAGTGACTGATGTCGGCGGCTGCGGATCGACGCTTATTACTGGTGGCGTTGGCGTCGGAGTTGGCTCTGGTGTTGGTGTCGGTGTCGGCGCTACGTCATTATCGGCGATCGCCACAACCACCCCAGCAACCACAATCCCGTTATACTTAGTATCAGTGCTCG
>JAUBOH010000418.1:0-5645 GCA_036700145.1 Microcoleus occultus BM001215366
GGCAGTGGATAAACTACCAGCTGCGCCGACACCGGCCCCCACTGGCCAGAAAGCCGCAGCGGGTGCGGCAATGGATAAACTACCAGCTGCGCCGACACCGGCCCCCACTGGCCAGAAAGCCACAGCGGGTGCGGCAGTGGTCGAACTAAATCAGGATTGGATAGAAAGTATGCGCAAACGGCTTAAGAAAGTAGCCAGTCAGTCCAAAAACGTCCAGGCGTTTGAAGCCAAATTAAGATCAGCAGGACTTTGTAATCCCCCTATCACGGTTAATCATAACGGGCCGGTGAAAACTTACGGCGATAGAAACGGGTCAGCGACTTTGACGGAACTTGGCTTAAAAGCCAGTGAACTGAGCGCATTAATTAAGCCCACCAACAAGAGTCTTTGATAGAACTTTTCCGGGAGGTGTTGCATATCGAATGTTATGTTATGTGGTTTTTCCGCTATCAGCCTGTTTGGCTTTGGCCTGATCGGCGGCATACCTTAACGTCTCGGCCACGGTCATGTACGGCCCTTTGTGGTTGGCCCAATGTTCGCCCGATGCACTCATTTCCTGCTCCGTCAAGTTGTTCCTGATTACTGCGACCATCTTAGGAGCCGGGGCCGCAGTCGTTTTGCTGTTAGGTTTTCTGGGTGACTTGATCATAGCGGTTTCGTTCGTTTTGGCTGGCCGGCCGGCAACTGATAGGCCGAATTTGGCCATTTCTGATAACATACACAACGAGCAGCAGCCGATTCTGGTTGCTACGGGCAACGAGTTTGAAGCGTTCTTCCTGGCCACTATGTTTGGGATCAGGCAAGGCCAGTGGAGTTGGATCAAAGAACAGGCTTTCTACTTCTTCGATTGTATTTGCCCGCAGCGGGTAATCATTGATAATATGGTTTTCGTTGCCCATGTCCCACTGAAAATCAAGCATATCAAACACCAAATGATTTTGCTGTATAAGCCCCTAAATTGCCGATTTTATTATTGTTATTCTGTATTTGAAGGTCATACAGACGTTTGTTAATGTCTTTGATATCAAAGTTCAGTATCACATTTTGGGCCTGATCTTTCCGAAGTCCGAACTGGTCGACGAGCCGGTCGAATAGAGTTTTATGCTCTTCACCGATTACGAAGCCAGGTGGGAAGTTACGGTCGTCGTCGGTCGAGAGCAAAAATTTGACGTGAGTTACTTTGTTGCCACGGCCACGCTTGGGGGTAGGTATTGGCGTATAAGTAAACTGCATATCTGTCTTTTCAAGGTCTTTTTGGGCCGGTTTAAGCACTTCTTTATCAAAGAAGGACCACTTCGCATATTTATCAAATCCGTTTTTGTCGATTACACCTAGTAAAGTTTTGAGTTCCTCCAGAGTGTATGTATGCCCCTTATCGGCATGAAATCGCCATTGCGTCAATTGCTGATACATTGCCTGTCCGTACTTGGAGCGCAGAGCCAGCACCAGATCAACATCGAGTTGTGAGAAGTTGCCCCCCTTTAATTTTTGGCTGAAATTCAGAATAAAGGGTCTTACGTGGGCGGATATGGTGAGCTGCACTGTCCCTTCGCCTTCAAGATAGAGTGCCGACGCAAACAGGCCGGTTTGAAGCACGTTTTTGTATGGGTTGCCTTGCTTGTCCTTCCGTTCGGAAGGCATCTCAAATTCTTTGGGCTGGATGAGCTGCAAGGTCTGCTGCCGCAATCGGGCGTAGTTAACCATGTCGCCTGTACGCTTCATCAGCTCGGTGGCTGAAATCTCATATACGGTTTCAGCAGTGTGATCAGGCTGGATCTGAGAGCAGACCATGTAAAATAGATTACGCTGTAACTTGGAGAGGTTGACAGCGATACGGTTTAGTGAGTTCTCGAACAGAACCATAGCAGGTTTATCTTTGCGCATTGGGGCCGAGCAGGGGGGGATAGGTGAGACTGGAACCTCCTGATTCGTGCCCCAATATTAATGTATAAAAGTTGTATAACAAAAGTTTAGGCACAACTTTAGCAATTTCCTATATGCTTACAAAATCACAACTTTTAAGACAGGTTCACTTACGAAATCACAACTTTTAGCAGAGAATACGCTTACGAAATCACAACTTTTAGCTTACGAAATCACAACTTTTAGCTTACGAAATCACAACTTTTAAGCCCTCAATTTACTGAAAATCAGGCAGTTACAAGCCCCTTAACAAGTAACAAAAGAAACTTTTGATTCCCAAAACGTTTGATTTGCGGCTTTTAGAGTTAAAAAGGAAGTGCCAGATTGTTAGAATAAAACAAAAAAAAATCAAAATATCACAAAAAAAAGGAAGATAGAACGCCAACTACGTTTATAGTTATCCACATTCTCAATTCTGCCTGGTTGCTGCCGCGAAAAAGTATAAAAGGGAAAGAAAAGCTATGCACATCGGCAGGCAGGTAGCCTATTTGATACCCCGCCAAAACTTGTATAATACTAATAGTACCTTAATAATCAATAAGTTAAAGAATTTATAACAGCTGACCCCAACCGGCTCAATGGCTCCCAACCGGCCTATTTAGGGTTAAAAACCGGGTAGATTGCAGGCAAATATATACATTCGTAATTATACATGTGTACGTAATAATATATGTAAAAATTAACTATTAATCATTGGTAGGTGGGTAAAAATAGGCATCCAGCCCCTTGATACCCAAACCCCCCCCCTCATTGGCTCAAAACGGACTTTTTGGGGTTAAAAACCGGGTGGGATGGGTATCTTAGAAAATATCTAAACCCATATAGTAGGTATATTTTACATACTATATGGGTTTTATATAGTATGTAAAATAGCATTATTCCATTATTATATACAGTTGCAAATAAAATGACACCAAATTTTATTTGGCACGAGACTTCAAAAAGCGGCAATTCAGGCGATTTTAGGGGAAAAATGAGCGATTTTAGAGGAAAATCAGGCCAAAATAACTAACAAAGCAAATAATATTCCGAAACGAGCTTAAAATACGTACATAAGTATTTGTACTTTTCTAAGAATGATAGAGTTTTATAATGTTATTGTTTTCATTTGTTGGTAATATTGTGTCGCCAGGTATCGCCAAAACATGCCCTGACAGGTCCATAAATGCGCTCAGAAACACGATCAAAAAAAACACGACTTTTAGTACACCACTTTGTATAGTACGCTTAAAACACTTTTAAATAGAAATCTTAAAAAAAGCCGCTAAAAAGGCACCAAAAGACATCTAAATTTTCCATCTGAAAAATTTGCCCAGCCAATTCGTTCAATTAGACACGAATAATCCTTATTTCAGTGTTGAGCGTTTCCTTCCCTTCAATATTATTGGCCTAACCGACACAAATTAGTGGATGCGTTCAAATAGTTTCACAGTTGCTTTAAAACTTCATCACGAACTTTTTGATATTCCGCAGTCTTCTTGTATTCAGCAACGATGTAGTTGATCAATTCTGAATGGGTAAGTCGTTTATTTGTTCCGCGAAGGCTCAACTTAACCACATCAATAAGATTTTCAGTTTCTCTACTTAAAAAGAATTTAATATACTTTTTTGAGGTATTTCCAGTTGAGCTATCTTTGATTGAATTTTCGTCACCCTCAATAGGTGATTTTTTGTTTTTTAAGTCTGCTTTTATTTTTGATCTTTTTTTGTCTTGCTCAATTTTTTCAGACTGCTGTTCACTATCTGTTTTGTCTTCACTTGTATTTTCATTGGAAGAATCAATATCACTGCTTGTATTCTGACTTTCTACAGTATTTGAAATGCTTTCGTCTGATGGTTTATCCTGATCGATACCAAGTGATTCTAAGTAATGCTTCATTGAAGGCGTTCTTAGCGTTTCAAGATCGAAACCAGCTAAATTCGGATTAACTTTTTGCTTTGCCATGATGCTATGATTTTAATGTTGTACGTACTTGCCCAAACGTACTATACTACCCAAACGTTCATAATGCCCAAACGTACTATACTACCCAAACGTATCATAATACCCAAACGTATACGGAACTCCTTCTACTCCTTTTTTGTTTGTCCGATAAGCAAGAAGACTCTTTGGACGCTCAACTTCGCTACGCTGGTTGAGCATCCAAAGGGTTTGTAGGGGCTTAACGCTGCGCTACCCCTACAAATCTTGCCAGGCGTTGCACCCTGGACCCACCCTACCGACCCATGAAGGAACCAAAGAAACGAGGCCCCAGACTAAGCATTTGGTTAAGCGAAGCCGACAAGGAGGAGATTCAAGACCGAGCGAAGAAGGCTGGATTAAACCTGACGGACTATGTTGTTAAAGCAGCCAGGGGCGTAGAAATAAAAGAACGAATTAGCACCCAAGACCGGGACAACCTGCGCAAAATTGGGGGCAATCTTAATCAGGCCCTTAAGTTCTCAAATACGCATAATGTGCTTAGTGGGGAGATTGAAAGTTTAGTAAAACAAATACAATCTATTCTTACGGGATGTATAGCAAAATAAGCTTTGGTAGTAGCGCGGGTGGTGCTGCCCAATATAACGAAGAAGGTTTATCGAAAGCCCAAAAAGCCCAAAAGTCCGGTAAAACCGAACTATTGAAAATTAATAATCTATTAAGTACCGACCATAAAGGTATTGCGGCAGAAATGACCTATAACGCTGCTTTAAGCCGCAGTAAGAAACCCGTCTGGAATATTTCCATGAGCGCACCGGAAGGTATTCGTTTGAGTGACGAACAATGGAAAACGGCGGCAGAATTAAATTTGAAAGCTTTGGGGGCAGTCCCTGAGCGTTTTCAGTACGCTATTTGGAGACATAGCGACACCAAAAACGACCATATACATATTTTGCTGAACGCGGTTCCTATTGATGAAGGTGCAGCTTTAAAGCGCTACCACACGGGTATAAAGCTAAAGCAAGCCGCGCCAATCATTGAGCAGGCGTTACAGTTTAATGCCCCCACGCAAGGCAAAGGGCTGGGTATCCGTGAAACGATTGCGGAAGTACTTAATAGCACTTTTAGGGAGAATAAGCCCACTACCATAGGTGAATTAGTGGCGGACTTGGAAAAAAAAGGCATTGTTTCTAACGTCAAATCGAATGATAATGGTCCTTATGGAATTAATTTCAAAATAGGCGAAAACAAGCCCGTAAAAGGTTCTGCAATTGAGTTGGAAGGCGGGGGGACGGCGAAATGGAGCAACCTTGACAGTCTGCTAAGTGCGAATAGAGCCTATGAGGGACTAAAGCAGGAACAGGCGGCAGCACTGGCCACTGCCCCGCCCATAGTGCCTACAACGTCCAAAGAGGGGCCTAAAATAGCCGTACAGTCTCCAACGCCTACCGTAGTGGCTAAACCGACAGTTACGCCGACAACGCCCACAATAGAACCCGTTAGGCAACAACCCCAGCCGCCCACGCTATCAGAGCGGTTTAAAAAGACTTATGGTATAGAAGCCACATCTAAGCAGATAGAAGCTTTAGAAGCGGGCAAACGGCTCAATTTTAGCCAAATCGGGAGGGTTGTCAGTTTGCAGGATGGGAAGCTACGTAGTGAGTTAATAGTTAAAAGCATTCCTGAAACAGCCCTAAAGACCCTACCTACAACGCCCCCCACTGGCCAGAAAGCCGCAGCGGGTGCGGCAGTGGATAAACTACCAGCTGCGCCGACACCGGCCCCCACTGGCCAGAAAGCC
>JAUBOH010000419.1:0-2669 GCA_036700145.1 Microcoleus occultus BM001215366
AAAGCGATATCAGTTGTCACAGCAAAAACTGTTTCTTTAAGTTCGTCGGGAAGTGTTGCCAAAGCCGCATTAAACAGTACCTCAACTCCTTGGCGCTGCAGAATGTTCAGCAGCCGATCGAGCATTTTTCTCATCACGTCATTCGGATAGCTGCGGAACAGTTGCATCCGAGATAGTGTCATGCTAATCGCTTGACTTTCGCTGTCATTGATGTAACCGTCGGCTGCAACGGCAATTAGCGCGATCGCCGCAAATGCTTCCGCAGGCCCTAACGTTACGTCCGTTTGTTGGCGAGTCTGCGATACTTTATCAAATAAACCCATGATATTTTCCTCATTATTTAGTAGTGGATTCATGGAGTCCCGAGGGGCTCTGGCTTTGGATATTTCTTTGGGGATTTCAAAAATTATATC
Organism: Microcoleus occultus BM001215366; assembly: GCA_036700145.1. Classification (GTDB taxonomy): domain Bacteria; phylum Cyanobacteriota; class Cyanobacteriia; order Cyanobacteriales; family Microcoleaceae; genus Microcoleus. The sequence goes on from JAUBOH010000419.1 coordinate 414, forward strand.
AAATCTTGTTAGTTATTTATTATCAATAAAATTATGAAAAAATTAAGAATTTTTATTTCGCCCTGCGGCGCTGCGAGGGGGGGTTTATTCAGATCCTGAATTGCCTTCCCATATCTCGGGTAAAACTGACCGAAGAGCACCATTCTCAAGAACGGGCTCTCTGGCCCGTTCCACAAAAGGTGAATTTTCTTGTGGGGTGGGCACTCCGACGCCGCCCATCAAAGGCTAGTTGAGAATGGTGTAACATCTCAGTTAAAACCCGCACTCCCAGCGCAGGCGATCTACTTGTCAAACAAAGCTAAATCTGCTTTCAGGAAATCAACAAACTGCCGCGCCGTCCTTCCCGATCGACCGTTGCGACGTGTGGCCCATTCTTTAGCGCGGTGTTCCAAATCATCAGCAGCGAGTTTGATGAGAGCAAGTTCTGCCAGATGTCGGACAATTGTTAAATAAGTGTTTTGATCGGCAGGTTCAAAAGTTAAAGTCAAGCCAAAGCGATCGCTAAATGAAAGTTTTTCCTGCACGGTATCCCAAGCGTGAATTTCATCTCCATCGCGGGGGCGAGGCCTGTCATCAAAAAACTCTCGAATTAAATGCCGCCTGTTAGATGTGGCATAAACAACTACATTTTGAGGTCGGGCGGTGACATTTCCTTCCAATACCACTTTCAAGGATTTAAAAGCATCATCATCTTCCTCAAAGGAGAGGTCGTCTACAAAAATAATAAACTTTTGAGGAACTCCCCGCAACTGCTCCACAATTAGCGGCAAATCTTGCAAATCTGATTTAGATACTTCAATCAAGCGCAGATTGCGATCGCTAAATTCATTTAACAGCGACTTCACCAAAGAAGACTTGCCCGAACCGCGGCTCCCGTACAGCAGGACGTGCAAAGCCGGATAACCTGCCAGCAAAAACTCCGTATTTTTCACCAGAGCATCCCGCTGCCAATCGCAGCAAACCAACTCTTTCAAAGTTATGCGATCGGGATGCGAAATACTCGCCAACTGCCCGGAACGCCACCCAAAAGCGCGATATTCGGCAAAGAAACCAGTGCCAAACTGTCGGTAATAAACTGCCAAAGATTCCGCAGCGCTCGACCATTTTTCTAGTTTTTCGTGCAATGGCAAATCTCCGTTTTTTGCTACAGTTTCTGAATGCCAAATCGGAGGTACTGCGTCAAGTTGACCCGCTACCCGCACCCATTTGCTCAACTGTTCGCTGCTGCATTCGTAAATATTTTGCAGCACTTCTAAATCGTGTCGGGCGGCCTCCACCAAAGCCGGGGACAAACTCGCAAAATCTGTTTGCTGTGCTCGGCGAGAAAAGGGGTTTTCGTCTTTGAGAATTTCCCAAATCAGAGAATCTTTCCAGCTCAGATTTTTAGCAGCCTGAACTTTGAACCAGTTCCCGTAAGCTACCTGACAGTCCAAACCGCTGGCTTCGCTGTGGTGGAGGGCTTGCAGCAAATCGAGAAAAGCTTGACCTGCGGGGCTTTTGAGAACTGATTGATACAGCAGCAGGGATGCTGCGAGGCGCTGGAGGTAACGGATTTGGGCGATCGCACCAGAAGTTAGGGCTGACATAATGGCAATTGTATAACAGTTAGATATTCTGACTGGGTTTAATAAATTTTCTAACAATTTGTGACATCAATAGCAGGTCTCGCTGTATAAATTTAGATGCAAAGAGTGAAAATTCGAGGATGAAAAATGAATTTAGGTACAGCAGCGGCGATCGGCTACGGCATTTTAACACTGGTTGGCGGCATCATGGGTTATATCAAGGCTAAAAGCCAAGCCTCGCTCATTTCTGGCCTGATTAGCGGTTCGCTGCTAATTTTTGCAGGCACCGCACAACTGATGGGACAAAGTTGGGGTTTAACATTAGCAGCAGCCATCTCCGCTGTTTTAGTAGTAGTCTTTATTTTACGGCTTGTAAAAACTCGCAAGTTCATGCCAGCCGGGATGCTGATTTTAGCTAGTTTGGCATCTTTGGGCGCGATCGTTTACGAACTCAGCGGTCAATATCAATAGTTAGTTGACTGTTAACTGTTGACTGTTAACTGTTAACTGTTAACTGTTGACTGTTGACTGTTTTTAGTGGTCAGTGGTTATTTGTTAATTGTTAGTTGTTCGTTCTAATAACCAATAACCAATAACTACTAACCAATGACTAATGACTAATGACAATGCCCAATTCCCAATGCCCAATTCCCAATGCCCAATTCCCAATGCCCAATAACTAATGACTAAT
>JAUBOH010000419.1:2769-5574 GCA_036700145.1 Microcoleus occultus BM001215366
CCCAATGCCCAATTCCCAATGCCCAATTCCCAATGCCCAATAACTAATGACTAATGACTGCTTCAATATACTGCTGAATTTCCAGGAGTTGCTGCCGCTGGTATTCCATCCAATCTTTTTCTGCCGATCGCTGTTGGGCTGTCTCTTGCTGGTACCGCGCCTGCTTCTCTAAAAAATCATTGTAGAAATTCATCGCTTTTTCAACTGTTTGAATTGCCAGTTTGATGCGCTCGTCAAAAATTTCTAAAATCAAATTATCCATGATTGACCCAATCACTTTACAAGACTCTTCAAAATCGATCAAACTGATTCCCATCTTGCTTTTATGAACCAGAGTTTCTACAGGAGCTTTCAGCGTTTCTTTAAAAGTCTTCGCATAAGACTCCGGCAAATATTTCAGAGGTTCCGTAAACTTCGACACAATCTCGCCGCCTATTGATTGCAGTCGCTCTCTAAATCTCGATTGACTGTTGAGGTCGAAGCATTCAATACAAAATTCAATTTTTTCTATATCAAGAAATTGTAATTCTTTAAAAAGTAAATTAAGTTGATTTTCGACAATCAAAATCACTCGCTCAGCCTGGTAATCAACTTCATTCCGCAACTCTTTGTGCAAATTATCTTTTTCAAAAAAACCGATAGTATCTCTTTGAAACACTTGATTGTTTTTATCCCACAAAAACCACTGATTTTTTAACTTTGTAGCCTTGTCGCTCCAGGATTTGCGGACTTTAACAACAGCATCGTATTTGCCCTGTTTTCCTAAACTGCGAATTCTCACATCGCATCCGCTTAGTTCGCCAATTTGCTCCCACACCTCAACAGGAGATGCTGAAGCAATTCTCGGCTTGCTATTCCAGACATCCTCAGCCTGAGATACATCTTTGAAACATACCTGAAGTAACCCCTTGAGTCTCAGGGCTGATTGCTTAATTTCCTCAATACAAGGTTCCACATCTAGGCTGAGGCGGGTAGCTGAGTGTTTAATCTCCACGGATTTATATTCATCTGCCAACAATCGATCGCTAAACTGGGTAATAGCCTGAAATACTTTGAGATACTCATTCATTTCCTTTCATCCCTCCTTTCCCTAAATAGCATACAATACAGAACACCAGCCTTTTTGAATCCAAACTGAGTCACAACATGGATTATCTATTCACCCCTGCAACTCAGGCTAGACTCAATACTGGCAACCTCGTACAGCAGAAAGCCAAAACAGGAAAATTGCTCCCTGCAGCTAGAGATCCGCTGACAGGGGAGTTTGTGGAGATCGCAAAAATCTTTTATCAATCAACAACTGCAACTCTATCCGATCGCGGAGTTCTAGGATTGCTCGCACAGTTAGCCGGAGGCGGCCCCCTACAGCCGCTGGTAGCTCCCGCCTACGTGACAGCGGCGCCGTTGCAGCTTGCTCAAACTCATCAGGGGTTTCAAAAAATATACAGAATGCTTAACTGTCTGAAAATTAATTTGGCAGTGATGCAGGCGACTGCTGCAGTCATTGGTATTGGCGCTGTATCGAACACAGTTTTGTCATCCGTCAACCTCGACCAAATATTAAAAATGAGAGAAGAGGCAAAGCACCAGAAGCTAAAAATTAAAGACGGGTTTATCGATCTCAGGCACCTCCTCAAAGATCGGGGAGTAGAGGTGATCCAGCAGATTTTTAAGGTGGCTCACGACTCTAATTTTGAAATGCACCGCCAGAAACTGGTTAAGGGTTACGATATTTTTTCTAAAGCTATCAAACGCTGCCAGTCAGCCCTGACAGTGCCCGATCTCAAACTTCGGAATTCCGAAATTAATAGCGGGCGGGATATGCTGTTTGAGGCTTTAAAAATTTATGACAATCCCAGTTTGTTGGACGGGCTGTGTTCTGCAGCACAGCTCCGGCAAATGGAATGTGTTTGGGCGATCGATTTGGCGATCGGCGTCACGTTTCAGTTGCAGCGGGCTGGCGATACGGTGAGCTCGCGCCTGAAAGAACTCCAATCAAAAATTCGTCAAGATATTCTAACTGTTGTTAAAGGATGTCAATCGGAATCAGAACTAGATTTTTTATTTCCCGAAGTTACCAGGATTCTGGGTCACGATCTAAGTGTAATAGAATTTTGGCATCAGGAGGTTGATTGGATGCAAACGTTGTCTCCAAAAGAGCAGCACCAGTTAGCTAGTTTAGATAAACTCAGCAGCGATGATTTAAAAAGCAGCGTGCACACTACATTCGCGGTATTAGCTGCGGAACCTTCACTTTATGAAAATTTAAAGCAAAAGTCTCACTTCCTATCCTTGCGCGACCAGCTAGCCTTTGCCGTGTCGCCGGAACTCCGGCGGGGATACGAATTTTATGTCAGCCAGCAGGCGATCGCTACTGGCTATCCAGCTTTAGCTGCCTCGAACTGGCAAGAAATATCCGATTTAACTGTGGCTAACCTCTACTACTTTTTTCAAATCAGAGAGGATTCAACTAAAAATTACCCAACAGAGGATGAATTAGAAACGCCTTCCTGGCACTTTCCTAAAACCTTAAGAAATGAGGTTCATTGTAGTTGACGGTTGACTGTTGACGGTTGACTGTTGACTGTTGACTGTTGACTGTTGACTGTTGACTGACTTCTTGATTCCTGGACGGAAGAGGACACGGGAATGCCGTTTCTTGCGCCCCAAAATAATCACCTAACATCCGTTACATCCCAATACGGTTCAGTTAACACTGTTAATTCGCCGGAGATCCCCCTAAATCCCCCTTAAGAAGGGGGACTTTGAGTAACTTCTTGTCCCCCCCTTTTTAAGGGGGGCTAG
>JAUBOH010000420.1:0-5571 GCA_036700145.1 Microcoleus occultus BM001215366
ACCATTCTTGATAAATCCAGACCAACTCCAAAGCCAATATTGGATCAATTACTAGGGTTCATTTTTATGCAGGTACGCTATATATAGCGTGCCTTCGTAAGTCCTGTCTCACTTAGGTCGGTAACTGTTTGAAAGTGCGACGGGTAGTATGGCGGTTGAAAACCGCTAGTCGTGATGGCGATTCCTGAAATTGCCATACTGACGAGTCTACCTCAAACTGTTGCCAGTGCTTCAGATGTCGCTCAGTTGTATCGGGGGCGTTGGAGTGTTGAAACTCTTTTCCAAACCGTTACTAATAATTTTGAGGGCGAAATTCAAACCTTGGGTGATCCGAAAGCTGTTTTATTTTATTTTTGCCTTGAAGAAGGTTTCTTACAATATTTTAGCTGTTGTCCGAAGGGCTGTTGGCAGTGTACATGATGTCGGTAAAATTGAGCGTCATATTGCGGAATTCTACGAAAGTTGATGAAATTCAGGGGACTTGTCGCGGTATGACGATCGCCTGTGAAGAGAGAGAACTGGCAGCATTTTCAGGCTTGGTCACTGTCTCAATTAGCCGATTTTGTGTTGGACGCAGGCTGCACGAGTGAATTTGAAGTCTTTCCTCAAGCAGCCACGTTCCCCTAAGAAAAAACCACCTTTGATTGTGGGCTCGCGCCACCGTCACTTTTCTACAGCAAGACTTCGCTTACCAGTCTTGGCAGTCACGCCAGACAGGGCTGGGTGCTGATGGCGCACCTTACATAATTAACTTTATTCTTAGTCCCCTTCTGCTCGGACGAAAGTTTGTGTAGTTGGGGGTGAAAATCGAATGACTTGTTGCACAAGCTAGATTCGATGAGAGCACCCGCAAGGCGATCGATTTTAATCGCCGAGTCTTATCAATCGCTACCTACTTACTAGCATAACCCAGACTTACCAAAAACTCGCGCAACTTCCCAAAGAATTGAGTGCGATCGCGCCCTTGATAAACTCTCTCCAACAACTGCCAACCTTCCGCCTCCTGGCCCGTGACATACTTGCTCGCCATGAAAGCCGCAAACACCCCTTTCACCTCTCCATCTTCACTCAAACGCTTCCTAGATTCCAGCCAAAGCTCAGCAGAATTTGTGTATACTTCCACCGGATACTGTTTGGTAACATCTTGCATTTGACCTTGGCGATACTGCCAAATTTGCAGCGGTAAACGAGAATCAGCATAATTTGTAAAAGCCTCGGCAAATCGCCAGTCCTGACTCTTGAATTCCGGGAAATCATTTTTGCCAAAATCGATAATTTCGTAACTCACATTTCCCCAAAAATGCTTGATATGAGTGTATTTCTTACTCGCAGCTTCGTAGCTGTAAATAAAGGAATAGTTGCAGCAGCGGATGCCGCTGTTGATTGATACTAAATCTGCCAGGATTTCCGGTTCTTTGTCGCCGTCTAAATCGCGGATTCGCAGCGATAAGAAACGCCCTTCCGCTACTTCTGTGCTGGCTTTTTTGTCAGGATTATCTACTAGAGAACGAGTCGGAATCAGCACTGGTTCTTCTAATAAAGCTTGACCGTTGCGGAGAATTTTAAGGCGGATATTTTTAGCATTTTCTCCTTCTTTTACAAAAGAAACTTCCGCCCGAACTTTCCCAGACTCAGAGATTTCTGTGGTTCTCGGCGGCCCGATATCCGGCGGAACTTGCGCGATATATTGGGAAGGAACTAAGGCAGTTTGTCCTGGTTTGGCGATCGCCTGACACAAGAAAGTTGCTACTTCGGCGCGAGTAGCATTGCGTGTTGGTTCGAGTTGTTTGACTGCGGGATAGTTGACAACGAGTCGTTTTTCTGAGGCGGCGGCGATCGCACTTCTTGCCAGTTCGGGAATTTCCCGTGCATCTTCAAAAGTCGCATCCAAAATCTCAGCCGCTGGCCCCGCAGGTGTATATTTCAAGCCGCTGCTTAAAGCTACCAAAACCTGCCAGCGGGGAATGTTCAAAGTTGGGTTAAAAATACTGCCGCTATAACCGGACAAAAAACCCGTCTGATAAGCTTCTCGAATCGCTTTAAAACCCCAGTAATTCGTGGGAATATCTGCAAAATTAACTGGATTGCGGACGGTTTTCGCATCGGGGAAAGCCCTACGCAGCATCGCCGCAAACTCAGCGCGACTGACTGGGCGATTCGGGCGAAAAGTGCCGTCTTCGTAGTAGCCGCTGATGATTTTTTTCTCTGCTAATTCTTCAATGCAAGCTTGGGCCCAATGGTCTTTAACATCCTTAAATTTGGCTTCAGCAAATGCCGGGGCTGCATTCAGACCCGGAAATAGCAAATTCCCGAGGATTATCCCCAGGGCTACCACTAAAGCAATGATAGCTTGACGTTTGTGCGATCGAAGCATAGAACAGACTCCTCAACTTGCTAATTGGCGATCGAAACCGAAGCAAATTATATACAATACCAGGTATTTTACCGTATTTTTGTTAACATACTCATGACTTGTGCATTCACAGCCGCGCAGTGATTCCGACGGTTGCGAAGCAATTTCAAACCTTGGCGATTGCGAAGCAATTTCAAACCTTGGCGATTGCTTCGCTTGGGATCCCATTGACACCATCAGGCAGAAACTTGTTCCCAAAGCCGATCGACTGTCACAAATTTGTAACCTTTATACAAAAGCAAGGGAATTATTTTATCAGCAGAAGCCGCGACGTCTTCGCCGCCGCAATAGCCATCGTGGAGTACAATAATTGAGCCGTTTTCTGTTTGTTGTACGACGCGACTGAGAACTTTCTTCACTCCCGGCCGCACCCAATCTTCTGGGACGACACTCCACATTACGGGGCGATATTCCCACTGTTGCAATAATTCTAATGTTCGGGGTGTAAAAATGCCGTTCGGCGGCCGCACGTCGCGGATTAATTTGGGGTCTAAATCGCAAGCTTTAGCAATCGCTTTTTGCGTGTCTTCTAAACTTTGTTTTAGTTCGTGGGTTTTGAGCTTGGGAAATGATATATGCTGGTAGCCGTGGAGGCCTATCCAGTGTCCGCGATCGCAAACTGCTTTCGCCGTTTCGGGATGCCTGTCAACGCAAAATCCCAGCCAGAAAAAGCTAGCTTTGATGTCGTATTTATCTAAAACTTTTAACAGTTGAAGTGTGTGCAGCCGGTGCGGCCCGTCGTCAAATGTTAGGGCAATTTGTCGGCTGTTGATATCTCCCGTCCACAGACATCTGGGAAAAGCAGATTTGAGAATGGGATGAACGACAGGAAACAGGGGTGCTAGTGGCATTGGTTAATGTTGTGCGAGTGCGATCGGGTAGAAATGAAGCTGCGCTACAATAGAATAAAGTTAACTCAATCGAGGTAAATATGACAACTGCCGTTGATATAGGAACGCTAATTGTCCGCACGCCTGGAACTTGCGGCGGCCGCCCGCGAATCGCAGGAACTAGAATGTCCATTCGCAGCATAGCAATTGACTACAAAGCAGGAATGACTCCTGAAAAACTTGCTGAAGAATTTCCGCATTTGACGTTAGCACAAATTTATGCAGGCTTGGCTTATTATTACGCTAATAAAGATGAAGTTGAGGCGGAGATAGTAGCGTACTATGAAGAGTGCGAGTATTTGGAAGCTGCACACATAGCAGGTAAGTTATCGTGAGTCAAATTCGTCTCTATATTGATGAAGACTCTGGCAACCTCTCGTTGGTAGAGTCTTTGCGTAATTCTGCTGTAGATGTGATGACTACCTCAGACGCGAACAAACTGAGTTCTTCAGATGAGGATCAGCTAATCTGGGCAACTGAGCAAGGGCGTGTAATTTACAGTTCTAATATGGGAGATTTCTGTCGTTTGCACCGAACTTTTGCGGAACAAAAAAGAACTCATTCAGGAATTATTGTTGTACCGCGACAAAGTTATTCAGTAGGCGATCAGTGGCGGGGAATATTGAATTTGATGGCGCGTCAGTCAGCAGAGGAAATGATAAATCAACTGGAATATTTGGGGGCTTATATCAGAGCTGACTAACTGTCTGTAACAGACGATCGATCGCCCTTACAAAACTCCTTAGCTCTTTTGATAGATCCTCACACTGTCTCCGATCGCATCGGCCTCTATCTCAAGGTCGATGCGATCGCCCTACAGTGTCCTCCTATACTGAAAACCAGCAGAACTAATCGACAAACCATCAAGGAGGAACAATGACAGAGGAATATTTAGCCGATCGCACAGTTTCAGCCGTATTTAAGGAAGAAGAACAATTAGACGGCGTAATTCGGCGGTTGCTGGATCGCGGAGTTTCTCGCGACCACATTTCAGTAATGGGAAAAAACTTTCAGTCCAAAACTAAAATTGCCGGCTTTCTGACTAAAAAAGATGTAATTTTAGGAGGGCTGCGAAGCGGGGCAATTTTTGGTTCCTTGTTCGGTTCTTTTTTGGGTTTGCTAACTGGGGTAGGCGTGCTGTTTATTCCCTTTGTCGGTGCAGTAGTATCGGCCGGCCCGCTGGGTGCTGTATTGTTGGGTGCAGCTAGCGGCGCGATCGCAGGTTCGGCCGGTGCGGGTCTAGTTTCGGCTTTAGTCGCTTTGGGAATGCCGGAAGACAAAGCAACTATCTATCAAACCCGCGTTGAAGCAGGCGAATTTCTCGTGATGGCAGAAGTCGCAGCAGATAAATCGGGCGAATTTAAACTATTGTTAGAAAGCGCTGGTGGCGAAGAAGTTTCAGTTAGCGAAATGACCCTGCCACGGGCCGTCAAAGGTCGCTGCAACAGTCCGGCCGACTTGTCTCCCGAAGTGCGATCGCACTTGTCGGAAGCTGCTCAAAAAACCTTTGTGGAATCCTATAACAGCGCATTTGACGAAAATAACGACTCGATCCAAGCAGAACACACCGCCTGGGAAGCCATTCATCAAGAATACGAAGAAGATGAACACGGCGTTTGGACGAAGCAAAAAGTGACTGTTTAGTTGCAAGAAAGTGCTAAACTCATAAAATATAGAATCTAGCCTCTAGAATTTTGGTTCTAGAGGTTTGTATCATTTTAGATACTAGATTTGAGATTAGCGAGAAAAAATTTGTCCGATCGAATGCTCAAAATTACAGTCATAGGTGGCGGTGCAGCAGGTTTTTTTAGTGCAATTACCTGTGCAAAAACTTACCCGCAAGCCCGCGTCACTTTACTAGAAGCTGGCCGCCAACTCTTGGCAAAAGTTCGCATTTCGGGTGGCGGGCGCTGCAACGTTACTCATGCTTGTTTTGACCCCGGTATTTTAGTGCAGAATTACCCGAGAGGAGGAAAAGCTCTGCGCGGTGCTTTTAGTCGATTTCAACCCCGCGATACTGTCGAATGGTTTGCCGATCGCGGCGTGCAGTTGAAAACAGAAGAAGACGGGCGAATGTTTCCGATTACGGACGATTCGGCGACGATTGTTAACTGTTTGATCCGGGCTGCTGAGGATGCAGGCGTGAGAATTCGCACGGGCGATGCAGTCGTTTCCGTAAAGAAATTAATGGGGAACGGCGCAGAAGACGGCTGCGGGGAGGGCGGGCACGGGGGCACCGCCCCTACATTTGAAGTAGAGTTGAAGTCG
>JAUBOH010000421.1:0-5554 GCA_036700145.1 Microcoleus occultus BM001215366
ACAATCGGTCAAAAAGTACGAGTTGTGGCGATGCCGCCCTACGTCAAAACTGCCGAACCGATGCCGGTGCTGCGGCCTGCGAATGTAATTGCGATCGGCGATGAAGGTGTTGCGATCGATCGGCGTCCCGGCAATTATTGGGGAATTCGCTTTGAAAAAGGTGCTTTTCTGTTAGACAGTCAGTACATTGAAGCTGTAGAAACTACTTTATGAGGTAATGGGCGATCGGGAATTGGTAATTGGAAATTGGGAATTTTGTGTCAGGTCAATTACCCGCAATAAAATCAGTTTGTAGTAAGGACTTTAGTCCTTTTTTTATGGTGAATAAGAAGGACTGAAGTCCTCACTACGAACCTGCATTGCCGTATCCTCCGTTGCTGGCTTCTTCAAGAAGCCAGCTTGACCTCAAAAGCCAAAGAATTAACCGGAAATTCCCCTATAACTCCCTCTAAACTAGGATACCCGAAGTTACAAGGCTGAGGCTTTCCCAAAAAATAACCTTGAGCATAATCTACCCCAAGTTCCTGAAGTTTATCGATAACTCTTTGACTTTCTACATACTCGGCAACTGTTTTGATTCCCATGACATGAGCAATTTTGGTGATAGCTTCCACCATTACAATATCAATAGGATTGTCAGCAACATTTTTAATAAAACTACCGTCAATTTTGATATAGTCAACCGGCAAGTTTTTCAGGTAAGCAAAAGAAGACATCCCGCTACCGAAGTCGTCCAAGGCAAACTGGCAGCCGAGTTCCTTGAGTTGCCAAATCAAGCTGGCTGCCTTGCTGAGATTAGCGATCGCCACGGTTTCTGTAATTTCAAAACAAATGATTTCTGGTGGTATTTGATGGATGGAAAACTGCTCCTGAATAAACTCGATAAACTTTTCTTCGTTGATGCTGTCTCCAGAAAGGTTGATTGCATAAAGGCTGGAGTATTTGCCGCTTGACGATTGCGAGTTAGACAGAGGAGAGCAAGCAGGCAAGGTCACTATTTTATCGCTGTCTCCCCCGGGGTTTTGAACTAATAAATGTGCCGTGAAAGTTTTAGATAAATTGCTGAATAAAGTGCGAATTACCCAGCGGTCGATCGCCTGCATCAAATTGTAGCGTTCGGCTGCGGGAATAAACGCCATCGGCGACACCAACTGACCCGTTGCAAGTTGGAGGCGCAGCAGGATTTCGCAGTGGATGTCGGTGGTTGGAGAGTTGAGCAAATGTACGATCGGCTGAGAGTACAAGCGAAAGCGATTTTCTTCTAAAGCTTGATGAATTTGCACTACCCACTGGGTTTCGCCGTGCTGTTTGATTAATTCCCGATCGCCCGCTTCATAAACCTGCACCCGGTTGCGGCCTTTATTTTTAGCAGCGTAGCAGGCAATATCGGCCGCGCTCAAAACCGCAGATGTCGATGCTGTTTTGGGATTAATTGCCACCAAACCGATACTGACGCCGATCGAAAAAGTTTTGTCCTGCCACCCAAACCGGAATTCCTGAATGCTTTGCAGCAGCAATTCTGCAACTTCCAATCCCTGTTCGGGGGAACACTGGTACAGGAGTACGGCAAACTCATCGCCGCCCAGACGCGCCAAAATATCGGTTTTGCGGATATTGGTTTTAAATAGCTGGCTGACTTGCCGCAGCAGTTCGTCGCCTGCAACGTGACCGTTCGTATCGTTAACTATTTTGAAGCGATCGAGATCTAGGTAAAGCATCACGTGTTCTTGTCCGTAACCTTGAGCGCTGTGCAGGGCGTGTTCTAGCTGGTACTCAAATTCGCGGCGGTTGACTAATTGCGTTAGAGGGTCATGAGTTGCTTGCCAGGTGAGTTGCCGCGCTTGAGTTCGGACTTTGGTGACATCTCGGAACACAACCACGGCCCCGACAATTTCGCCGTTGCTGGCGTGGATGGGGGCGACGCAGTGGTCGATCGCAAATTCGCGGTTGTTGCGGGCCATCAGCAAGCTGTTGTGCCCTTGGTCAACAATCCGACCTTCGCACAAGGCGATTTGGGCGATATTTTCGATCGGCATCCGGGTCGTTTCGTCAACTATTCTGAGCACGCTGGCGAGGGGCAAACCTTTAGCTTCCGAGGTTGACCAACCCGTGAGTTTTTCGGCAACTGGATTCAGGGTAGAAATGCAGCCCTCGGCATCTGTGGTGATGACTGCATCGCCGATCGATTGTAGAGTAACTTGAGCGAGTTCTTTTTCATCAAAAAATGCTTGTTCCATGCGCTTGCGATCGCTAATATCCCGCTGCACGGAGACCCAATGAGTAACGTTCCCCAACTCGTCAGCAACGGGTACGCTGTTGAGTTCCACCCAATAAGTTAAACCATCTTTGCGGTAGTTGATCAGTTCCAAGCGCAGCGGTTCTCGGCGAGAAAAAGCGCGGCGAATTTTGGCAACTTGAGCGCCGTCGCTGTCGGGCCCGCGCAGACAACTCGGTGTTTGGCCGATAATTTCTTCGGGCCGATAACCGGTCATTTGGGTAAAAGCTTCGTTGACGTAGATGATGGCGGGATCGGAGATATCGCTGTGTCCCGCATCCATAATTACGATCGCGTCGTTAGCATTGACTACGGCAGATTCTAGCAGTTGCAGCCGCACCTCTGCCTGCACGCGGGTAGCGATTTCGCTTTCTAGTCTGGCGTTAGTCAAGCTGAGGGATGCGATCGCTTTTTGCAATTCGCTAGTTTGTTCTTGGATGCTGGCGTGCAGAACATCGATCGCCCCGGACATTTCCATCGGGTCAAGCACGCGCAGCAAGCTGCTTTGAGTAACTATTCCCAGCAGTTCTGGGCGTTCCCCGGTTACTACCAACCTGCGGACTAAACGCTGCTGCATTTCCTGATGAGCTACCCACAGCGAGTCTTCTGGCTTGAGACTAAATAAGGGGGTACTCATCACAGTTTGGGCGATCGTTTCCCACAAATCTAGATCTAAAGCTTGAAATTCCACAATATCCCGTTCTGTGACTATACCTACGGGAATTGGAAACGGCAAATTCATCGATAACTCTGTAATTACCACGCAGCTAACGCGGTGCTGCGCCATCAACTGGGCTAAAGCCATCACCGACGCGGTGACAGGCGCTTGAATGACTTGTGCCGTCATTACTTCTTTCACGCGGCGCATTTTTAAGATATTTGCAGGTAGCAGCATCGCTTGGCGAATGCTTTCGGGCGTAATTACTCCTAGGAGTTGACCGCCCTCATCCAATATTGGCAGGTGGTGAATTCTTTGTTGGCGAAGCAGAATTAGGGCGCTGAAAATGTCTCTATCTTCATTTTGAGTCAGGGTTGCAGCCGGCTGCCGCATCACCTCTGCGATCGTGACATTTTTTAAGTTTTTACCCGAAGCAATCAAATCGACGAGATCCCTCTCGGTGAAGATTCCTTGCAATTGAGAATTTTGAGCAGATTGCGAGGAGGATTTTTCCACGACAAAGACACAGATACCTCTGGCATCTCTGAGGGCGCTTGAGGTGAGGGGATTGGCGATTTCTGTTAGTTGCTGGTAGATATCGGTGGGTGGAATGCCTGCGCTTAGAGAGCAACTCGGGCGCTGTTGGCCCATCAGGGTAATTACTTCGGATAGTGGGGTATCGGGCGCAACTGTCAAGGGGGAGCGGTCAATTACTCGATCTAAAGTCGGCAGATATTTGGAGGAATCGTTTTTGAGCATATTTAATTCATTTTTGCGATCGTTACGCCTCTGCGACATTCCAAAAAAGCGCTGTTTTCCAAGCAGTAGATGGATTTTTACAGCGCTGCGGAAACCTACTTAAAATTTATTGTTAAAATGCACCCCGAGCTTGGGCTGGGGAGCTGACCGTTGACGGCTCTCCCTCTACCTATAAAGTGATAATTGTATCTTTATTTTAAGTGTAAATTTTCTGTCCCGCGACAGTTTTATTAAAATTTATGTATTTCTTTGGAATTTTTGGCAATAAAATTAACTTATAAATACGCTCGACCGCATCGCTAATTATATCCATCTTCCGAAATACACATCTGTTGGCTGTCCTAGCTAAACTATAAAAGGTTACTACCAAAAGACACTCTCTTAAGTACGGTAGTGTTAAGTTTTGCGACATAAAGTTTTGCGAGCTTTTCGAGACTATGCGTGCGTCGTGGATCACCATCGATATCACAGCCAGTCTGTGAACTCGATCGCAACTTGCGAAAACAAGCGTGGTAAAATTGTAGATATAAACAGAAGAACTTAAACACCGAGTCTGCTGAGGAAAAGGGATTATGAAACGCCATCTATTAGCCGCTACTCTTTTAATTACTCCCCTACTGTTGGCCGCTCCTGTTCGCGCCCAAAATCCCGCTCACGTCAAACAGTTACTGTCAACCGGGCAATGTTTTGGTTGCGACTTGTCGGGAGCAAATTTGGCGGAAGCTCATTTAATTGGTGCAGATTTGAGAGCAGCGAATTTGCAAGGTGCAAATCTCTCTCACGCCAACCTCGAAGGTGCTGACTTGACGGGCGCTAACTTGACGGGTGCTAACTTAACCTCCGTTTTCCTGACTAATGCTAGTTTAAATGACGCAGACCTCGATCGGGCAAATCTCACAGCCGCCATCATCAACACCGTAGATGTATCCGGCGCTTCAATGGAAGATATGACCATTACTAATGCCAAAATCTACAATACCCAAATCGGCGTCGGTGGCAGCTACGATCAGTAACTCATTCAAAGAATGCGAACAACCTATTTTAAGTTTAAAAACCCGGTTTCTCCGCAGAAGCCGGGTTTTTAATTGATTCGCCGTATTTTGGCCCAGGTGCTAAATTAAAATTAGTATTGCTTTAATGCTGATAATCTTAATAAAGTTGTACAATACAGCCATGTCCAAACGACTCACCATTGCCCAAGCACAGCAGCAGCTTCCCAACCTAGTTCAAGAACTCACCGATGGGCCGATCGCGATCACTCAAGATGGTGTTCCCGTTATGGCGGCAATCAGCTACAACCATTTGATTGAACTCCTCGAAACCTTGGATATTCTCACCGATATTGAATTCGTTACCAAACTTCGCCAAAGCATCACCCAAGCCGACGAAGGCAAAACCGTTTCCTGGGAAAATGCTAAAGCCAAACTGGGACTATGAAAGGCGAAGCAAATTCAATCGAATACGACATCCAACTTACGCCGTTGGCACTGGAAATGTTGGCGGAAGTCAAAGATAGACGAGAACAGGAGAAACTGCGCGATCGCATCGATAAACTCAAAATTGAACCAGAGAAGCAAGGCAAAGCGCTTGTTGATAACTTATCGGGATTTCGCAGTATCCGAGCCGTTGGACAGCGCTATCGCATTGTTTACAAAGTCGAGCAAGATCGAGTTATGGTGGTTGTTGTAGGGCTGGGGAGACGTAAAGATGGTGACAAAAAAGACATTTACTCCATCCTAGAAAAACTGTTAGATATATGATTGAATTACCTCCCAATCCATAAGTTAATCCGTAGGGTGCGTCGCTACGAGATATTGGATATAACTTGCAGATTTTCTCCTAGCGACGCACCCTACTTGCTA
>JAUBOH010000422.1:0-5550 GCA_036700145.1 Microcoleus occultus BM001215366
TCGGCCCAGTCAAATTAAACACCGGATTGAGTTGCTTGTAAACCACATTTCCTTCGGCATCGAAAGTCTGGTTAGTTAAATACCACGTTACTCG
Organism: Microcoleus occultus BM001215366; assembly: GCA_036700145.1. GTDB lineage: Bacteria > Cyanobacteriota > Cyanobacteriia > Cyanobacteriales > Microcoleaceae > Microcoleus. The sequence continues at coordinate 95 of JAUBOH010000422.1, forward strand.
ATCGGTATTTAATTGAGATTGACGTTTTTCCCCGATTCCTACCACATTTCCAGTCAAATAAAATATTTTTTTATCTAAATCTCCCCGCCCCGTATCGCCAGTCATCGTCACCTTCTCCACGCGGTGAAAAACCTTCACAGGCCCGGGCGAAACCACATTTTGCGCCGGAAAATTCCAACTCATCAAACTGCTTTCTATTTGCAGCGGCGGATCTGATGGCATCAATTGAGCGTTTTGCGTCAACGTCCCAATCTTGGTTTTTAAGTCTACATCTACTCGATCGGCAAAACCGCTGTCTGTCAATTTTTTATCTTTGTATCTGTCAATTTGAGTCGGTTTGTCGCTGTTCACCTTTTGTAGTTCCACAAACCAGACTAAGTGCTCAGTTCGCAATTGCAGAACCGGATCTTTAACATTCGCCACCACAGATCCGAATAACTCCATCCTCTTAGCCCTACTGAAAACCCGCGCTTCCTTCGCTGAAATATTAACTTGTTTGTGGTCTCCCGTCAAATTATTGCGAATAACTAAAACATCTTCCTTCGGCCGCCACTCCAACTCATTTCCGCGTAATACAACTCCATTTTTCAGGTCTGTAGCGACTATGTTACCTTTCAGAAAAACTTGATTTCCTTCCTGAAAAACCTGCCCGGTTTCTCCTTGAATGTCATAAATTTCTTTGCCGTCCTGAAACAATTTGCCCGCTGGTTTCTGAACGTTAACTATCTTGTTATCTTTGCTATAAACGGCATTTGTAGATTTTACTTTCCAAAACGTCTCGCCCTTTTCGTTTGCTTGTTCTAGGATTACTTTGTTCAAAGTTAAAGTGCTGTTTGACTGCTGAGCAGTTTTGATATCTTCAGCCAATTTGTTCTTTTGAGGGCCTTCGGCCGCCGCACAAGCACCAATCCCCAAAATCAGTGCTGCCAAAAATAGCAGCATTAACTTTGGGGACTTGAGACTGGGAATTTGGGATTTGAAATTAATCATTGGCAATTGATAATTGGTAAGGGGTAATTGATAATTTGGTATTGAAAAACAATCAAAAATTAAAAATGTGTCATGGCTTGTCTAATTTTTTAACTTCTAATTCTCAATAATTCAATCCATCACCCATCACCCATCACCCATCACCAAATCCCTATCTGTCGTCGTGTTCGTCCATCAAGCTTAGGCCCGACAATGGGCGGTAAGCATAATTAGGGCGCGATGTTTTTTGGATGTCATCCTTAATCATTTCCAAATCGATATAGCGATCGGCTACATTAATCAAACTGTCGCTCGTCATCGATCGCAAACTCACCACCTCAACCCGCACGCCGCGATAGCTCACAGCATCCACAGCATAAGCCAAATCGCCGTCACCGCTCACCAAAACCGCCGTGTCGTAAGAACCAACCAAAGCCATCATATCCACAGCAATTTCTACATCTAAGTTTGCCTTCTTAGAGCCATCTGGTAACTGCACCAAATCCTTAGAAATCACGCGATAGCCGTTGCGGCGCATCCACAGCAAAAACCCCTGCTGTTTCTCGTTAGTGCGATCGACACCAGTGTAGAAAAAAGAGCGCAGCAGCCGCGAACCCGCAGTTAAACGGCACAGCAGCTTAGTATAATCAATCTCAATTCCCAACTGCAAAGCCGCGTAAAAAAGGTTAGAGCCGTCAATAAAAATTGCCACTCGACCCCGATTTTCTAGAACCTGTTCCGGCGTAAAAAGGTCGTTGGTTTCTATTCTATTCAACATGATTGTTATGCCTCAATTTTTATGAAAGATTGGTAATCAAATAAGTGCTAATTCGTAATCTGTTATAGCACCCCGAGCGCTGGCTGCCAACTATGAAGGTACTGTTTCCAGCAGTTCGAGCCGCTTAAAAACAGGTTGGGGTTCCCCCAGAGTTTGGTTTGCCGGTAAAGCGCCCCAAGCAGCATGAGCTGCAAAAGTCGCTAAACTGTTAACGGCAACCCGATCGTTAAAGTCAATTGAAAAACCTAACTGCTGATAGATAGCAGTGCTGATATTGGGAATAATCGGCGATAAAAGGTAAGATGCTAGTCTAACAGATTCCAGAACAGAATATAGCACTTGTTGGACACTTTCTAACTGTCCTTGCTTATACAAACTCCAAGGTGCTTGTACGTCAATAAACTTGTTCCCGGCTCTAACTAATGCAAGCACGGCTTCGCAAGCCTTACTAAAAGCCAACTCTTCGTAAAAACCAGCTACTCGATCGCCCAAATCCAGGCTCATACCCTTGAGCAGGTTGTCGCCGGAAATGTTTTCGCCCGACACATTTGGAACATAGCCCTCACAATATTTGCGAGCCATGTTTAAGGTGCGGTTAAGCAAATTTCCCAAATCATTTGCTAGTTCAGCATTCAATGTATTGATAAACCGAGTTTCGTTAAAATCGCCGTCCTCTCCGAACTCAATTTCTTTGAGGAAATAGTAACGCACTGCATCAGCGCCGTATTTATCGATCAATTCGACTGGGTTTAAAGTATTCCCCTCTGTTTTTCCCATTTTTTTGCCGTCTTTGGTCAAAAACCCGTGTGCGAAGACGCGCCCCGGCACCGATAGACCCGCTGACATCAGCATTGCTGGCCAATAAACGGCGTGGAAGCGGAGAATATCTTTGCCGATCAAGTGCAGGTCGATCGGCCACCATTTAGATAAAGCATTCTCTAACATCGGGTCGCTGTCCGGATCGAGCAGAGCCGTCACGTATCCCAGCAAAGCGTCAAACCAGACGTAAATGGTGTGACTGGGGTCAACCGGTATCGGCAGGCCCCATGCCAGATTCACCCGAGAAATCGAAAAGTCTTGCAGTCCAGAATTGACGAAACTCAGCACTTCGTTGTGCCGACTTTTCGGCGCGATGAAGTCGGGACGTTCTGCGTACAATGCCAGCAGTTGGTCTTGATACCGCGACAGGCGGAAAAAGTAGTTTTCCTCGTCGCGCCACTCAACTTCCTTGCTGGTGTGGACGGCACACCGCTTACCCGGTAGCAAATCCCGTTCTTCTTTAAATTCTTCGCAGGAGACGCAGTACCAGCCTTGTTGCTGGTTCAAGTAGATGTCGCCGGAGTTCCAGACGCGCTGGAAAAATTCTTTGACAATGTACTCGTGGCGCCGCGAAGTTGTGCGGATGAAGCGATCGTACTGGATATCGAGTTGCTTCCAAAGCGCTTCAAACCCCGGAACCACTATGTCACAGTGAGCTTGGGGCGATCGTCCTAAACTCTCGGCCGTGCGTTGAATTTTCTGCCCGTGCTCGTCCGTACCCGTAATTAGCAAAACTGATTTGCCCCGCAGCCGCTCAAATCTGGCTAGGGCATCCGCAGCCATAGTTGTATAAGCGCTACCAACGTGAGGTAAATCGTTTACATAATACAGAGGGGTTGTAATCGCAAAGGTATTTTTAGTTTTATCGGTCGATTTCATTGAATGCTAAAAGAAAATTCCCTTAATTTCGTTTCGATCTTAACTCAGCGGTTACATCTTTTATGAAGTTGCAATCAAGCCAAATTTGCTGAAAGTTATTTGCAGTTGTCTAACCCGGGCTAGTTCCAAAAAAAATATAGCTTTCAGATCAACACTAATCTTTTTTATATTTTTTTGACGAACTCTCAAAAATGTCTTAATATTTGAACATTTTTCAGCCTTCGGATTCCGCGCGTCCTCTATTCATTTCTGCCCGTGCGCGATCGCTCCGCTTGCCATCTCATTCGCCCTCAAGAGCGCCAGCCATGTCGATCGCCCGTAACTCCTGCCAGTTTCTGATCCGCTTCTAGAAGCAGAAACCGGGTTTTTACGAAAAATTTTCGTGAAGCAGCATCCCTTTAGTTTACTGCCCCAGCCAGAGCCTAAAAGCGGAGGTTTTTGGTCAACAAACCCAGTTGCTTCATGTTGCGAGTGCCTACTCCCACAAAAAAACCCCAAACCGGTTAAGGCTGGGGCGATCGAATTAGGGTGCATCTAACAAGAGATTGTGCGATCGCCCTCGATCGCCATCAGGAAAATTAACTCGATTTCCGCCAATAGCTTCCGACAAATAATCCGCCGCAGCTTCCACCACCGCGATCGCATTTTCGTAAACCATCCGCGTCGGCCCCAAAACCCCAACACTACCCACCGGCACCGATCCCCGGCGGTAAGTCGAAGAAATCAGAGTACAGCCGCGAATTGGTTCTAAGGAATTTTCCGAGCCAATACGCACCGTTACCCGCTTCCCTGGCGTGTCCAACTCAGGCGATTCAAAAATCAAAGGCCAAAGCAATTCCTGCTCTTGTTCTAGCAGTTGCACCAGGGTTTGAACTTGCTGCAACTGCGAAAAATCCGGCAAGCGCAGCGCTTCTGCCAAACCGCCGATCAGAATCCGCGTGTAGGTTGGATTGCTTTGGCGGCTGCTCAAAGCAAACAGCATGGTTTCCATCCACTCAGCGTACAGTTCAAAGTCCCGGTCTAATTCGCTCCAGTTTACAGTCGAGAGTTCCGAGAGCGATCGTCCGCGCAACTTGCTGTTCAAAAAATTCGATAAAATCTGCAATTCGCGATCGACAATTTCGACATCAGGCAAATTACCTTCTGCGCCTTTGGGTAACTGCACCAAAACCGACTGAGTTTCGTAGGCATCCGTGACCACGATCAGCATCACCTTTCCCGGCTCTAGCTGCACCAGTTGCAAGTGACGCAAGCAAGCCATATTAGTTTGCGGTATGGTAATCATCGCAATGTAACCGCTGATCGTTGCCAGAATTTGAGCAGCACCGCGAAGTGCCGCGTCCATCCGACCGTCCGACCAATTAAGCTGATCTAGTACCTGTTCCACCTTGCGGGCCAGCGTATCAGACGGCTGAATTAACTGGTCTACATAAATTCGGTAGCCGGAGTCAGAGGGGATTCGTCCGGCTGAAGTGTGGGGCTGATAGAGCAGTCCCGCTTTTTCAAGAGTCCCCATCGCGTTGCGAATTGTCGCTGGGCTGACGCTGAGGTTGAATTCGTCAGCCAAAGCTTTTGAGCCAACGGGTTCCGCTGTTGCTATATAGTGGCGAACCGTTGCCCAAAGGATGTGTTGTTGCCGATCGGTGAGGTTAACGCGCACAGATATTTAAGTAGAATTAGAATTTAGAGTTGAAAGCCACTATAGCCTTTCTCAGTAACATGAGGTGCTCATAGGGCATAGGGCATAGGGCATAGGGCATAGGGCATAGGGCATAGGAAGGAGCCCGCATACCTCATAACGCTTGAGAACCGCTATATTAATCGAAACGTCTGTCCCAAAAGGGCGATCGGGCAGACTTACCTCTTTAAACATAACAGATTTTAGGTTAAGGAAGAACTCAGTTGTTACTGGTTATAGGTTATTGGTTATTGGTTATTTGTAAGTTTTAATGCCCCATGCCCCATGCCCCATGCCCCATGCCCCATGCCCCATGCCCCATGCCCCATGCCC
>JAUBOH010000423.1:0-5508 GCA_036700145.1 Microcoleus occultus BM001215366
CATTCGGTAAAGTCGTGGAAATGGCGAACCGAGCGGGAGCGTGAAAGCTCGATCGAGTTTCATAAGGAAGAAAGTAGAAGTAAGAAAGATTTAGCTATCTGCCAGAGAAGGAAAACTCCTGATAAATCTAGGAGATTGAGACCAAGTTTCCTTCTTTGTTCTTACTTCTGGATTCTTGCTTTTTCAGAAATTGCGATCGAACTCTTCGATCGCCCTGAACGTGTTTTTTATACAGTTGCAGAGGCAAATCTCAGAGATTGCTAGCGCATTAAAATAAATAAAACCTTCCACAGACGTAGCTAATTTAAAAAAAACATGGATAGTAATTTGCTGATTGTTTACTTGTCAGTCCTGCTCCTTATACTAGGCAGCACTTCCTGGTTTGTAGTGCGCCAGATTTTCAAAACTCGGAAGCTGGAAATGTCTCTCGAACGCTTAGAAAATAAGCTGACAACAGAAAAAGGAACAGCACAGGAATACTACGAACTAGGCAGTATCTATGTAGATAAGAAGCTTTATTCCCAGGCGATCGTACTGTTTCAAAAAGCCCTGAAAGGCAAAGACTTAGAAGGCGAAGAAGATCAAGCCGTTATTTACAACGCCCTGGGTTTTGCACACTTCGGGCAAGAACAGTACGACATCGCGATCCGCCAGTACAAAGAAGCCCTGAAGTTGCAGCCCGAATACGTTACATCTCTCAACAATCTGGGTCACGCCTACGAGCGCAAGAAATTAACAGCTCAAGCCTTGGAAATATACGAACAAGCTCTCGCCTGCGATCCAGACAATGCCACTGCCAAACAGCGAATAGAGTCCCTTCGGAAGCGTTTGGTAATCTATAACTGAGCGCCGGTGTTACAAGCAATACAGATCCCGCAAACCTGGTTTCTCAATGAAACCAGGTTTTTTCTTCCCACAGCCAAAGATAGTAAACTATCGCACACCTTAATGCGTTAGTTTTTAAGAACAGGAATTCGGGCTCGATCGCATCGCACACCATCCCAGCAGTTTAAACTACTGTCAAGATCGAAGCAGTACCTGCAACGCCGGTCAGTCGCAAACAATTGAAGGAGGAGAACGTAGTGACATCAATTCTCGTTGTCGAAGATTCGTGGTTGACTCGCAGGGTAATCTGCAAAATCCTGCGAGCAGAAGGATACGAGACTTGGGAAGTATCGAGCGGTCCAGAAGCTCTAGAACTGCTCGGGACTAAAACCCCAAACTGTATGCTCTTAGATTTGCTGATGCCGGAAATGGAAGGTCGGGAAGTCCTGCAAGCCATGCGCGATCGAGGATATAAAATTCCAGTGATCGTAATTACCGCAGACATTCAATCTACCACCAAATCCGAGTGCATGGAACTCGGAGCCCTGGCAGTCATTCACAAAATGCCTAACTCAGACGAACTGATTGGGTGGATCAAAAAAGCTCTGGGTGCCAGCGAGGAGAGCACCCCATGAAATTAAGCCCTCGAGAGCTCGATGCTTTGCAGGAACTCGTCAACATCGGGATCGGTCAAGCAGCAGGGATTTTGAACGACATGATCGAGTCTCCCATTCGCTTGCAAATCCCCTACCTCCAAATCCTATCTCCCGCCGACGTGCAAGAAGAATTAGAGCAGCACCTCAACGGCGAGCAAATCTCCGCCGTCCAGCTCAAATTTACTGGCTCCTTTGGAGGCATTGCCCAGCTAGTCTTTCCCACCAACAGCGCAGCCACGCTCGTGACGATGCTGACAGGGGAAGAAGTTGGAACTCACGACCTGGATTCAGTCAAAATTGGTACGCTGAGTGAAGTGGGTAATATTGTGATCAACGGGGTCATGGGTGCAATCAGCAACGTACTTCAGCAGCGCCTGAACTACTCAATTCCCAATTACATGGAAGGGACGATCGCCAGTTTGCTGGTATCTGGCGGTTTGGCTGCCGATACAGTTGTTTTATTAGCCCAGACCCGTTTCATTATTGAAAAGCTTCACATTGAAGGAGATATCATCCTTATTTTCAATGTCAGTTCGTTTGACACCTTGTTGACTGCGATCAATCAACTTGCCGGGGGTCTATGATCGAGGAGAGCAAAACTATTAAGGAAAAGTTTGGGGTTCTCGACAGCGTACCAGTCGGCGCTTGCTTGCTGCGAGATGATTTTGTGGTGCTGTTCTGGAACACTTGTCTGGAAGAGTGGACAAAAATTCCCCGCAGCCAAATGTTGGGAACAAAAATCACAACCCATTTTCCTCACCTGAGTCAGCTAAAGTACGCAACTCGCTTCAAGCAAATCTTTGCAGGAGGCCCGCCAACAATTTTTTCTTCTCAAATTCACAAATACCTGATTCCGGCAGCTTGGCAAGACGGCCAGCAGCGAATTCAGCAAACCACGGTGACTGCTGTGCCGGCCCTGAAGGCTGGCGTTGCAGAACAGGAGATTAGAGACTGGGTTCTCCAGACTCTTGAGTTGAAACGAGACGGTACTGCCGGAGTAAGAGAACCAACAAGTGCTTTTTTGTCTTGGGAATCTTCACCTTCAGTTTCGTCATCAATATGGCCGGGGGTTAATTCCCCATCGTTCTACGCGCTGCTGGTGATTCAAGACGTGACCGACCTCACCCACCGCATCCAAGCTTACCGCACCATGCGCGATCAAGCTTTGGAAGAAGTGCAAGTGCGCCAGCGGGTGGAGGAAGAATTGCGATCGAGCCAGCATTTCATCCAGCAGATTGCTGACGCGGCGCCTTATTTGCTGTACATCTACGATTTGACCGAACAGCGCAACGTCTACGTCAACGGTCAAGCTTCTAAGCTGCTGGGCTACACTCCCCAAGAAATTTTACAGATGCAAACTGCTTTGTACTCGAGTTTGGTGTACCCAGAAGATTTGCCGAGGCTCCGAGCGCATATGCAACAATTTACCTCGGTTGAGGACGGCACTATTTTGGAGTTGGAGTACCGCCTCAAACACCGATCGGGCCAATGGCGCCACTTCCGCTGCCGCGACCAAGTGTTCGCCCGCACAGCCGAGGGCCGGCCCAAACAAATTTTCGGCACCGCTCAAGATATTACCGAGTACAAGCGGGCAGAGGATGCGCTGCGGCAGCAAAAGGAACGGGAACTGCTGATGGCGACGATTACTGGGCACATCCGCCAGTCTCTGGATTTGGACGAAGTGCTCAGCACGACTGTGAACGAAGTGCGCCAGTTCCTGATTGCCGATCGAGTGACGATCGTCCGCTTCAACCCGTGTACGGGCAATCTCTGCGCTGCACCCGCGACGGGGGCGGTGACGGTAGAATCTGTAGCACCCAACTGTCGGCCGATGCTGGGAGAAACGCTGCAAGATTTCTGTTTTGACGAGTTCTATTTGGAAGCTTACCGACATCGGGGCATCCGACCGATCGCAGATATCTGCGCCGCCGATTTGCCGCAATATCAAATTGACTTGCTCGCACAATTTGATGTCAGAGCTTATTTAGTAGTGCCCTTGGTGCAAGGGGAGGAATTGTGGGGGCTGCTGATGGCCCACCAGTGCAGTCCCCGCCAGTGGATGCAGTTAGAGGTAGAGTTGCTGTCGAATCTCGCCGCCCAGTTGGCGATCGCGATCAAGCAAGCAGAACTCTACCAGCAGTTGCAAGCAGCCAACCTCAAGTTAGAGCGCTTGGCAACTTTAGACGAACTCACGCAGCTAGCTAACCGCCGCCGCTTCGATCAGTATTTAGAAATGGAGTGGCGCAGACAAGCCCGGGAACAAACGCCTCTGTCCCTGATTCTGTGCGATATTGATTCTTTTAAAAGTTATAACGATACCTACGGCCACCCAGGGGGAGACGAATGTTTGCGGCAAGTCGCCGGGGCGATCGGCAATGCAATCAATCGCCCGGCCGATTTAGTAGCTCGCTACGGAGGCGAAGAATTTGCCCTGATTTTGCCAAATACCGCGATCCAAGGAGCCGTACTGGTAGCCGAACACGTACAGCTCAAAATCGCAGCTTTGCAACTTCCTCACGCTGGTTCTCAGGTAAGTCAGTACGTCACTGTCAGTTTAGGCGTAGCGAGCATGGTTCCTGCATCTGAATTGGGAGCCTCCATTCTGATTGCCGCAGCCGACCAAGCGCTGTATCAAGCTAAACGACTCGGGCGCGATCGCATCCAAGTTTACCAACCCGATCCAGCATCAGGAAAGACCAACGGAGCAGCGTCGCCCCGCCCCGTAGATTTTTCCCGATCCAACACTAATTGGCCCTCTCCCACAAGCGCTTGACTTCTTCAAGTATTTGTGAATTAGGAGTCACTTCAGGCCCCGCTGCCGGATTTACCTCTGCCCCAGGGATGTTTTCACTCCAAGGACTGTCGATCGCAGATTTTCAATCAATTTTCTTGAAAATACCTCGAATTTTAGCCAATTTACGGAATGGGGGATTGAATGTTAATGTTTTTAATCCTACTCAGATCTCCGCCAATATTCCTTAACAGTTTCAATTGACCTTTTGCTTGCAATTTTAATTCAAAACTTTGGGGGTCTACGGTCGTTTTATAAATGCTTTCTAGGACGTTAATCTGATTAATGATGTGAACGGTGGTTATTTGTTGGCTTTGATAGCTAGTAGAGGCAGTAACGTTATACTGTTGGAGCAACTCTTCGGAGTTAGTTAAGATAATCCCAAAGATCAGAGAGGCAAGTTTTTCAAGCTTTGCTAAATCTGTGTCGTAGACTTCAATAAAAAACTCTTGCTCGAATTCCCGCATTACGGTTATTTCGTGGCGGTTTTGCTCTGGGTACGGTTTGAGAGATTTTAAGTTTCTCATGCTTCGATCGAGGGTAAATTTACCTAAATAAACACTAATTTGGGGAAAGGGTTCTGAAGGAGATTCCCTTAGCTGTTTAGTGGTAAAGTGTTTGTCTGACTGAGGCAGGTCTGCACTCAGTTCGGTTTTCAGCAGATTGGCGATCGCTGTCAGTAGCTTATAAATCATAATCAATCAAAATTAGCTTTCACTATTTTGGGGAGAGCTTTCTATAGCGGGTGTTTCAGAATCGAGATCGTAAGTATTTTCCGAGGGAGTGTTGATAGTATAGCTGTCAGCTTTTACTATTTCTTCTTCCAAAACTTGAATTGCACCCGCAATGCGGAGTAAAGTATCTCTGACATTGGCTTGTTTGGCTTCTAAATCGGCTAGGACTTTTTTACCCGATTCGTATTCGACTTTGAGCTCTTGGAGGCGTTGTTGGAGTTGTTGTTCGATCATAGTTTTAGTTAATTACCTACATCATTCAGTCCTGGACGCACGCGGGGCAAAAAACCCGGTTTCTGCGTCAATACAGCAGATTTCACGTTCGTGAAGTACACCCATATTGACTATCCCTGTAGGGACACCGCACTCCCGCCCTTCTTCGTGTCAACTTAAGCCTGAAACCTTTGATAAATGTCGCTTTTACCTGAGTCTAGATCCCCCCTAGCCCCCCTTAAGAAGGGGGGGACAAGAGTCCGATCGAAGTACCCCATCCCCCCTTGGG
>JAUBOH010000424.1:0-5480 GCA_036700145.1 Microcoleus occultus BM001215366
TGCCGTGTCCCTACCCAAAATAACATTGTAGGGACACGGCACTGCCGTCTCCTTTATCATGTCACTACAAACAAGGTTTACTTCCTCTTATTTAATGTCTGCTTCCCAAATCCAAGACAAAGCATTCGATCGCCCTCAGCGACATTTTGGTCATTCTGCAAATAATCTTCCACCCATTCGCAACTCCGAGCAATAATATTATTCAGTTCCAAATTCTCCAAAGGCCAGAGAATTACAGTCCGATCTCTGCTAGCAAAAGCCAAAGTTTTGCTATCAGAACTAAAAGTAACACTCAACACGCGATCGCTCGATTCCAAAGTTTTAGATAGCAGCGTCTTCTTGCCGTTAAAATTCCATATTTTAACCGTATTTCCCGCACTTGCCGCCGCAATCGACTTGCCATCTGGACTAAAACTCACGCTTTCCACAGTATCGCTGTGGTCGAGTTTTTCAGTTAAATTTGCCGCCTTTCCATCAAACCTCCACAAGTAAACTTTTTTGTCAGCACAAGCCGTAGCAATAGTTTTGCCATCTGGACTAAAAATGACATTTTTTACGTTGTCATCGTGGTCGATAGTTTTCAGAATCTTCGCCGATGAACCGTTAAATTGCCAGAGGTAAACTCTCTTTTCTCCAATAATTTCAACAGCATTCTTTTTGCCAGTTTCCTTGTTGTCAGCAGCGGTAGCAGTCGCAATAGTTTTGCCGTCTGGACTGAAACTCACGCTAATTACGGGATTGCTGTGATCGAGTTTGGCTAGCATTGTGGCTTTAGAACCATTCCAGCGCCAGAGGTACAATTTGCGATCGGCATTTGCGGCCGCAATAGTCTTGCCGTCTGGACTAAAACTCACGCTTCTGACAATGCCGCTGTGGTTGAGAGTATCTAACAGTTTCCCGTCTAAATTCCAGACTTTCACCGTTTTGTCATTGCTGGCAGAAGCAACAGTTTTATTATTAGGCGAAATGCTCGCCCAGGTAACAGCATCCTTGTGACCTGCTAAGGTTTTGAATAAACTGCCGTCAGCGCGCCAAAGTCTCACCGTTTTGTCGCCGCTAGCAGAAGCAATTGTTTTGCCGTCCGCACTAAAACTGACTTTGTAAACCCAGTCTCCGTGCCCCGATAAAATCTTATTCAGCGGAGTGCTTTCCGGTTGCCAAATTTTAACCATTTTGTCCTTACTTGCCGAAGCAATCGTGCCGTCGCTGCTGAAACTTACAGCCCTCACGTCGTCTTGATGTCCTCGAAAAGTGTTCAGCAAAGTGCCGCTGCGACTCCAAACTTTCACCGTATCGTCGGCGCTGCCGGTGACAATTTTTTCGCCGTCGCGACTGAAACTCGCGCTGACAACTTCATCGTTGTGTCCTTTGAGAGTTGTGATTTCTTTACCGTTTCGGTTCCAAATTTTGGCGGTGGTGTCGGCACTGGCTGAGATGAGTTGTTGACTGTTTGGACTGAATTTAACGCTGTAAACAATGTCAGAATGTTTGGTTAATGTTTTGGGATTAATTTTAAATTTCTGGGTTTTACCTTCTCGGTTCCAAAGTTTGACAGTTTTGTCAGCACTTGCTGAGGCAATTGTTTTGCCGTCGGGACTGAAACTGAGGCCGAGCACCCAGTCTTTGTGTCCGGTTAAGGTTTGCAGCAATTTTTTGCTTGTCAGGTTCCAGATTTTGACGGTGTTGTCGTTACTCCCGGAAGCTAGGGTTTTGCCGTCTGGGCTGAAACTGACGCTGGTAACAATACCGGTGTGGCCGGATAAAGTGTTGATCGCACTTTGGTCATTATCTACTTGCCAAATTCTAATTGTACGATCGGCAGAACCAGTAGCGATCTTTTTCCCATCCAAGCTAAAACTAACACTCGTCACAATATCGGCGTGCTTAAAAGTCTTTAATAACTTACCTTCTTTGCTCCACAATTTAACAGTTTTGTCAGCACTGGCCGAAGCAACTGAATTGCCATCGGGACTCACAGTCACATCCAAAACCGACTTATTGTGCTGCTCGAAACGGTTGCGTTCTTGCACCCCAGAAACTGCTTGTCTCAGTCTCTCAGCAATTTGATTTTTAGTGTCCGCAGGTAGCGCCGTACTTTTCAGAGAATCGCGACCGATTTTGATACTATTTTCCAACACTCCCAATTGATTTTTCTCATTAGAAAGCACCAAAGCTTCCGACGCCGAATTTAGGGCATCAGTCCGACTTTTTTCAGCTTCTTGGCGCGCCGTTTCTGCTAACTTTGCTTGCTCGAAACCCATCCACGAAACACCTCCGAGTACCAGCAATCCTAGAATCGCCGCCCGCAATTGCCATCTCCGATTTTGGTAAAGTTGAGCTTTAGCTTCCGACAGCAAAGCATCTCGCTCTCTGTCTTTGATAATTTGGTCAATTTCATCTCGGTTAATTTGGTTTTGCTTTCGCAGTTCGTCGAATTCTGCCTTTTTATCTGATTCCTGCTGCTGGCGGATAAAGCTCACTAGATAGTCGTGAACGAGCTGGTAAAGCTCTGCCGGTAGTTCCGTCCACCGAAAAACTAAACCGGATTTTACTAACAGTTCTAAGACTAAATCTAATTTGTCAGCTTCGGCAAATGTCGCTAAATCCGAGGCTAATTCGGCGCGGGTTTTTAGAGGGCGAATATCATCTTCATCGGTCAAGAAATACAAAACTCGGCGCGCCGCTCCTTCGTTTTCCGGGCCGCAATCTCTGATGACTTCTTCGAGAAATCTTTCGACTAATTTTTGTTGTGGATTGTTGCCTAGTTCCTGATATTGAGTTAAAGTTCTAATGTCCTCTTGTTGCAGTTGAGCGCCGACAAGTTGTAGTTCGATCGGGCGGACTTCTCCCAATTCTCCAGCTAAATCTTTGACTAATTCTTCGATCAGCTCCGGTTCTAAGTAAAACTGCGATCGTTCAGTTAAGGTGCTAATTACCGATCGCGCATCGCCCAGCGAAAAATTTCCCAAATAAAACAGAATATCTTTGCTGAGAATGTCGGCCAAAATATCATTGTTGATAAATTCTGTCTGGTTTTTGGGTCGGGAAAATTCCAGCAAATAGTGCAGGTAATCTTCCCGCAAAGACAGGACGACTTTTAAATATTTGATTTTCAAACATTCGCGCAAAAAATCAAAAAATATCTGCCTTTGGGCTGGCTCTTTCCACACAAAAAAGAATTCTTCAAATTGGTCAAATATCAGAACTGTCACTAGATGTTCTGAATTTATTTGCAGATCCTTGATAATTTTTTCGTATTCGAGCGCCTGTTTTTCTATGATTAATTCTACAGGCTGTGACTGCTCAATTTTATCCAGATTTTTCGCAGCCGAGCCGCCGTTAAATCCCGAAACAAGATTTTCCTTGACTGCGCCCGCTTCTAGTAGAAAGCGCACCTCCGCAGCTTCTGGTACTGCTTCGGAAATTTCGCGATCGAATATTTCAGATTTAAGAGCAGATAACTGTCTGGTCAATTCCCGCGGCCAGTTGTTGTAAACTTGCAGCACTACTGGCAAAACAGTCCGCATTTCGATTTTTTTTTGTTTGAGAGCCGGCACTAATCCCCCCGTGACAATTGAACTTTTACCAACTCCAGACTGACCGTAAATTACTGTCAGTTTGTCTGGGGTATTGTTCATCCTATATATCAATCGGTTGAGGTCTTGTTCTCTGCCGGAAGCAGTAATTTCGTCAGCAATAGTAGCAGCGGCGGCAACAGTTTCGGCTGCGGGATTAATCGCTTCTCTATGCGGCTGCAACTTTCCGGCTCCAATAAAAGCTCGGAACCGATACGTATGTTCTACCGCTCGATAATCTTGCTTAATTTGAAATGCTGCGAGATATTCTCCACGCTGAAAATAAACTCCTCGCAAAATTTCTAAAACGCGCAAATACAGTTGCGGGTTGTAGCAAGGTTCGGTTTCCGAGCGAGCAATCTCTAAATGGGCGATCGCCTCCTCCATCTCGCCCAATTGGCTCTGGGCCTCTGCTAAAATTAACAGATACAAGCCTTGATGCTGCGACTTTACAGGCGTTCCCTGTCCCGTCGCTTCTAAATTCGAGTTGAGAACGTCGAGAGCGACTAAAGCCCATTCTTTCGCCCCTTGCCAGTTCTTCTGCTCTAAGGCTACTCTAGCCAAAAAGCCGTAATCTTGAGCCAAATTAACTGCTGAATTTTCCATGTTTTGATGTAACCTCCGAGCTTTGATAGCTAAATTCCAGAGTGCATCCCAATCTTCTAAATGCTGCAATACTTCGCCGAGTTGATTGATGAATATACCAACGGCATCCGACTGTCCGGCGCGTTCTAAAACATCAATACATTGCTGAAAATAATTCTTAGCTTCCGTCCAGTAAGGACGGTTGCCGCTGCGGTGTCGTTCTGCTTGGAAGCGGTAGCAAAGGCCGATGTGGAATAGCAAAATTCCCTCTAATACCGGTGCCGGGTAAACGGTAAATAACAAATCGCTAAATTCTGTTTTTTGTCCAATCAATGCTACTTGATACTTCCAAAAGTTGATACTTTTTTGATATAACTCCAGAGCGGCGGGGATGCGGTGACAAGCATATTCGTGCCTACCGCGAATAAATTGCAAATTCGCTTCTATAGCTGGTTCTAACCTGATGTTGCAAGTTTGCAAGTCTTGGCTGGCCGACTCTAATTCAGTCAAAGAATTGGCTCCGAGAATGGCAGAATTGCTTAAACGCCAATTGCCGGTTTCTAAAATATTGGAAAAAATGCGATCGGCACTTTTGCCCAGAAAATCCACCAAGTCGTCTGGGCCGAGCACAAATTCAACAGTTGTCGTCCAAGTCTCGATATCTGTTACTAACCGAATCAGTTTTTTTAAGATTTTGTCTGTCACCCACAGCACCACCGGGAAGGGAAAATTATTGCGAAATTCTTCCCTCACGTAGTTGGTAGAAGTCAGCAGGCGATCGATCGCGCTTACCGATTCCAACCCAAACACCATTAAAGCTGGCGGCTGGCTGCCGGAAAGTTCGGTTTCTATTGTCGTGTAAAGAGTTTTCACCGATGTCGGTAGGAAAATTTCTCGAATCTCGATACCAGAATCTTCCCGCAATTGCCGTACAGTTTCCTCTCGCATCGCACTGTAATTGCACCTGAGCAAAATTAGCGAAAATTGCCCCTGAGACATTCTCAGAGTCCGGGAGAGAGTTTGCAGCGAACTTTGGTTTTGCTGTGCTGCGGTGTCTTGGTGACAGTGCGAATTAATCATAATTAATATTTGAAATTAGGCTCGGGATAGATGCTATAGAAAGAAGGAAGTTCGGCAACGGATTTTGAAACGGATGTAACGGATAGAAGGCAGTTCGGCAGCGGATTTTGAAACTGATTTAATGGGTCGTTGCACATATCTTGATCCCCCTCGCATCCCCCGAATCGTTGCGGGGACTTTGATCTGAATCTTGTCCCCCCCTCCCACCAGGGGGGCGCCAGGGTGATCGGATTCGGGAGC
>JAUBOH010000425.1:0-5461 GCA_036700145.1 Microcoleus occultus BM001215366
TTTTAAGGCGTGAGAGGAGACGGAGGAGACGGCAGCGGTAGGGACACGGCACTGCCGTCTCCTCTATATTATTCCGGCGCAGCCGGAATTGATATAACGCTTTTCGAGGCAGAGTAAAAGTGATATGAATTCCCAGGCTGGAGCCTGGGAAACAGTTAAAACAGTCAACAGTTAACAGTCAACAATCATTTCGAGGCAACGAGAAATGATATCAAGCCTCAACCTTAACTCCTTTCCAAAAAGCAACATATCCTGCAATATTTTTAGCAGCATCTTTCGGAGTAGGATAGTACCAAGCGGCATCTTTATTGACTTGCCCGCCGACTTCAACACTGTAGTAACTAGCAACACCTTTCCAACCGCAAGTAGTGTGAGTGCTGCTGTCCTTGAAATACTCGCGTTTGATGGCATCCGCAGGAAAATAATAGTTGTTGTCTACAACTTCGCACTTGTCGCTCTCGGCCAAAACGGCACCATTCCAAATTGCTTTCGGCATCAGTTTCTCTGCTTAAATTGAGATTCTCAATTATTGTAACTGTATTTGTGCTCAAAAAGCATAGAATAGTGTAGAAGTCAACAACCAACTACTGCAAATGTCAGGGTCGAATCCGCCAACATCTTCTGTGCCGCTGTCTCTCGAACCAGCCCTCAAACATTTTTTTGGCTATGACTCTTTCCGCCCCGGGCAGCGGGAAATTGTTGAAGCTGCTCTCGAAAAACGGGATATGATGATTGTCATGCCGACTGGCGGTGGCAAATCTTTGTGCTTTCAATTGCCGGCTTTGCTGAAACCGGGATTGACTGTGGTTGTTTCGCCACTGATTGCTCTGATGCAAGACCAGGTGGAAGCTTTGCAGGATAATGGCATTGGGGCGACTTTTCTCAACAGCACTTTGAGCGGAATGGAAACTCGATCGCGCGAAACTGCAATTCTCGAAGGTAAGATTAAACTGCTGTATGTTGCGCCCGAACGGTTGCTGGGCGAGAGATTTTTACCGTTTTTAGATATAGTAGCAAATAAGTTAGGAATTTCGGCATTTGCGATCGACGAAGCCCACTGCGTTTCGGAATGGGGACACGACTTTCGACCAGAATACAGGCAAATGGAACGAGTGCGCGATCGATATCCCGACATTCCCATTATGGGACTAACCGCCACCGCCACCGAACGCGTCCGCCAAGACATCATCCAGCAGCTAACTCTGCGAAATCCCTACATCCACGTCGCCAGCTTCAACCGCCCCAATTTATACTACGAAGTCCGCCCCAAAACCAAGCACAGTTTTGCCGAAGTTTTACAAATCATCCAAAAAAAAGGCGGTTCAGGAATTATTTACTGCCTCAGCCGCAAAAAAGTTGAAGAAGTTGCCTACAAATTGCAACAAAGCGGCATCGAAGCCTTACCTTACCATGCGGGTATGAACAATGTCGATCGCACAACCAATCAAACCCGCTTCATTCGCGACGACGTGCAAGTAATGGTAGCAACAGTTGCCTTTGGTATGGGCATTAACAAACCAGACGTACGGTTTGTGATTCACTACGACTTGCCCAAGAATTTAGAAGGATACTATCAAGAATCAGGCCGGGCTGGCAGAGACAACGAACCATCCCATTGCACCTTATTTTTTGGCTTCGGCGATGTCAAAACCATCGATTACATCATCGACCAAAAACCCGATCCGCAAGAACAGCGCATAGCCCGCCAACAGTTGCGGCGAGTGATTAACTATGCAGAATCCAGCGATTGCCGCCGCACAGTTCAGTTAAGTTATTTCGGCGATTCATTTCCCGGGAATTGTGGCAATTGCGATAACTGTTGCAACAAAAAACCAGTAGAAGACTGGACACTTGAGGCAATGAAATTTCTTTCTTGCATCGCGAGATGCCAAGAAAAATTCGGCATGAATCACATTATTGACGTGTTGCGCGGCTCAAAAAGTCAAAAAGTATTGCAATACCAGCACAACCAACTTTCTACCTACGGAATTGGCAAAGATCGAAGTGCAGACGATTGGAAAAGGTTGAGTCGTTCGCTGTTAAATCAAGGTTTGTTAGACGAAAAAACAGACGGTTTTCCCATTTTGAAACTGAATGAAAAAAGTTGGGAAATCATGAAACGCCAGCGCGCGGTCGAAATTGCGATCGAACCGCAGCGAGAAGTACCGGGAAAAACTCGTTCTTTGGCAGTAGAAGTCGAAGGTTTATTTGCCATCTTGCGAACGCTGCGAAAGCGAATTGCCGACGAACAATTTGTGCCGCCTTACGTAGTTTTTGCTGATAAAAGCTTGCGAGATATGGCAGAAAAACGCCCGCAAAATCTCACCGAATTTGAGGAAGTTTACGGCGTTGGTAGCAACAAGCGAGATAAATACGGCAAGGTTTTCTTAGAGGCAATTCGCACTTTTTGCCAAGAACAAGGACTGCCAACCGGTGCTGCATCTGTTGATGTCGCCAATCCCCCGATTCTTGCTAACGTGGCGTCTTATTCGCAGATGCAAACGTGGGAACTATACCGACAAGGTTTGACAGTTCAAGGCATAGCGAATGCGCGGGGCATGAGTCCCAATACTATTTCCGGGCATCTCGTAGAGTTGATGGATATGGGCCGGGAAGTTGATATAAACGTGTTGGTGGAATCGGAACGCCAGCAGGCGATTGTCAACGCAATTGAGATTATTGGAGATGAGAGATTGAGAGCAATTTATGAGTTTTTGCAAGAAGTCTATACGTTTGAGGAGATTAAATTAGTCCGCGCTTGGTGGCGGCAAAATTATGTGGGTTTTTAACCTGCAGATGCAGGCTGATGAACGCTGATGGACGCAGATGATTGATAGGAGGGGAAATGAGAATTAACAAAGTGAGAGGGAGAAATATTTAAATCCACAATGAGACTATTTACACTCACGCACCGCCCCAAAGATTGAATAATATCGATGCAGCCGGAAACGATATTGGGCTTCTCTGTGTTCCGCCTGCAACCTACACTTTACAATTGTACAATAAATAGTTGACCTCATTAGCCAGCCATTCGTTAAACATATTGTGCAATATTTCTTGATACCGTTCAGGAGTTAATTCCGCAGGAAGAAACTTTTCTACCAGGAACAAGTTATATCCTCGCTCAGTTTCAATTGGACGAATCACTTCTCCCGGTTTAGCGCTAAATACTGCGATGGCTATGTCTGGTTTTAAACCCCACCGATAAACCTTGCCTTCGCAACCGCATAAATGCCGCCGATTTTCGTCAATGTCGTACAGGTGAGCGGCATCAAAAAAGCTGATTTCTCCTTCTTGAATTTGATAAAATATTTCTCTGGCAAGCTGGAGGTTTGTAACAATTATTTGATAAAGAATTATTTGGTCGAATTGCAATTTGGTTTGAACGAAAATCTTTTCTACTTCTTTGCTAAATAAGTGTTCGGCTAGTTTTTGGGTGAGAAGCCGATCGCAAATTCCGGCCTCTAAGTCTTCTACGGAAACCATCTGATCTGCCAGCCAAGCAATGGTATCGGCCGCTTTCTCCAAACGCTTCTCGCGGCGGAGTTGGTCGCCCACAACTTGAATTTCTTCGGGAGTCACACTTAACCCCCGTTCCCCGGCTGCTTTGTCAATAACTTTTTTCTGCAAAACTTTTTGACAAAATGGCTTTAATTGCAGGTCTTGTTTGAGTAGTTGGATGATTTCACTTGCTTCAATCAATGGCTGGGAAACGTCTTTCATCTTTCTCTCTCAACCTATAAAACTTTATTCAACTCATCCCCCGACGCTTGCTGCGGGGGAGTTCGCGTTAACGGTTGACGGTTAGCTACAAGATGTTATTTGGCAAAGTAATAAAATCAGTATTGCTCAAAGTTGTTGCACCGGCTGCGTTAACTGTTCCCAAAACAACAGCTAAAATTCGATCGCCATTATTGGAACTAAACTTGACCAGAGTCGCGTCAGCCGTACCGTCACCGTCACTATCAAACGCGACGAGTGCCATGTCTGCTGCTGAAAGTCCTCCTGTCAGACCAATTTTATCGCCTTCAGCGGCATTGAAATCAAGAACTCGATCGGCTAAAAATACATTAGCCACACCACTCGCTGTCTCGGGTCTAAATACAAAGGTATCAGCGCCGCTACCTCCAATCAGTGTATCGGTGCCGAAGTCACCGCACAGAAAATCGTCGCCGTTACCGCCAATCAGCAAATCTTGACCTCTTCCTCCCCGCAAAGTGTCGTTTCCATCACCTCCATCGATCGCATCGTCACCTCTGTTACCTTTGACAATATCATCGCCGCTTCCTGCAAAAATTCGATCGAGCTCGCTACCGCAACTAATGACATCGCTGTCGTCGGTACCGCGCCAATATCCGTCGCCGTTGCTGTCGTAGGTGACAATTAATACCGCAGGATTGTTTTCTGGGGCGGTAACTTCAGGAGCAGGGGCGGTGTCAGCATTGCTGTTGTTGGTATTGTTACCGGGAAGTGCGATCGGCCAATAGCTGTTAGGGTTATCGGTTGGCTCAGAAATTATCGTACTCTCGCCGCCAGCACCCGCACTCTCTGGAGAGAAATTAGAAGGACTTGAATTGCTAGAAGTGCCGCCAGCCACCGAATCAAGCGCCGCACCGTCATTATTTGACGGTGTGGGTGTTGGAGCTGGAGTTGGCGCTGGTGTTTGAGTTGGAGTTGGAGTTTGAGTTGGCGCTGGTGTTTGAGTTGGCGCTGGTGTTTGAGTTGGAGTTGGTATTGGCGCTGGTGTTGGTGTTGGTGTTGGTACTGGTGTTGGCGCTGTGATATTAATTGCTGGTGCAGAGTCTGTAGCAGCCGCAGCCGCAGCAGGTACAGGTGCAGGTGCAGGTGCAGGTGCAGGTGCTGGTGCTGGTGCTGGTGCTGGTGCTGGCGCTGGTGCTGGTGCTGGTGCTGGTGCTGGTGTAGGCGCTGGTGCTGGTGTAGGCGCTGGCGCCGAAGCAGTGGCGCTAGCAGTCGGAGGAGTATTTGAACCGCTGCTAGCTGAGGCGCTCGCAGTGCTAGAAGTGCCGCCGGGAGCCGATGCTGTCTGAGTGCTGCTGCTGCTCCCTGTCCCAGAAGTCGCTGTCGCGCTGCTGCTGCTGCTAGCACCGCTGCTGTCTCCTAACGGTGCTGCTGCTGGTGCTGGCGCTGGCGCTGGCGCTGGCGCTGGCGCTGCTGCTGGAGCCGAAGCTGTGGCGCTAGTAGTTGGGGGCGCGACTGTAGAAGCACTCGCTGCGGCGCTACCGCTGCTAGATGTAGCCCCCGCAGCGTAAGCAGTCTCACTGCTGGTACTGCTTCCCGTCGGGGAAGTGGCTGTCGCGCTGCTGGTACTGCCCGCACCGCTGCTATCGACAAAGGAACTAGATTTGCTGGAACTGCTGCTGCTGCCCGCACCAGGGTTATTCGCCGCCGGCGAATTCAAGGTGTTTAAACTATTGCTGTTTCCAACAATATTATTTAAGGG
>JAUBOH010000426.1:0-5452 GCA_036700145.1 Microcoleus occultus BM001215366
AGAAATTCAAACCTACGAAACCTTAGAGGGAAAAATCCCTTTTGAAGAGTGGCTTGATTCTTTGCGCGATCGCCAAGGAAAAGCTAAAATAAAAGGTAGACTTCAGCGAGTTGCTCTTGGTAATTTAGGAGACTCTAAATCAGTAGGAGAGGGAGTTTCTGAGTTGAAAATCGACTACGGCCCAGGCTACCGAGTTTATTTTGGATAAAGAGACTCAACTATTGTACTGCTTCTCTGCGGTGGATATAAAAGTACCCAAGATCGAGATATTCGCAAAGCCAAAGAATACTGGATAGAATTTAGGAGTAGAAACGATGCCTAAAACTCATAGCTACCATGACTATCTAATTAAATCCCTCCAAGAAATTGAAGAATCTGCTGCTTATATTCAAGCAATTTTAGAAGAAAAAGATCCGGAATCTGAACTGTTACTGACGGTACTCAGAGATGTAGTTAAAGCTCAAGGTAAAGTATCTATCATGGCGGTCGAAAATCAACAAAATTGGGAGAAACTTGAGGAATTGCTGAAAGTATCAGGTGGAGAAGAGATTTACCGATTTATTAGTTTGCTGAAGACTTTAGGATTAAAAACAGAGATTGCAGTTAGTCAGGGTGAGACTCCAGACGCATCAATGTTAGAATCCTCATCTCGCGTCGAAATCTGTAAATTTTAATATCTTACTGCCATTCTTCCGTTGTTGGGGTAGTTAAATCTTCAAAATATTTTACTTTACCCCGCATATCCTTAAATAATTCTTCCGTTGAAAGAGTCTTTTCATACTGAGAAATTCTTAAAAATGGTTTAGTTCCATCAGTCACTAAAATTTCTTCGCCTTCTAGCTCTACAAGTTGTAGGAATTCTAGTAAGTTAGCTTTTAATTGACTTTTATCAAGGGTTTTCATGGTGATAAAAATATAATTAGTGTAACGCTGATACTAATTATATTTAGGACTTTGCTGTTTGTCAATATCCTTGGGTGTCATTACAGCAACCGCAGATATCAACAGATGAACGCCGATAAACGCAGATAAAATTCCATCGGCGTTCATCTGCGGTTAAAAAAACATTCCTATTGTCAACCCAACTCTTCACAAATGCGCGCAAAAGCCGCCACCGGATCGATCGCAGCAGTAATCGGCCGCCCAATCACCAGATAATCAGCACCAGCATTAATCGCAGCCTTGGGAGTCATCGATCGCCTTTGATCGCCTCCATCGGCCCATTTCGGACGCACACCGGGACAAACCAACAAAAAATCATCCCCGCAACTCCTCCGCAACTGTTCCACCTCTTGCGGAGAACAAACAGCACCGGCTAAACCCGTTTCCTTAGCCAACAATGCCATGTGCAAAGCATACTCTGGCAACTCTAAAGGTATTTTAAGCTCAAAAGCCAACTGTCGCGAATTCAAACTCGTCAACAGAGTAATTGCAATCAACTTAGGACTCGGTTTATCCACAGCCGCCGCCCCTTCTATCAAAGCCAACTGTGCCGCTTTCAAAGCATCCTTACCGCAAGTAGAATGAATAGTCAATAAATCCACATTGTACTTAGCAACAGCACGACAAGCACCAGCAACAGTATTCGGGATATCGTGAAACTTCAAATCCAGAAAAATCCGCTTTTGCCGCTCTTTCAGAATAGAAATAATTTCCGGGCCGCAGCTAACGAATAACTCCAAACCGACTTTCCAGAAAGATACATCCGGGAGTTGGTCAACCAGGTCGATCGCCTCTGCTCGACTCGAAACATCCAAAGCAACAATAATTTTATTTTCAATCATAAAATATTAATTTCCAGTAAGGTTCGTAGTGAGGACTTTAGTCCTTCTTTGCTAAGGCTTTAAGGACTAAAGTCCTTACTACCAACCAAAAGTATCATTCTAGTAAGGTTCGTAGTGAGGACTTTAGTCCTTCTTGAAAACCCAGATAAAATTAAGACACCAATCGCACAAACTTATTTTTCCCAACCTGCAAAACCTTACCGCATAATTCAGCCGATGATTCAAAAGTGAGATTAACATCAGAAACTTTATCGCCATCCAATTTCACTCCGCCGCCCTGCATCAACTTCCGCGCATCGCCGCTGCTTTTACAAAGCCCGCTAGCACTCAGAATATAAAACAACTTAGCCGGAAACTGCACGTTTGCCAAAGAAAACTCCGCCACAGCATCAGCTTCACCCGCAGCACCTTTAACCAGCGCCATTGCATCGAGTTGCGCCCGATCGCCCGCTTCCGAACCATAATACTGGCTTACCACATCCACAGCCAAAAGTTTCTGTTTTTCTCGCGGATTTTCTGGCAATTCATCAAGCGGCAAATCTGTCAATAGCTCAAAATACTGGGCGATCGAACTATCGGCAATTTTCTCCAACTTAGAATACATCGTCAGCGGGTCATCGGACAAACCGACATAATTATTCAAAGACTTCGACATCTTCTGTACCCCGTCAGTCCCGATCAAAATCGGCATCAGCAAACCAAACTGCGGCTTCATCCCAAAATGCCGCTGCAAATCTCGTCCCACCGCAATATTAAACTTTTGGTCTGTTCCGCCCAACTCCACATCGGCTTCCAAGACTACTGAATCGTAACCCTGCATTACTGGATACAGAAACTCGTGCAGGAAAATCGCATTTTCCTGCTGCATCCTGTTATCAAATCCCTCTTTAGCGAGCATCTGTTGCACCGTCATCGTGCCTAGCAGTTCCAAAATCTTCGCCATGTCCAATTTTGACAACCACTCGGAGTTATAGCGAATTTCCAAACGTCCGGGCGTGTCAAAATCTAGAATCGGACGCACTTGGTCTAAATAAGTCTTGGCATTTTCGGCCACTTGTTCGGGAGTCAACTGAGCGCGCGTCTCGGATTTTCCAGTCGGATCGCCAATTCTTGCGGTAAAATCTCCGATGACCAGTACCGCCGTGTGGCCTGCATCCTGAAAAGCTCGCAGCTTGCGGAAGCAAATGCTGTGGCCTAGGTGAATGTCCGCCCCTGTGGCGTCGATTCCCAGTTTGACTCGCAACGGTCGATCGACATGAGCCAGCAATTGGGCTAAATTTTCATTTCTGTTGCTAGAATCAGGTCGATCGGGAAAAATCTCGCTGACACCCCGGTAAATTCCAGAAAAGTTAGAAGAAATCATAGAGGAGCGATCGTCCATATATTTTGCCAAAGTGCAGCAGAATTAGTTACACTCACTGGTTGACGCATAAAAACACAACTATCAAGCTACTATAATCCCAAAGCTGACCGGTTTTCATGAGCTGACCGCCCAAAAACGGATACAAGCCCCCGACAACAGTCGTGCAGATCCCAAAATTTTAGACTCTTGTTCAAACTCCCAGATTCATCTGTGGAGTAAATCTAAAATCTCAAATCTCAAATCGACTGACAGCCTCCAGGGTTCCCATCTAAAATTAAAAGTCTTAAGCCCCAAATCGAGTGAGGAAGTTAAATCCACGTGTCAACCAACGCAGTCCGCAAAAACACGGAAAACTCAGCCCCCGTATTCGAGTTTGTTCAGTCAGTCAGTAAAGTGACCGCTGGAACCATACTCAGCATGACAATGCTTGCCAGTTCCGTAGTAGCTGGCGGACTGGTTGGCTTAGCGATCAGCTTCCGCAATTTGCCAGATGTTCGCATCTTGCAAACCTACTCTCCCACAGAAACCACCCACATTTACGACATCACCGGCAGGCCCCTAGCCAGCATCCACGACGAAGCCAACCGGGATGTCGTACCCCTAGAGAAAATCTCCCCGAACCTGAAACGGGCCGTTCTGGCGATCGAAGATAGCAACTTCTTCACCCACAAAGGCATCAACCCAGGCGGGATAGCCAGAGCCCTCATAGTCAACCTAGAAAAAGGTAGAACCGTTGAAGGCGGCTCGACTATGACAATGCAGCTAGTCAAGAACCTGTTTCTATCTCCCCAGTCAAAACTCAGTCGCAAAGTAGCTGAAGCGGTAATGTCTATCCGCTTGGAGCAAATTCTCAACAAAGACCAAATTCTGCAACTTTACCTGAATCAAATCTACCTTGGTCACAACTTGTACGGCGTAGAGACAGCATCTCGCAGCTATTTCAACAAATCAGCAGATAATTTGAGTTTGGCAGAAGCAGCGATGCTGGCCGGCTTAATTTCCGCCCCCGAAGAATACAGTCCTTTCGTCAATTACAAGTTGGCAAAAGATCGACAAGAAATCGTTTTAACCCGCATGAAGGAGTTGAAATGGATTACGCCGACTGAAGAGGCTGCCGCTCGCAAACAAAAGATTAAGCTTGGTAAAATTAGCTCTTTTGGCGGCTCTCAAGTTCCTTACGTGACACAGGCTGTAGTCCAGGAGCTGACTCGGCGTTTCGGGCGAGATGCTGTGCTCAAGGGAGGAATGCGCGTTCAAACCACGATCGACCTCAAAATGCAGCGCATAGCCGAAGAAACCGTCAAAGCGTGGCACGAAAGGCTTTACTACCAAGGATTGTTTTACGATCGCGACCAAGGTCAAATTGCCCTAGCAGCCGTCGATCCCCGCACCCACTTCGTCAAAGCAATGGTGGGCGGAGTCGATTACCAAAAGAGCGAGTTCAACCGCGCCATTCAAGCACGCCGCCAGCCCGGATCTTCTTTTAAACCTTTCATCTACTACGCTGCCTTTGCTAGCGGCAAATACGGCCCCGATTCAGTTGTCTACGACTCTCCTGTCGGATACCGCGACGGCGACGGCTACTACTACCCTCAAAACTACGGCGGCGGCTTCTCCGGTGCCGTCAGCATCCGCAGAGCTTTGGAAGTATCGCTCAACATTCCCGCTGTCAAGCTCGGCCAAGAAGTCGGATTGAATAAAGTGATTGAAATTTGTCGCGTCCTCGGCATCAGAAGTCCGATGGAACCCGTGGTTTCTTTACCCTTGGGTGCAGTTGACCTGACTCCTTTAGAAATGGCCGGAGCTTTTGCTACCTTCGCGAACAACGGCTGGCATTCTGACACCACGTTTATCGTGCAAGTCACTGACAGCAGCGGCAACGTCTTGCTCGACAACACGCCCAAACCCAAATTAGTTCTCAATGCGTGGGCTGCGGCTTCTGTCAACAGCACCCTGCAGGGGGTAATTAACAGCGGAACGGCAAGGGCGGCCCAACTCGGGCGGCCGGCTGCTGGGAAAACTGGTACAACTTCCTCAGAACGGGATATCTGGTTTGTGGGTTACGTGCCGCAGTTGTCGGTGGCTGTTTGGATCGGCAACGACGATTACACACCGATGAGCTACGGTGCTACTGGCGGTACAATTGTCGCCCCTGTTTGGCGCGATTTTATGAGCCAAGCTTTGCAGGGCGTTCCTGAAGAAGACTTCAAACCTGCTTCGGCTTTTGAGCGGCCTTAATTATTAGTCATTGGGCATTGGCCAAACAGGGCATTGGCCAAACAGGGCATTGGCCAAACAGGGCATT
>JAUBOH010000427.1:0-5432 GCA_036700145.1 Microcoleus occultus BM001215366
CGGAGTGGGCTAATCCTCAAATTGAAGCGTTGTTGAGTGAAAGTGCGATCGCGGTTAATCCGGGTTTGGTTGTTCGGGATCACGCGCATTCTCACGGCGATCACGGGCATTCTCATGGCGATCATGGTCACAATCATGGCGATCATGGTCACAATCATGGTGGACACGGGCACAATCATTAATTAGGATCTCAGAAACCGGGTTTTTTGCGACAATATTGCGTTGAAGACGACAGATTAAGTAAAAACCCGGTTTCTTTGTGGGAGTGGGTAAATCGAGATTGATTTAGGTGAAAAGGTCGATCGACCTTTGTTTTTTTGGAGAAAGGGCGATCGGCTTTTTTACCTGACAATTGCTATCTGCAATTCAATTATTGCGGCTATGGGAGGGAGACGTAGTTACAGTTTGACCCTCGCCAATCTAGATACGTTTCAAAGATTGCTTCATGGCGTCTAGTAATTTTTGTTTAATTTGTTGTTTAACTTCTTCTGGATAATTACTATTTAAGTACCCGCTCAATTTCGCCTTCAAATGTCTGATCTACATATCGCATCCTTTCTCTTTTTCCATCAGCACGAATGCTATTCACAGCAATTTTTATACCTTGTGTGGTCAGGACAAGTGATGCAACAGTGTAAGATGCGATCGCCCGTTTGATATTATCAGCCCTATCTCCCCTGATTCTGTTACTGTAGGCAATTGCCACATTATTTTGCGTCATCGCCCATTTTTCGGGAAAGGTATCGCGGGTGTAGACGTATAATGCAGCCTGATAACACTCGATCGCCAGTTCGATATTATCAGCTTTATCTCCCCTGATTCTGTTATGGTAGGCATTTCCCAGATTATTTTGCGTCATTGCCCAATCTTCGGGAAAAGCATCGCGGGTGTAGACGGTGAATGCAACATTGTAAGATGCGATCGCCTCTTCCAAATTATTCGCCCGATCGCCTAGAGGATATTGTTGGTAAAGATTCCCCAGTCGCCCCAAAGCAGCCGCCTCTCGTAGGCTATCTTTCAAACTCCTAGCAATTTCTAAAGACTGCTTATATAGAGGGAATACCTGTTCCCACAATCCTAAGTCACGGTAAATATCACCTAACTCTAACAAAGTGTCAGATTCCTCCAGGCGTAAGTTAAATGCTCTTTGTAAAGCAAGTGACTTGCCAAAGAAATGAATTGCCCGATCGATCTCCTGTGAATAATCCTCTGGGTGGCGCGTCTTTACCAGGCTTGCATAACTATTAGCAACTCGATTGTATAGGGTTGCTAATGCAGGAGTTTCCAGAGTTTGTTGCTCTAGATTTTCTACTTTTTCTAACAGTTCATCTAGGGGTAAAGTCTGTCTTTTCTCAGGCTCAATCAGCAGAGAAATTTCCCCATTCCTGTTAATCACACCCGTTGCTTCCACCGCAGGCGACACAAAGCGAAATACGCCACTCCGCCAACTCCAAAAATCCGGCGCTTCCA
This sequence comes from Microcoleus occultus BM001215366, assembly GCA_036700145.1. Taxonomy (GTDB): domain Bacteria; phylum Cyanobacteriota; class Cyanobacteriia; order Cyanobacteriales; family Microcoleaceae; genus Microcoleus. Next base: position 1,471 of record JAUBOH010000427.1, read on the forward strand.
GACTCAAGCGACTCAGAATATTTGGTGTTACCCAAAGTACGATCGGATAAGGAAACTCTCGTAACGCCTCTCGCGTCCATTGCAAATAGCCGAAAAAACGGCTTAACTCAGACTGATGATTAGAATCAGCTTTTGACACAAACTCCATCAAAGCCTCCGTTCCCGTTACAGTAATTGCGGCTGATGCGTGGGGCTCTTTTAACTCTGGGCAATCCTGAACCAGTTGCTCCAACGCAGCTCTTAGACTTGGTTCTTTTTGATTCAACACCACGCGATAACAGGGGATATTCGGAGCAAGTTCAGCTTCGTAACGATTAATAATCTGGGTTTGAAAATCTCCCGGTTTACAGGAGGCAATCAACAATGACAATACACCTTTACTTGCTTCAATTAAAGAGACAAGGCTATCGTAACTATCCTCATTAATTGATTGATCGTCCATAATTTCAGTGTCAACCATTTACCCCTCCGCTCCAATTAATCCACGCCGCTGCAATATTTCCTGAACCACTGGATGAACTCCAAACCACAAATCGTCATTGCGATATTCTAGGATGTAGAGCGTGTGCAATAAATCCAAGAAATCCTGATCCATTCCATCTTCTGGTAAATAATTTTGGTATACATCCACTAGAATTTGATAGCGGTTTTGTCCAAGAGGTTCTGTTAAATTAATCCGATAGTCTTTAATAGCGTTTTGCAAAATCTCAGACGTAATTTTCAAATCTTGGTTGTCTGGTGTGCGACGTAATTGCTTCAAACATAACCCACAGCACAGACTAGCTAAACGAATAAATTCTCGCAATGCGCCACCACTTTTAACAATCATCATTTGAGTTGCTTCCGGTGCAATCAACTCCTTGGGGATTCGCTTGTAAAGAATTTGCTCAAATACTTTTACAGCTTCTGCGACAGGAGAGGCATTGGGAACTCTATCTTCTCCACGCGGAAACAACTTTGTCGCCCACATTGATTGAATCTTATTGTTCGTAGCATTCTGAATAATTCCTCGCAACGACATATCTCGTGTCGCTGCCATTAGAATTGTATAAATAATCCGAAATTGAGGCTGAAATAACGCACTGATATTATTTCGATAAACACGATCGACAATCTCTAGGTCGAGTTTATCAAGGTCATCAATCACAACCAGAACTTCTTGTCCGCACGCCGCTTGAATCGCACTAGCGATGTCGTTGATGCGATCGATCAAGTCTGAAATCCGTCTCGAAAACTCAGTCGTAATTTCCTCACGAATCACAGAGTTTGCCTTCAAAGTCGCTTTCAATTTGGCAAAAAATTTCACAAAAAAAGCATTGACACCAGCTTCCCCACTCGTTTCTAGCTCAATGCTCGAATCAACTGAACTTCCCTCAGTTCGAGTATGCTTATTAAACCACTGATAAAAAGCTTTTTTTGTTTTAGAACCAATTTTAATCTGGCGTTCTTCTGCTGCTTCCATCAGCTTTACTGCCATAGCAAACAAAATGTTAATATGATTTACATCAGACATTTCAATCAGGTCAGAAATTGAAAAGAACACTACAAAGTAGCGATTCTGCGTGTCCCGGCAAAATTGACCCAGCAATGTCGATTTGCCTGACCCACGATGACCTGTAAAAATGATTTTGTTATTGTTTGGTGAGCAATCTTCAACCAAATGCTCCAATTCTTCTAAAATCTCAGTGCCATATTCCACATGAAATTTATTCAGTTGCTCTACGGTGACTAAAGGAAGTAACTGAAGATTCTGGAAGGCTGTTTGGAAGGATTCTAGGCGCTGGTTAGTCATAGGGAATATATATAGACTCTAACTCTTAGTTTATCACAAAGCCCTGTAATCTCACCCCTCTACTGATAAATCTTCGCTTGGACGTAAGTCCCACTTTAGTTGATCGGCAACTTTTTAGTGAAATCTCTTCATACTTCTTGCAAAATGCGACTATTCAAACGCTCATATTCATCCTCTAGCAGCCACATTTTAGCATCTTCGTAATTTTCACTAGAAAAAATAACTTTATAGTTTTGTGCCGGATTATGAATGCAAAATATCCCTGATTTTGCCTTAACTAACATCAGGATATAAGGAGGAGATATCAGAGTATCAGCCCAGATTTCCGCAAACTCCCACTCAGTCTCTTGCTCTGATTCTTGACTGATCTTAGTAGCTTGTACGGGGTCTTGTGCGAGGTATGACATGATATTTACCTGTGGTTTTCTTAATTTTTATTTCACCGTATTCTAGTGATATCAGAGTACCGTCTGCTTTTAGTATATAACCAATTGGTTCTGAAAAGTACAATCCATAGCGTTCGTAATTATCCTCTAAATCGTCGGCTCCTGTGCGTTCCCCTCTTAGCTTAATTTCTGTGGCGACTCTTTCCATTGTTTCTCTATCATTAAAAAGATGGACAATCCCTTCGCTTTCAAGTTCGCTTTCGGCTTTTTGAGTTCCGGGGAGATGTTTGTCAATGAGACTCGTTCTGGTTTCTAAAGTAAGTTCACGGTCAATTCCACTCATATTGATTTGTTATGACTGGTGATTAAATTCTAGCATGAAGTCCGCGCGATTGCGGGCGAACTCGATCGCAGATGAGCCAACCTCATTTTCTGGTAAAGATAGTACAAGAAATCCCTCTCTATTATTCTCCCATTTCAAGTTATTTTTAATCTGACCAATACACTCACTAACATTCTGCTGATATAGACTATCTATGCGATCGCAGTGCCATTCAAATATCACAACCCATTGAGGTTGCTCAGTCAGAATCAACTTGAGAAAATCATCAAATGTTTTGCCTTCCCAATCTATCTCTGAACCATTAACCTCGGATTCTAACAAGTCTAATCCTTTCCCTTGCACGGAAAAATTCAGCCATTGCATACTTCCATAAGCGGGGGGTAAGCGCTTGACTATATGGGGCGGAATTTCCCGCTGTACTAATTTTATATATTTGCCCCAAAGGTAATATTTTTCACCTTGGGGATATTCTACATCACCCCAAGTAAATGTTTCCTGATGACATTCTAAATACTCAAGAGTCTGTCTTGTCGAAAGTAATATTTCAAAACAGGCATCCATAACTTCTCCTTTAGTTAATCAACTTCTCTGCGATACCACCAAAATTGTGGCAATCCAGATTCCCATCTTTTTTGTTCCCAATTGTAGCGGAATTCGTGGATATGCGGGTTGGGATGATCGGATGGGCGATCGTGATCCGTCCAATCCACTCTACCCCAAGGTACATCATAGCCATTAGCTTTCGGCCAAGTTGATGAGGGAAAGGTTGCTGACTGGCGGTAACAAATATTATCACTTCCATCTCTTTTTCCAAGTGTTGTATGGGGTAGTCCTTCTGCTAGCGGATCTGGTAAGGGGATATCCTCTCCCTGTATTGTTTGCTGTGTCAGAGAGAATTCTGGTATGTAATACTCGCTGTTTGTTGACAGAAAATTCTCCTTTTAATTAAGTGTAACGCGACTTACGCACTCCGACCGAAGAAACCGGGTTTTTCACAGTTTCTGCGACTGTAACCGAGTATTCTCCCAAAAACCCGGTTTCTGATTATCCGCGAGTCCAAGACTATAGATAAACCCACTCCGGCTATACTAATTGAATTGCTATTTCCCCAACCAACTTATCAATCTCCGCCTCAGTGGTAAAATAGTGAACGCAAGCCCGCACGCAATCGGGATTCAGAATTGTCCGCACCATAATCCCCTGTTTCTCCAACAAATCGACAAGCTGTTTGTGCGGCATCCCGTTAGTTAATCGAAACGAAACTAAACCCGCTTCCGGTGAAGATGTCCGCAAACATTCTACGTGACTGATTTCCGATAAATGCTGCCAGAGATACTTGCTCAAACGGCATATTTCTGCATACCTTTCCTCGATCGTACCCCATTCGTGTTGCAGGGCGATCGCACTTCGCAAACCCGCATACAAAGGATAAGCCGAAGTC
>JAUBOH010000428.1:0-5425 GCA_036700145.1 Microcoleus occultus BM001215366
CGGAGTGGGCTAATCCTCAAATTGAAGCGTTGTTGAGTGAAAGTGCGATCGCGGTGAATCCAAATTTGGTTGTCCGCGATCACGTACATTCTCATAGCGATCATGGGCATAATCATGGCGATCATGGTCATTCTCATGACGATCACGGGCACAATCATGGTGGGCACGGACACAATCATTAATTAGGATCTGAGAAACCGGGTTTTTGCGAGAATACTGCGTTGAAGACGACAGATTAAGTAAAAACCAGGTTTTTTTTGTGGGAGTGGGTAATTTGAGATTGATTTAGGTGAAAAGGGCGATCGACCTTTGGTGTTTTTTGCAGAAAGGGCGATCGGCTTTTTTATAAGCAGGTATGAATTCTGCTACCGGATCTCTTTAAGCTGGTTGTAATTTTGGGGTACTGGTGCATTCAAATCCGGTTTTTCAAGGCGCACAGCTTGCCCAAGTACCAGGATAACGATCGTCAAGACAACAAAGAAAGACTGCGAACCTTGGAAGGGTTCGACTAATTCATCGATTTTGTAGAAATTGCCACAGTCGCACAGCCGAATATTCGAGTTTTGAGGGTGGGAATGCCAATTGCAGGGCAATTTTTTGAGGCTGGAATTATCTTTGTAAGGGCAAGTAGTCATCTGATTTTTCCTCGTCAAGTAAAGAGTGTTGATGTATTGAAGATTGGCAATATTTAGCTGTGGGGAGGCGATCGCAATCGTGAAAAATGCGATCGCCAATCGCTTAAGATTCAGTTCGCTTGGGGAAATGAATGTTCAGGGTCATCGTTGGGTCGATCGCAGATCCTGGACAAGAAAGATTGTGAGGTCTGTACCGCGTCAATAGAGAAAATTTCCCTTGGGTCATTTTCTTTTCTCGAACGACTTTAGGCTTCCCGCCCCGAATTTTGTAGATGGTATCCATTGCTGCTTCGCCAGCAATCAAAATATTTACATTGTACAAAGAGTCGTGATCGTGAATCCCGGTGTCTGTCGCCGGTGGTAGGTGGACGATCAAAATCTCGAACAAGCAGCAGGAAAACAACCGGATATAGCTGTAGCCGCGCCAGTGAGTCTCGATTAGTTGGGGGCAAAGCTGTTGCAGTTGCGACCATTTCTCGCTGGAAGTGTTGGCTTGCAAGAGAATGAGGAGAATTTCGCACAGCAGAACGATGCCGTTGGCCTGTCGGGGTTTTCGCGACGGGCGATCGTCATGTAATAAGTTGTCCATGATGCTACCTTGGAGGTGTATTTTTTGACCAGCGGCGATTCCTCAGTGGAACGCCGTTTTTTATTCACTTGCAGATATATATGCAGATGAATACTTAGATACTAGCCATGTTGCACAGAAGTGTCAAGTGACTTCAATAAAAAAGTTAAATGTAAATTAATGTTAATAAAATGCTCGATTCTGCATAAAAATCCAATCAGGTGCAGATTATTATAATAGTATGCAGTATCATAGGTTCTATGGATATGCAAAACCTTGACAAGTCTAAATTTGAGCAAACTTTCGCGGAACTGCCAGCCAAGCGCATGAAGGTGTTGCGGATGCTATTGGCTGGTCAGACGGATTCGGCGATCGCCCAGTCCTTGAATATTGAGCCCGGAACCGTCAGAACCCAAATTGCACAGATATGCAAAGCTTTTGGGCTAAACGACTCTTCAGGTGAACGTCGCTCTAGGCGGGCTGACTTGATGACCGTTTTTGCCAAATACAAGCCTGAGCTAGTGGGCGAAAAGTCCAAACCCTTTGATTCAGAACCAGAAGCAGATGAAACAGCAACCAAAGTGATATCAAATTCATATTCGGATCGCACTGGTGAAAACATCAATCGCACTGGTGGAAACATCACTGGTGAAAACATTCATTTTCGGACACCCAAATCTCCGAAGTCTGATGACACTCAAACCAGATTTTTTACGCTAGTTTTGAGCGGTACTGTTAACGAAGTTGACAGGGCACGAGCGGAAGCTATTATTGCTCATTTAAAAAATGTTGTGGGAGATGTCGAGATGACACTAGAGGAAATCAAACCAGGTAGCATATTGCTAGTTCTCAACAGTTCCACCGAAGATATCGAGGTGGTTGAGTGGATGTTCAAAACCGGGCAAATCCCAGAGTTATTAGGGTTTCCTGTTCTGGATGTGCGTTTGGGAACTGTGTCAGAAGTTGCGATCGTACCCAACTCCGTCAACTTAAGCCAATGGTTGCAAAATGTTATTCAACGACCTGGTTGGCAGACACTTGAAGAATTCTTACAAACACAGCAATCGGGTTTAGAGTTCTGCTTTAGGCCTGCTGATGTCGTTAAATCTACTAGAGTTGCCAAGATGATTGACTTTGGGATGCAACCAGTCAATCGTCGAGTAGGACTGGTTATTAGCCGTACTCCAGAAAGTAATAAAAAAGTAGGAATTATGTTACAAATTCATCCCGTAGACAGGCAAAATTATCTACCACCAAATATTCAACTGATTGTCCTAGATGAAGAGGAAATTTTTCTCATGGCAGAATCTAGACAAGCTGATAATTGGATTCAGTTAGAGTTCAGTGGCGAAGCGGGTGAGCCCTTTAGTATCAAAGTTGCACTTGACAATACCAGCTTCACCGAAAATTTTGTAATTTGAACCAGTATAAGATATCGAAAAAAACAGCAATGAGTAAGTTAGTTATCTTAAAAATCGGCGCTGGTGAATTGGAACAAGGTTTTCCAGTCACGTTACAGATTTCAGAAGATGGTTATTTTCCATTGACTGAAATCAGAGGTAGGTTGCCACCAGCTCCAGAAATCTACCAACACTATAGCAGTTGGCAGTTAGCCTACAACACGCTAAGATTAGGTATCCGAAGGCTGGAACGGAGATTTGCAGAAGTTACCAACTTTTCTATGGTTGATATTAAAGAAAAAGCCCAGATATTAAGCCTGAGCCTAAATATGTGGCTTAACTCAGAGCTGTTTCGTCCTATTAAAGAACAACTACTTGTAAACTTAGCTCCATCTGATGAATTCCGGTTTATCATCCAAACTGGAGATACTCGGCTGCGACAACTGCCTTGGCATCTCTGGAATTTTTTTGAACTTTACAACAAAGCTGAAGTTGCTTTCAGTGCCAATCAATATAGACGAGTCGAAAGAGCAACCAAAGCTATCTCTCGAAATAAAGTTAGAATTTTAGCTATTCTTGGTAATAGTACAGGCATTAATATCGAGCAAGAACGAGAACTATTAGAGAAGTTACCAAATTGCGAAATTACATTTCTTGCAGAGCCGCAGCGTAGCGAGTTAAACAGATATCTTTGGGATGAAAAGGGATGGGACATCCTATTTTTTGCTGGTCATAGTTCGAGCCATAACAATTTTGAACAAGGTCAAATTTGTATCAATCAGATGGATAGCGTAACTATTGAAGAATTAAAATATGGTTTAAGAAAAGCCATCAAACAGGGGCTGAAACTAGCAATTTTTAACTCCTGTGATGGATTAGGATTGGCTCGCGAACTAGAGGAATTGAACATTCCACAAGTTATAGTCATGCGAGAGTCAGTTCCCGATCTAGTTGCACAAGAATTTTTAAAAGGTTTTCTTGTGGCGTTTTCAAGCGGAAAGTCTTTGTATGTTTCGGTGCGGGAAGCACGGGAAAGGTTGCAGGGTTTAGAGGATCAATTTCCTTGTGCAAGTTGGTTGCCTGTGATTAGCCAGAATCCTGCTGAAGTTCCCGTGACTTGGCAAGAGCTTCAACGCAGCACTAAGGCGATATCCCCAGAAATAAGCACCTTGGCAAAAAATGAGTTACTACTGGCGGGTGCTGTAAGTTTTTTAAATGAGTTTCTGCTTGCAGGTACTGTAAGTCTTTTACTTGCAGGATCATGTTATTTATTAAAAATTGACATCAGGTTGTACGCGATATTGAGTCCGGTAGCTTCACACGTTATTACCGAAGGAGTGAAGCAATCGCAGAAGGTGAAGCTTACAAGGCTTTATAAACCAGGTGATTGGCATCAACTTAAATAAAGGTGCGCCTTTGCGCGGCACTCGCTTGCGGGTGCAAACAGTAGTCATCGCAGCTCAAAAATGGGGTTTTTCGCCAAACCAAATTGCCGCTGAGTATGAATTAAGTGAAGCTCAAGTGAACGAAGTTCTCGCTTTTTATGCGGCCCACTCTCAGGAAATAGACACATCTATTGCTGCTGAGCAAATTATCGAAGCTGCCAATGTGTAAACCGCTATTGCATCTGGATATCGATTATGAGCATCAAAGAACAACTTCTCCAAACCATTGAAACACTGCCTGATGACTTACTAGCACAAACGCTGCAATTCGTCCAAACCCTTCAACATCCCATTCACAAAACTCCAGGAATTTGTGGCGGTGCAGCGCGAATTCGCGATACCCGCATTCCCGTCTGGACGATTATCGCCTACCAACAACAGGGCGCAACTGAAGCCGAACTTCTCTATAATTATCCAGGACTAACCCTTCAAGATTTGCAAGCGGTTGCGAACTATTACGATCGCAACCGAGAAGAAATCGATCTGTGGCTTGCTGAAAATGAATAACTGCCGATGCTAAAGTTTTACTCAAATGAAAACTTCCCGATCGCAATGGTTGATTTACTGCGATCGCGCGGTTACGATGTTTTGACATCCTATGAAGCCGGACAAGCCAATCAAAAAATTCCAGATGATGAAGTCTTGATGTACGCGACAAACGCAGGGCGCGCCGTCATTACAGAAAATCGTCAAGATTTTATCAATCTCCACTTTACAACCTCAAATCATGCAGGAATTGTAATTTGTAAAGCCGATCGAGACTATGCAGGCAAAGTGCAGGTACTCGACGACTTTTTCACTCAAGATACACAGCCGATGGACAATCGTCTGCTGCGGGTGATGAAACAGAATCTTAAAGCTAGCCCGCAGACATTTATACTTCAGGAATACCCAAAATCTTCTTAATAATAATTGTTCCAGCCACACCATAACCCGTATGCGGACTTATGGCGTTCGCCCCTAATTTTGTAGATGCGTCGCTATGAGATTTTCCAGCTATTTGAAATAGCCCCAGGCGGCGCACCCTACGCGATGGCGATCGCCCCAACCAACTTATCGATCTCCGCCTCAGTGGTAAAATAGTGAACGCAAGCCCGCACGCAATCAGGATTAAGAATTGTCCGCACCATAACTCCCTGTTTCTCCAACAAATCGACAAGCTTTTTATGCGGCATCCCGTTAGTTACTCGAAACGAAACTAAACCCGCTTCCGGTGCAGAAGTTCGCAAACATTCTACATGACTGAGATCCGACAAACATTCCCAGAGATACTTGCTTAAACGGCAGATTTCTGCATACCTTTCCTCGATCGTACCCCATGTGTGTTGCAGGGCGATCGCACTTCGCAAACCCGCATACAAAGGATAAGCCGAAGTC
>JAUBOH010000429.1:0-5421 GCA_036700145.1 Microcoleus occultus BM001215366
CCCTGAATGTTTTGCAGCAAACTGGTGTTGTGCTGACTCCTGGCAATGCTTTCGGCCCGGGCGGCGAAGGATATGTGAGAATTAGTTTGATTGCAGATTGCGATCGACTGGGAGAAGCTCTGCGGCGCTTAAAACAAGCAAACATTCGCTATCAATAGTCATTAGTCATTGGTAATTGGCGATCGGCCGCTCACTCTGCATCAACTCATTATTATGTTAAGGATGACACCCATTACCCCCTAAACATAATAATGAGATTAACAAGCTCAGGCGCATACAAATTGTACAGTCAAGTTTGATGAAATTATTGTGGGGTGTCCCGCCCGCCCGAAAAATACAACGCAAGGTGCGGGACAGCCTAGTGTGTAGGATGCCCCGGAGCAGAATAAACCTGTTAAAATCGAAATAATCAATCTCCGAGGCACTCTACAAGTTGATTTAAGAGTCACTCTTTATTTTGTGGCCAGGTTTAAAACATCCGTGGATGTACGATGTCCGACGCCGTGCCTCCTTAGTTATACTTAACAAAGATCATTAAGGAAGCATTTTTGCCATGCCTGTAATCGAATCTAAGTTAAACAACACCCGCAACCTTTTACAAGAATTAGGCAACTCAGTCTCTAGCTTAGTCAACTCGTCCCCGGATGTTTTTGCTGATTCGGGGATTCAATCTTGCCTACAGGATTTTTTAACTGTTTATCAAGAAGCCGTCCAACGCCTAGAAAATCCTAGTTTTCGGATTGCTACTCTGGGCACAACTTCCTCTGGAAAGTCAACGATTGTTAACGCGCTGATTGGTCGGAAAATTGCGCCTATTGAAGCCGGAGAAATGAGTGGGGGTGTATTAACCATCAAACATTCTCAAGAACAGAGATTAATGATTGCAGAAACGGAAGATGCTGCTTGGGAGGCTGGTGAATGGACGGGATTAAGTGATGAGGATTTATACCAGCGAATTCGCACCGTGATGCACTCCTATCACGATGCGCGGAAAAAGCGTGAGTATGTTGCGCCACAAATAACCGCTTATGTTCCTCTTTTACCTGCTTGTGATGCTTCTTTGCTAGGTTTACCCAACGGAATAGGAGTTGAATTGATTGATTTACCTGGCTTGAAATCGGTTCAAGACCGGACTAACTTAGCAACTATCCAAAAGCAAGTTAATAAAGCTTTTAGTTTAGTCGCTTTGGACTATATGCAGGTAGATGATGACCACAGAAAACGCCTATTAGAAGAATTAAAGAAAGTTGTCGAATACCTACAGGGACGCACGGATTCGATGATTTTCATCTTAAATCGGGTCGATAACCGAGGAGCAGATGATTTACCCCTATCAGTGCGGATTGATAAGTTAAGAGAAGAAATTAAAGAGGTCTTATCACTTCCAGAACTTCCTGATGTTCTTCCTTTTAATGCTCGTCTTTTATATTATGCTCAGTGTGCTTGGGGTTCAGGAGCTTTTAACGAACCATCACCGATCAATCAGGAGCTACGGTTAAAACTCCTTAAGGCTATGTTTCAAGACTGTGCAGGAGTTATTAAATCAAATACTAAAGAGAACCGAGATTTAAAGAATTGGTTTCGTGATATTGAAGATCAGGTAGAAGACAATGAGGCTATTGATGATGAAAATATGCGAAAAATTCTCCGCTATTCCTTAGAATGGAGTGGTGGTAGAGAACTTTGGGATTGCTTCCGTGGACGGGTTCAAGAATCATTTTCAGAACTGGTAATACTTCCTGTATTGTTGGAAGTATTCGACAATTACAATGCTTTGGCACAATCTCTCGATATTCTGATTCAAACCCGAAAAATTTACAATCAAGAACAGGTTAAACAAGAAAGAGATAAAATCGCTAAAATCCGTCAAGATTTGCATAAAAATATCAAGAAAATTGGGAAAGAATTTAAGGGCGAAATTGAGCAACTGATAGCAGGGTTGAAAAGCGACGATCCAAATACTCGGATTAAAATTAAACAAGCTGCTGAAAAAAAAGGGTTTGATGGATTTTCTCTTATTTTTGATGCTGTTAATGAGGTAGAAGGAGACTTAACCAAAGTTCTAATTGTTCCAGTTCGCGATTCTCTTAAGAATAATCAAGGAGCTTTTGAGCTAAGAGATAAACTACGGGAAGTCACATTACCTTCATTGGCTGATGATATTTCTAAAGCCTATGATAATGTTAGTCGAAGACTCAGTAAGTTTTCTTCTAAGTCAGAATACTTAGTTAAGCGTATACGGGCTGATGATGATAAGGGAAAAAAAGAAATTGAACATGATGAACGCTATTTTCGCCTGCTATATCACACGATGAGAGAAGCTATATCCGCAAGAGCAGAGTTTTTCTTGCAAGGAAAAGCTCAACAATTTGAACAAGCTTTAGAATCATTAGTTAATGAGCAAGTTAAGAGATTAAAAGTTTGTTTGTCAGATGAAAACTTTTCTTCGATTAACCTTGAAAAAGCAGCCATCAGTAATTTACGGAAAAAGTTAGCTCAAAACTTGCCAACTTTACCTGAGAAGTTTTTTGAACTTTCCGAGCCTATCAAACAAAATCGATCCAAACAAAAAGAAGTCGTTGGTACGAAAACAGAATATGAAACTCGCACAAAAACAGAATATCAGAACTACACAGAATATTATGAAGATGGTTCTTGTTTCTCTAGCACAAAAACGAGAACAAAAACACGACCCGTAACCCGTAATTACCAAGAAGCTGTAACTCGGAATATTTACGAAGATATCGAGTATGTTGAACTTCTCCTTCCTTCTCCCGACTTAATGGCAAAACAATGGTTAAGTGGAATTGAGAAAGGGAAAGGAAGTTTGTGGGATATTTTGCTTGACTGGATTCTTAAACGGTTAGATGATGTTAGCAGTATCTTTGAAGAATCCGTTGATGAGATTACCAATCTAGCTGAACGTGCTTTGCAACAACAATTAACTATCATTGAGGAAAACTTTGAGCAGGAAAAACAGTTTTGGCTTGATTTTGAAGTTCAAAAAGATCATGCAACAGCGGTTTGTCAAAATTTAGAAGAAGATTGTCATCAATCTTAAGTCTGCTGTATAATTTTAGGGAGCATCTTGCTCCCTCTTTAAACAATCTATTCTTTAAGGATTAACAATTATGTTTTATCAGAAGTTAAACGAAGTAAGAGAACGAATAAGACATGAATTAAGAGGTAGTAATCCTGTTGATTTTTATTTGTATCACTCTACTAGAATTTGGTGCCAAGAGCTTGGTATAAATAAAGATATTTCTGCCTATATTCTGAGAGGTTATGATCATCAGCCTGAAATAAAAGACTTAACAAATTATATTTATCAAGAAGGCACAATAGAAAAGCAAAATTGGCTTATACCAACTCGATATGGATTCTATCAATATATAAACGCGCTTTTTAATCGAATGAACATTAGGAGGGAAAACATGGAATTTATTGTACTTATTGCTTTCGCTATTACCGCAATTGGTTACTGGATATATATACTCAATCAACAAAAACAACAAACAACTCGTGGAGAAGAACCCAGACAAGATAATCCTAATCCTCTGGCTCCTACTGTTTCTACAGTTCAAACGCCTTCAAGTCCAACTCCTTCAATTCCAAAAGTTACTAATCAGTTTTTAATTTTAGTAGTGTCTCATTCACAAGCAGATTTTCTTAAATTACTGGTGGCAAAAAGCCGCATTAATTCTAATGATGGGGAATCACTTTATGAAATCACGAAATATTTATGGCTAGGCTCTGAAACTGAATACTCTCAAATAAAACGTAATATCATGGAGTATTCAGTCCCCAAAGGAGAAGAATCAGAATATGATATTTATCTAGTCTATATAGAGCTAAATCAAGCTGATGAAGGATTCAATTCAAATGTGGATCAACTGGATAGATATGATGCTTTCCGTAAATTAGCTGATTTATCACGTACTCTTACAATCTCCCCTAGATTGCAAATGGAAGCCTACGGAAACATTGAAGTTTACAATCGTTAAACAGGAGAAAGTAAAATGCTGATTGATGCAACTCTTTTAGTTAAAAATCCCGAAATCATCAAGGGTTTACTCGATGGTTCAATGACACGCTATGGAAGCGTTATTAGATGGGCTGCGGGTACTGCAAATGGTGGTCAAATTGTCCGCCATTTAGCCGAAACGCCCGGACTGACTAGCAAGCTGATGACAGTTCCATTTTCTCCCATCTTGGGAGGAGTTGATGTTATTGGTCATGGGCTTAGCTATCATAAATTAATGGGTATTGAAAAAACCCTGTCCTCAGTGATGGGGTTAACTCAAATTACTGCCGCCGCAAGTGTTTTAAACCTTGGTGTTAGTATTGCTGGCTTTGCCTATATGGGCTATAAACTGCACCAAGTACAAAAAACTTTAGGTCACATTCAACAGTCAATGGAAGAAGGCTTTAACCGTGTTGAAGCTGGCTTAAATCGGATTGATGATCGCATGGAAGAAGGATTTAATCGAGTTGAATATAGGTTAAATCGGGTTGATAATGGCTTAAATATTATCTCTGGACAATTAGCCTATCTGTATTTATTGGTAGAAGACAGCCGCCAAAAGCAAAAAAGCCTCGCGAAAGCTATTTCCAACCTTCATCAAGCCATGCTAATTCAACAAATAGCTGCTTTAAAAGCTGAACTTGACGTTCGCTCTCTTTTTCCTGATGAATCACCGATATCTGCCATTAAAACAGCTTCCCGTGTGGGATTATTTCTCAGTAATCAAGCAATGCAAGCTACCCCAGAATTAGATGCTGAAATTATGCTTAATGCTGATGTTTCTATTCAAGGTTGGGCTGTAGCCATAGCAACAGAAGCCAATCTTCTCTTAGAAATAGGGAAACATCAAGAAGCTAAAGAATTACTGGCCTTACAAATCCCCCAATTTAAACAAGTCGCGGAAAGATGGGGTAAGGCACTAATCAATGATGAAAACCCTTATCTATCTACTGCTTATCGCTTTACTAATTCTCGGTTTAAAAACCATATTACCTCAGAACGAGTAGAACGAATTACAGAAATATCACCAAGCGATCGCACTTTATCTCCTGACCAAATCCGAGGCAAAAAAAATTATGTTGATGTAGAGTTTGAAATGTCCTATAGTTCTGCTAAATTTGATCAAACATGGACACATCGCCAAATTGCTGTAGCTGAATATTTGGATGGGTTGAGTGAACTTTCAGCAAGATTAGAAGGTTTAGAATCGTTTGCAAATCTGTGCGAAAGTAAAGGTGTTAAAAGCAGCCGTGAAATTCTGCCTGGGCCAGACACTGAACCGGGCATATACATACTACCCAGCACATAGGGTAGGGTGTGTCATATCAAATCCGGTAGCATCGGAATTAATATTACCCACAGTCAGGACACGGCAGTGCCGTGTCCCTACAATTAAT
>JAUBOH010000430.1:0-5406 GCA_036700145.1 Microcoleus occultus BM001215366
ACGGCACTGCCGTGTCCTCCGTTTATATCATTCCGATGAAGAGCGGATTTGATATGAGTCCTCTCTCTGGGGATTGGAATTAATAAGGACTAAAGTCCTTACTACAAACAGTTGAGTTTGTGTTGCTAAAATATTTGTTTTTTACCTGCTTAACTGATGTCGTCTGAAGTGGTTTTTGGAAATGCGGGCGCAGAAGGTGCAAGTCGCGGCGGGTGGTTTGCGGGTCACTTTATGACGCCGGGCGATGACGCGCGATCGACTTCTGTTTTAGAGGTAAAATGGGGCGTTCACCCCGCCGGAGATTCCAGGACTCAGTGGGCGGTAAATGCGGCAGCAACTACGCTTTCTATTCTGGTAAAAGGGCGGTTTCGCCTGCAATTTCCCGAGCAAGAAATCTTGCTCGATCGCGAAGGAGATTATGCTCTCTGGCTGCCGGGAGTGCCTCATTATTGGTCTGCTTTGGAGGATTCGACGATCGTGACTGTGCGCTGGCCTTCCGTGTCGGGAGATAGTTCTGCAATTAAGAATTAAGTTTAACTTCTGGAACCAAAACGCGGCCGGTATAACCCGCCCGCTGGTAGCGATCGATCGCCTCTGATGCGATAACACCCCCTTTGCCGCTCTTTACGAGCGCTACGCAAGCACCGCCAAAACCTCCGCCCGTCAGCCTTGCGCCGAAGACTCCGGGGATTGACTGCAAGATTGCCGCCAGGGCGTCTACTGCCGGTGTCGAAACTTCGTAGTCGTCGCGTTGGCTGGCGTGGGAAGCATTCATTAACTCGCCGAAACGCTCGGCGGGCAAAGATTTTACGGCTTCGAGCACGCGGTTGTTTTCGGTAACGACATGGCGCGATCGCCTCAAAAGAGGTTCTGGCAATACTGCGACTGCTTTGGGATCGGTGATATCCCTGAGAGCTTTAACTCCCAATATCCGCGCGGATTCTTCGCACTCGGCGCGCCGCTTGTTGTAGCCGCTTCCTGCTGCTAGGTTGTGGCTTTCGCCGCTGTCAATTACTAAAATTTCTGTCCCTGTGGGAAAGGGTACCGGGCGGTATTCGAGGCTGCGGGTGTCGAGAAATAGCATAGTTTTGGTGTCTGCTAAACTCGACGCCATTTGATCCATGATGCCGCAGTTCAAGCCGGCATATCGGATTTCGGCTAGCTGTCCGATTTGAGCTAGCCGCACGTCGTCTAGCGGGAGGTTCAGCAGGGCGCGCACTCCTCTGA
This sequence comes from Microcoleus occultus BM001215366, assembly GCA_036700145.1. Lineage (GTDB taxonomy): Bacteria > Cyanobacteriota > Cyanobacteriia > Cyanobacteriales > Microcoleaceae > Microcoleus. The sequence continues at coordinate 1,228 of JAUBOH010000430.1, forward strand.
GGGTTGCTATTTCTAAAGCGGCGCTGCTCGACAAACCGGCGCCGATCGGCACATTCGAGGTAATGTAGAGATTTATTGGCGGTATTTTGTATCCTTCTTTTTCTACAAGTCTGATGCAGCCGCAGATATAACTGACGAATTTTTGCGGTATGGTATCGTCGTCTGAAAAATTTATGAGTTCGTCATATTCTGCTGAATAAAAATGGTGTCGATCGTCGCTGCTGAAGCCGATTTGTACTGTTGTGCGCTGGGGAATCGCAGTCGGAAGTACAAATCCGTCGTTGTAGTCTGTGTGTTCGCCCAGTAGGTTTACTCTGCCAGGGGCGCTGGCTTGGGTTTTGGGTAATGTACCAAATACTCGTTGGAAGTTCATTTTTGGGGAATTGATAATTTGGGACTTGGGACTTGGTTATTGGGGACTTGGTTATGGGGAATTTGTGATTGGGAATGGGGAATAAATAAATTTATTTTTTATCGTTTATCCTTTTATTGTGCCCAAGTTTTTTGTTTAATTCAACCCCGGTTAACAAAAATAAACATGAGTGTTGGTTTGGAAAAAATATGGGGTTGTGATAGAATGACAGGCTAAGATTTCTCCAATAATTCAAAAAATGCGATCGACCACACCCCGGAAACAGTTTGCTCAACATTGGCTCAAAAGCGAGAAAGCCTTAGATAGGATTGTGAAAGCTGCGAATTTGTCGGGCGATCGCGTCCTGGAAATCGGGCCGGGCACGGGGATTCTGACTCGGCGCTTGTTGCCTGCGGCTGAGTCTGTTCTTGCTGTGGAGATCGATCGAGATTTGTGCTTGAAACTAGCCAAGCAACTCGGTAAAGTTGACAATTTTTTACTGCTGCAAGGCGATATTCTGGAAATGGACTTAGATGCTGAACTAACAGCGTTTCCCAAATTCCAAAATCCCAATAAAGTTGTTGCCAATATTCCCTATAATATCACTGGCCCGATCTTGCAAAAACTGCTGGGAACGATATCTGTTCCTGCTGCTAAACCCTTTGATGCGATCGTACTGCTAGTGCAGAAAGAAGTAGCCCAAAGGCTTTATGCTAAACCGGGTTCGACAGCCTTTGGCGCTTTGTCGGTGCGGGTGCAGTATTTAGCAGAATGCGAGTTAATTTGCGATGTGCCGTCTAGAGACTTTTATCCGCCGCCAAAAGTCGATTCTGCTGTGGTGCGATTAATGCCCAGACTGATAGAAACTGCGGCTGTAAATCCCCGTTATTTAGAGACTTTATTGAAGTTGGGATTTGGTAGCAAGCGCAAGATGCTGCGAAATAATTTGAAAGGAGCTGTAGATTTAGATAAACTGATTCAATTATTAGAAGAGTTACAGATAAATCCCCAATCTCGCGCTGAAGATTTAAGCGTGGAGCAATGGGTAAATTTGAGTAATAAATTGTGGTCGGAAAACATTGTTTAGCAGGTTTTTTGGTAGGTAATTAGTAATCAGGAGGATGTTACCAAATTCTGCTTTAATACCCTCTTGATTCTTGAGTCGGCGCTTGAGTGGACTTCGTTGGTGTAGGAGCGATTTCAATCGCCGAGTATCCGTTATGTACGGTGCGAGAAGCTAGCAGTTAAATTCAGGTTTTTGGTTAATTTTTTAATGCTTTTATAACGCTAATTGGAATTTTAATGATAAATTCCGCACCTTTCCCCGGTGCAGAAATACACTGCAATTCGCCTTGATGTTTTTGCGTGATAATTTGATAGCCAATTGATAAGCCCAATCCCGTGCCTTTGCCTACTGGTTTGGTGGTAAAAAATGGATTAAATAACTGCTTCATCACCGATTCTGTTATTTCTGGCCCGTTGTTGCTAATTCGGATTTCTACCACTTCATTGTCTAAAAGTTTGGTAGAAATTTTGATGAAGCGGGGATGAGCTTGATTGGTTGCAAGCGACTCGCTGTGGCTGTCCTTTTCTAAAGCATCAATAGCATTAGCCATGATATTCATAAATACTTGATTTAGCTGTCCAGGATAGCACTCTATTTTTGGTAATTTGCCATATTCTTTGATAATTTGAATGCTGCAAAAACCGGGTTTAGACTTCAATCTGGTTTGCAAAATCATCAGTGTGCTGTCAATTCCTTCGTGAATGTCGGCTAATTTCATTTCTGCTTCGTCAAGGCGAGAAAAATTTCGCAGCGACTTGACAATACCGAGAATGCGCTCGGCGCCGTTTTTCAGAGAGATTAATATTTTGGGTAGGTCAGATCTGATAAAATCTAAATCTACAGACTTGAGTTTTTCTTTAACTGTGGGTAGGGGATTCGGATAGTGTTCTTGATAGATATTCACCAGTTCTAGCAAACTATCGGCATACTCGCGAGCGTGAGTAATATTGCCGTAAATAAAGTTAATCGGATTGTTGATTTCATGAGCCACTCCAGCGACTAATTGCCCTAAATATGACATTTTTTCGCTATGAATTAGCTTTGATTGAGCCTGCTTTAATTCAGATAAGGCTTGTTCGAGCTGTTGAGTTTGAGACTTTAATTCTGCGGTGCGCTCGTCTACTCTAATTTCTAATTCTGCTTTAGCTTTTTGTAGTGCTGCTTCTGCTAGTTGGCGATCGACAATTTCAGCTCCTAGATGTCGGTTGGCGAATTCTAACTGTTGAGTTTGAGACTTTAACTGTGCGGTGCGTTCCTCTACTCTAATTTCTAATTCTGCTTTAGCTTTTTGTAGGGCTGATTCTGCTAATTGGCGATCGACAATTTCAGCTCCTAGGAGTTGGTTTGCGAATTCTAACTGTGCGGGACTGGGAAGTGCTAGGGCTTGAGGAATTAATTCTACCAAAAGTATGGCTGTAGCAAATGAAATTATGGCAGTAATTGCTTTCATTGTTCCTGAAAGCCAATAGGTAGGATGCCAAAGTGTCCAGATTTCAAATAAGTGAGTGATGCCGCAGGCGACGATAAAGGCTCCAAACATGGCAAAGATCCAATCAAAGGGCAAATCTTCGCGTTTGGAAATAAAATATAGCAATGTAATCGGGATCGAAAAATAGGCGATCGCAATTATAGAATCTGAGGCTACGTGAAGCCATACTAACTTGGTCTGCCAGAGATAGCAGTGGCCGTGAGGAATGAATGACCCGGAACTAAAAAAAGTTTTCCACATTTCCTGCATAATATTTCCTTTGAGTTGTGAGAAAATGGACTCGGACTGGTGTCAATTAATTTCAACCAGGGGTTTATTTCACCCGTGGCTTAATTACCTATGCGTTCATATTCACTGCAAGCTTCAGCAAAAATCAATCTGTATTTAGAAATCATAGGCGATCGCCCCGACGGATATCACGAACTGGCGATGGTGCTTCAAAGTATAGATTTAGTCGATCGCATTGACTTGCGCGCGATCGGTACGGACACGATCCGCGTGCGCTGCGATCACCCGCAAGTGCCGCCTGATAAGAATAATCTAGCGTACCGAGCAGCAGATTTGCTAGCGAAGCAATTCCCCGATGCTTTGGCGAAATACGGCGGTGTCGAGATTGCTATTCACAAGCAGATTCCGGTGGCGGCGGGGCTGGCTGGGGGTTCGGCAAATGCGGCGGCGGTTTTAGTCGGGATGGACTTACTGTGGCAATTGGGACTCACTCAGTCGGAGTTGCAAGAGTTGGGGGGAACTTTGGGTTCGGATGTGCCTTTTTGCATTGCAGGAGGTACGGCTTTGGCAACTGGCCGCGGGGATAAACTGTCGCCGCTGCCGGATTTTGGCGGTTTGTCTGTGGTGCTGGCGAAGTACCGCAATCTCAGTATTTCTACGGCATGGGCGTATCAAACTTATCGCCAGCAGTTCAGCAGTACCTATTGCGCGCCGGAGGATTTGGATTGTCGCCGGGAAAAGCTGCATTCGGGCTCGATGGTGGGGGCGATCGCCCAAAAAGATCGATCGAAAGTTGGTCAATTGCTGCACAACGATTTAGAAAAAGTTGCTTTACCCGTTTACCCGCAGGTGTTTCAGTTGCGCGAGGCTTTTGAGTCGGCGGGGGTTTTGGGAACGATGATGTCGGGTTCAGGGCCGACGGTGTTTGCGCTGGCGGAGTCTCAAGAGCAGGCTCAGGAGGTTTTGGAACGGGTGAAAAGTGATCTCGCTTCTCCCGATTTGGATTTTTGGGTAACAAAGTTTAGCAATACTGGGATTCGGATT
>JAUBOH010000431.1:0-5393 GCA_036700145.1 Microcoleus occultus BM001215366
GCGTAATTGTCAAATTACTTAACATACTTTGTTTTATTAGCGCCTACTTACTTAACAAATAATAAATAATAAATTCCTATACTAAATGCCATTTTTGACAGCATTTCAGTCAGCGATTCACAGTTTCAAATCTTTCCTAAAACAGCAATTTTCTGTTCCAGTTAAAACTGGAAATAAAATAACGATTTCCAGAACCTTTACGCCCGATCGCACAGGAATTCGCGGCGTTTGGATACCCAGCACAGACTGCAAAGTTCTCACCTCAAAACAGCGGATTGCTGACGCAATGGCCTTTCTCGCCGATACGGGATTTAATACAGTTTTTCCTGTAGTTTGGAACCGGGGTTTTACGGCTTATCCTTCTCAAATTATGCGCGAACAATTTGGAACAGAAATTGACTCGCGCTATCAAGGACGCGACCCCTTGGCAGAATTAATTGTTGAAGCAAATAGAGTTGGTTTAAAAGTTATTCCTTGGTTTGAATACGGATTTGTGAGTTCTTACAATCTCAACGGCGGTCATTTGCTGGCGAAAAAACCTGAGTGGGCGGCACTCGATTGCAGCGGCAATTTACTTAAGAAAAATAACTTTGAATGGATGAATTCTCTTGACGCGGAAGTGCAAGAGTTTTTGCTGGGTTTGATGCTGGAAGTTGCTAATAATTATCCGGTAAATGGCGTTCAAGGAGACGATCGCATTGCGCTTCCGGTCGAAGGCGGTTATGACGAAAAAACTGTTAAACGCTATCGAGAAGAGTGCGGTAGAGAACCGCCGTCCCAGTGTAGAGAGCGACATTGGCTGCACTGGCGCGCTGATATTATTACTGAGTTTGTGGCTCGTTTGCACCGAGAATTGAAAGCGATTAATCCTGATTTGTTGCTGTCGATGTCGCCGAGTCCTTATGAATGGGGACTGGTGGAATATTTGCAAGATTCTCAAGCTCTTGTTGACAAAAAGTTGGTCGATCTGCTTCACCCGCAGTTTTACCGCCGCGATTTTAACGGTTACAAACAATTGGTCGATCGACTGATTGGGGAACAGATCCGCCGGGAGCAAGTACAGTGCGTGTCGCCCGGTGTCCTGTTGGCGAATCGAGGCAGCAATTATAGCATGACTCCTGAGCTGTTGTTGCAAGTAATTGCTTACAACCGCTGTCGCGGTATTCAAGGAGAAGTGCTGTTTTTTTACGAAGGTTTGCGAGATAACGGTAACGCTTTGGCTGAGGCTTTGAAAAATGGGCCCTACGCTTGTTGACACTTTCCCGGAATCAAGCTGTTTTCAGTTCGCTCAGTTTAACGGAGTCGATCGAGATTTCCAGCCAAGTTGGTATAAAATGATATAGCAATTTTCCAGGGAGTGAGGTACGGATTGGTAATTGGTAATTGGTAATTGGTAAGACAACTGGTGATTACCTCACCAAAGTTAAAAACCGCTATAGCGCGCTCGCTATGCCCGTTAAGAGCGCAGCGATGCCAAGCAGCAAGCGCTACTAATTGTCAAGCCGATCGCCCAAAAAAAACAGATAATCAATCATTGGAGAGTTGCAAAAATACTGGAATGGGACATATTTTAGACGTGGTGCAACTTTTTTTGAGAAGTTGAGTTTTGTAGGCGCAGCCGTATTTTTATTAAGACAGCGAGTTTAAAAGAGCAATCTCCAGCGATCGCCAAAATATTAGGATAAATCAATGAACTCAGCAGCAACCCTTATCCAACAGCTACCAGAGCTCAGCGATGCTCAATTCAATCAAAAATATTTGAAACAAAAACAAGGGATGCACACCTTGGCAGAACTTTTGCCGCAAGTAGAACAGCAAAGTCTGGCTTTGCGCGCCGTAAAATTAGCCCTAAAAGTAAATTTAAAACTAGGCTCGAAGCTAGCAGGAACGGTAAAGCCAGAATTTCAAAAAGCAACACTAAGATTAATCGGAAACATCAAAACTTCGCCCAAGCTCAAAATTCAACTGCTGGCACTAACTTGTTCCGATATGGCAATTCCGATGCTGGTAAAAGCATTGAACCACAAAGAAAGTGCAGTGCGCCTCCATTGCATTCGGGCGATCGGGAAAATAGGCTCTGAAGCTGCAGTAATTGAATTAGCCCGATCGCTCGAATCCGAAGATTCCCAAGTCCAAGCTTGGGCGGCTTGGGCCCTTGGAGAAATTGACTCGAAACCAGCAGCCGCAGCACTCTTCAAAGCCCTCAACCACAAAACCTCCGGGGTGCGCGCCTGGGCTGCTTGGGCCTTGGGCAAAATTAACCAGAAAACAGCCGTCCCCGCACTGCTCAAAGCGCTCAAACACCAAGACTCCGAGGTGCGCTGGCGGGCGGCGGTCAACTGCGGGAAAATCGCTGTCAGGGAGGTAGTTCCCGGGCTGGTTTGGGCCCTGAGAGACGAAAATCAGATCGTGCGCGCTAGGGCGGCGGCGGCTTTGGGGAAAATCGGGGCGATCGACGCTGTACCCCGCTTAGTAGAATTGCTCCACGATCCCGACTCCTATGCAGTTTCTTTGAGGGCCACCGAGGCCTTGGGACAAATCGGCACGGAAACGGCTGTGTCCGGGCTGCTGCAAGCCCTCAACCACGACGACTCAGACGTGCGCGGCAGTGCAGTTTCGGCATTGGGGGAAATCAGCAGCGAGGTGGCTGCGGTGGCGGTAATGCGATCGCTTTCGGATCGAGACATTTTCGTGCGCGGCCGCGCGGCGGTGGCCCTCGGGAACATCAATACAGCCGGAGATGCTAACTTGCAAAAAATGGTAGCCGCAGGACTGGCGATCGCGCGAGGCGACAGCGAATCCTATGTCCGGTGGAGAGTTGCTGCTGCTTTGGGGCAAATTGGGACAGAGGAGGCTGTAGCAGGTTTGGTGCGGCTGCTGGGGGACGAAACCTCTGGAGTGCGCCACAAGGCTGTTAAATCCCTGGCTCAAATTGGCTCGACGGCTGCTGTTTTGGCTCTGGAAGCAGCTTTAAACCGCGAATTTGGTGACGTTCGCGCCCTGGCTGCCCAATACTTGCCGGATGTCAGCACTGAGGCAGAAAAAGTTGATTTTGAGTCTTCAGCTTCTACAGATTTATTGGGTGAAAAACTGCCGAAAATCCTGATTGCTTCGGAAGCAGAAGCCAGCGAATACATTTTCGATCGCGATCGACAGGGGCGCGAGATCAAATACCTGATCTCGATCGGCAGCCCGGGCGTACCCGAACCCAAAATTTTTCACAAAGTCCCGAACCGACTGCGACGGTCGTTTAACGACCTCGACACCCCCGTTGACGACCCCGATCGGGTTTTGCCTACAGTTGATGACGTACTCCAAATTATTGACTTCGCCCTCAAAATTTCGGCGCGCCCCGGCAAGCTTCTCGTCTGCTGCCAAAACGGCATCAGCCGTTCAACAGCCACAGCTTTGACTGTTTGTGCTGCGGTTTTGGGCCGCGGCAAAGAACGGGAAGCTTGGGCCTTGGTGCTCGCAGCCAGACCCCAAGCTTCGCCGAATCGCTGGATTGTCGAATTGGCTGATGAAGCTTTGGGTAGAAATGGCAAGTTAGCAGCAGCGATCGAATTGACCACCCCTACGGAGACAACTGGCAATTGCCAACAGTTGACTTCCAGGAACCCAGTTTCTTTTCGTAAGTCCTAAAGTTATACTCTACTTAATCAGACTTCGCCTCAGACTTGTCTTTGCGGGGCAACGATGCCAAAAGTCGATCGCCTGGGTGCAAAAGTTCGATCGGCTCCCGCATTTGTGACATTCTGTGGTAAGAAGTCGTCTGGTGCTGAAACAAAGATCGTCAACTGTCAGTCACAGTGCTAACAGTAAAACTCCAAAGCTGAGGAATCGGGTGCATTGTCGAACAGACAATATCAGCTTTGGGTCACTCTCGGGGCAAAAGGCAGAAGGCAGAATTTTATGCCTGTATAATTTCATGTTGGGAAAATTAATTCCCTGCATAAATTTTTATTTCCTTTTGCCTGGACAGGAGTCTTACAGGTAGAAAAAGAATTTGGCAACAGCCATCAGGAACTTAATTATCTATTAGACCTCGATCGAATTTAAGTTTCTGCTATGAAATGACAAAAATAGCAGATGCTTGGTGCCAGAGGTCTATTGGATAATAGACAATGTTTTCCGTTTATGGAATTTAAGAACGTGTTAGATTTTAACAGAAAACAGCGGTTGCATATTTCCAAACTTAACTTGCTGAAAAAAGCCGGCGATCGAGACAGTGAATCGGTTGATTTATTGACCGAAACGGGCGAATTGGAACAACAGTTACTACCATTAAATCAGCAGATAACACCGGTTTACAAGCCTGTTGGAAGTAATCAACGAAATCGCCATTTATCGGAATTAAAGTCGCGCCAGATTCCTCAAAAAGCGGTGGCAGGAGAAACCGAATGCCAACAATTAACCAGTGAGGAATCTGTAGAAATATCCGGCTTGAAAACGATCGAAATGCAATCAAAAATCGGCAAATGGGGCATAGATCGCCAAATTGGCTGCGGGTATTTCGTGGCAATCGGAATCGGTTTTTTTGGTTCGATGAGCGGACTGCTAATCGCGGACTACTACCAAGGAAAAGGAGTAACGCAACTCAATGATGCTCACCAGCAAGCGCAATTGCTGGGCAATTTTAAAGATGCAGCGCTGGCGGCACAATTGCAGGGAGCACAGCTAGATTCTTTTGCCGACAATCCAACTCAACTGCAATCGCAAAAAGCACAGTTTGCCGGCAGCGTGCAGAAGGCGAAAAAGCTCCGCCTCGATATCGAAAAGTTTGCCGACAGCCAACCAGCTTGGCTGGCAGCAGAACCAGCGATATTCAAGGCTTTATTGCAAGATTGCACGGCAAAATTAGACTCCTACGCCGATACTCTCAACTATACTTTGCAGCAAATCGAGCTAACGCAATTATCACCGCAAGAGATAGAATCAGCCCGAAAAATGCTGGCAATTGCCAGCGGACCGGGCGCACAACAACTCGACACCAGCCTTCAGGAATTGAGCAAAATCCTAGACATTGCCCAGCAGCAGGAACGGCAAGGCGGCGAAGTCATGGAGGACGCGCAAGGCCTCGAAAAGGGCATCATTATCATGAGTATGTTGGTGTCCGTGGCAATTGCGGGAATTTTGGCTTGGCGCACCAGTCGGGCGATCGCCGAACCTGTTGTCAGCGTCACTCAGGTGGCCGAACAAGTAGCCGCCGAGTCGAATTTTGACTTGCGAGCCCCCGTCACCGGAAAAAACGAAATAGGCTCGCTGGCTGTCTCTCTCAATCACCTGATCCAGCGAGTTTCGGAACATACAAAAGAATTGGAACAAGCTAAGCAAATCGCCGTCGCCGCGAACACTGCTAAAAGCCAGTTTTTAGCAAATATGAGCCACGAATT
>JAUBOH010000432.1:0-2500 GCA_036700145.1 Microcoleus occultus BM001215366
GCAATTTCGGTGCGACGGCGATCGCTAAGTCTCCGGTGCATGATGACAAGTAAAGCAGTTTGTTCGTCTATAGACAAGGTTTCGATCTCGTCTAAAATACTATCAAATGTTGAGGTTTGCATGGTGAGTTAGGTTTTTTGGGGATGATGGCTGTCTTATTTTACTCAAGTTTAATGGAATTTGCTGAAGGCGATCGCACCTCCGATCGCCTGCTTTGAAAATTCTTGAAGTGCGATCGCCCTCCAAGTCAAATCCCTTCCACTCCATCATACTTTCAAGCATTCTCGCTGCTGCTCACTACAAGGAACTCCATAAGCAGTATGAGGTCTAACATCAGGCGGTTGAAGCCCTAAAACAATTGATTTAGCCGGAATTCCCGCTGCAACTAACTCCTCAGCAATCAGGCGATCGGTATTATTTGCTTGAATCCAAACCTGACCGTCAATAATATCAATATGAATCACGCAATGGTGAATGCGCTGCTCGTTAAACCAACCTATATTTATTAACATATAGCGGTCATTTTCCTCATCAAAAATTGTTGCGTTTTGCGTCCCGGTGTCAAAAACGGGAATCTCAGCGTATTCAGTCAGGAGCTGCCTAACAAGTTGGCGATAATTGTTTAAGCTATCCATTTTACTATTTCCTCTGTCTTAGGGTTGAAAACAATAAGATTTAGGCGGTTATTATCTAGCAATATCTGACCAAATTTTTGTCCTTCAAAAAGCTCCGTAAAAGCATTTAGTGGAATTGCAAGATACAGTTGTCTTTCTGATTCTGTCCGTTTTAAGATGTCATAGTAAAGAGTGTATTGACCCAAAGCTTGCTCTAAATCTGCAATTCTAGACTCTCTGATAAAACTTTTAACTTCAACGGCTATTTTGCGATCGCTGTTCTCAGCAGCTAATAGCTGTTCTGCACCAAGATCGATCGATAGGTTTCTCTTCGCCCAAGCCAATGGATAGGGATCGTGGGTAATTGTCCAGCCAGCCTTAATCAGACCCTGTTTGACCACTTGATGATAAATGTCTCTTGCTGGCACGATCGCTCTCTTTTGCTATCGAGGTTGACACTGACTATTATAATGTGCAGAAGTCTCAACCATTCTCCCTTGAAATTCAATCTGAAACAACACGATCGCCCGATCGCCCCACCTCACCCAAATATTCCTGCACCCACATCGCAATCGAAGCCAGAAACCGGGTTTCTTCCTAGATATGTAGTTGAGAATCTGCGATTTTTCATAGAAACCCGGTTTCTTCCCGTAACTCCCACCAAATCAAAATCTAGCAATACGCTAAAAATCTTTAAAATTTGTTAAGATTAACACGACCTCAGCGCCGGCATCCGATCCGCCGCTAAACCCCCCTTCCCCAGCCCCCACAACAATGCTGCGACTCGAACACATCAGTAAAATTTATCCCACAGGCGTCGTACTCAAAGATGTCACCTGGGAAGTCAAACCGGGCGATCGCATCGGCTTAGTAGGCGTCAACGGTGCCGGCAAATCCACCCAACTCAAAATCATCGCCGGCGAAATCGAACCCACATCAGGCGAAGTCATTCGCCCCGCCAGCCTCCACATCGCCTACCTCTCCCAAGAATTTGAAATCGATCCCACCCGCACCGTCAAAGAAGAATTTTGGCGCGCCTTCAGCGAAGCCAATGAAGTTCACGAATCCCTGATGGAAGTCCATCGAGACTTGGAAAACTCCACCCCAGAAAATCTCGACGAACTGATCCACAAAATGGATCGCCTGCAAAGACAATTTGAAGGCTTAAATGGATACGGTTTAGAAGCCCAAATCGAGAAAATTTTACCAGAAATCGGATTTGAATCCGAAGATAGCGATCGATTAGTCAGCGCCTTCAGCGGCGGCTGGCAAATGCGGATGAGTTTAGGCAAAATTCTCCTCCAAAAACCCGATATCCTGCTACTAGACGAACCTACCAACCACCTCGACTTAGAAACCATCGAATGGCTGGAAGTATACCTCAAAGGGCTGACAACCCCAATGGTAATCGTATCCCATGACCGAGAATTTCTCGATCGCCTCTGCACCCAAATCGTCGAAACCGAACGCGGAGTTTCCAGTACCTACCTCGGTAACTATTCCTCATATTTACTCCAAAAAGCCGAAGCCAGAGAAGCACAACTCAACGCCTACGAAAACCAGCAAAAAGAACTCGATAAACAGCAAGCATTCGTTGAAAAATTCCGCGCCAGCGCTACTCGCAGCACCCAAGCGAAAAGTCGCGAGAAACAGTTGGATAAAATCGAACGCATCGAAGCCCCCACAGGCGGATTAAAAACTTTGCATTTCCGCTTTCCCCCCGCACCCCGCAGCGGCCGTGAAGTAGTAATAATTGAAAATTTGGTGCACACCTACGGCGAAAAAATCTTATTTTTGGGAGCGGATTTATTAGTTGAAAGGGGCGATCGCATAGCCTTTCTCGGCCCCAACGGTGCAGGCAAATCCACCCTGTTAAAAATGATTAT
>JAUBOH010000433.1:0-5374 GCA_036700145.1 Microcoleus occultus BM001215366
ACTAAAGTCCCCACTACAAACCTCTGATTTTTCTGAGGACTAAAGTCCCCACTACAAACCTCTAATTTTTCTGAGGACTAAAGTCCCCACTACAAACCTCTGATTATTTAAAAGTTAGATAAAAGAAAAATATGCAACAACCCGAAATTTATCAAAACCTGACCGACAATCTCAAATCAGCACTCGGTATTCTCGAACTCGACAAAAACTCCCAACTTTACCGAGATACAACCTCAATCTGCGACTATCTCGCCAAACCTACATTTCAAATTGCTGTCTTTGGCCCGTTTAATTACGGTAAGTCAACTTTGCTGAATGCTTTGCTGGGAAATCGCGCTTTGCCGATCGACCTTGTGCCCACTACAGGTGCTGCCATTTATGTCAACTACGGCGAGGAATTGCACGCCAAAATTACCCTCAAAGACGGCACAGAAATTAGCGAACCGGGGACTGACGTTCTGAAACGGTACGCCATCCTTGACGACGCGAGACAAATGCGGGATGATGTGGCGGCCGTGAATGTGTACTGTCCCCATCCATTCCTAAAAACGGGTGTGGAATTGCTGGATTTACCCGGAACCAACGATCGCCAAGAACAGGATAATTTAGTCAGGGATAAATTGCTAACGGCTGATTTAGTCGTGCAGGTTTTAGATGCTCGCAAATTGATGACTTTAGGCGAACGGGAGAACTTGAGAGATTGGTTGAGCGATCGCAACATCAACACTGTAGTTTTTGTTGCCAATTTTATCAATCTACTCGAACCAGACGACCAAAAACAAGTATACAATCGATTGTTGTTTGTTGCCGAAAGTTTTCGCTCCAACTTGCCGAACAATATCAGCAATATCTACCGCGTCGATGCTTTGCCGGCTTTGCGGGCGAGGCTGAAAGGAGATGTGGCGGCTGCCCAAACTACAGGAATTGCGATGTTTGAATCGGCTTTGCAAAGTATTGTCGCAGCTCAACAGGAACAACTAGCAGTTAAGTTGCCCAGAATTGAAGCCATAGCTACTAAAATTTGTCTATCTTTGCGATCGAAATCGGAAACTGTCGCCGCAGAAATCGCCGCAGCTAAACAAAAACATCAAGGTAAAATTGAAATTAAACAAAAAGCCGAAAAACTGATCGCAAAAGGTTTTCAATCCAGCGTTTCCGATTTCGAGGCTTGGCTTTACCAGCCCACACTTTTGCGGCGGTATCAATCGGAAATGGCTTTTTCGCTCCAGGAAGGGCTTTTTGATGCGTGGAAGATAAAATTTGAGCGAGAGGTCTTGAAGGAGCAGCAAACGATCGCAGAATGGGTAAATAAAGCTTGCGAATTCTTTGATAAAGAACAGCCGATCGCGCTTTTGATCTCGTTTCCCCCATCCCCGCAAATCGTGTTACCGGAACCGCCGCCTCCTCCGGCTCAAAAGTCGATCGAGGGCGAAGTGACTCCAGTGGCGATCGCAACGGGCTTAGGCTGGCTGTTGGGCGGCCCTGTGGGGGCCGCAGTAGTCGGCGGTGCTAGCTATATTTTGAACAAAAGAACTGGCTCTGAAAAGCCGCCTGAATCGTCAGCAGCTTATCTAAATCAAGTAACCCAAATTTGCAGCGAGGCTGCAAAAAACTATCTCGCCCGCTTCAGCACCGATACTTTTTCGATGCTGCAACATTACAAGGAAATCGCCGAAAAAGTTATCTGTTTTCAAGACAGCAAAGAACCGCTACAGACAAATATGCAGCAGTACCAGATACAGTTGATTGATAATTTGTTAGAAAACATCGAATCCAGTTTTCAAAGCACCAAATCTGTAATTAACGGCAAATGATCCGAACCGACATTGCGGCCAGTACGAATCTTTAAAACACCGATTTCTTTGCTGACTAGAAGGTGATCGATCGGAATATAAACCAGCGGCATAAAAGTCGGCCAAGTCGGTAAAAGTCCAAAGCCCGATCGGGCATTTCGCAGTTTTGCTGTTTTTACCATATTTTTGTAGAACGGCGACCACATTGTGGTATTGAAATCCCCAACCACAATTAGCGGATTTTTGACTTGGGCTGCATACTCGCCGATGGCTGCTAGCTGTTGATTGCGATCGATAAAACTGTACTGTTTGATCGGCACAGACGGATGAGTCAGAATCAGAGAAATAGTTTTACCTTGAAATTTCACATCCGCTAACAAACTCTTTCTTTGGCTTGAAAATCCTTGAATAGAGGAGTTTTTTAAAGGCAGCTTGCTGTAGATGGCACTACCAAAGTTCTCAGATTCTTGTTGCTGCAAAGAATAAGGAAACATCTCCCTTAAAACCGCTAACTCGCGAGCCCAAGATGTGCTGACTTCGACAAAAACCGCGATATCGGGTTGTTCTGCTTTTACCAGGGAGATTACATCAGAATATCGCCGATTGTTGGTTAAAACATTTGAATGCAAAATCCGCAGGTGTTGTCCGGGAATCGCTCCTGCAAATGCTGGCGCTGGAAAATACCAAGGAACAATTTCCGCCAAATTAATGATAATGCAAAATGCGCTCACCAGCAACCATATTTTTTTTGAGCGCACGAGAGCGAAGAATATAAAAGTAGATAAACCGACCAGCAGATATTGTAATTTAAAATGAGAAGTCAATTCAAAAAATAGGTTAATTCCTCCCAAATAACCCGCAATTGACAAGACTGCATCTACAATTGCTGCGAGAATAAACCATTTTGAAATTACGTGCTTCAAGCTAATAATTTTATTTTGTTCGCTGTGCAGCACCGCCCATTTTAGCTTAATTTTGAGATTGTTGGTAATCGGCAATTTATCAATTTCTATTACCAACTGTTCTGGCGGTTCCAACACTCGCCGCTTTTGATAAGACCTTACCAGCAAGGTATCTACCACAAAATAACTAAAATAATTGGCAACAAATCCTGCAAATACCAACACACCTAAACCAGTGAGCATCCCAAAGGAACCTCCTACTTTCCTCAAACCCGAAAAAGTAGCTGCATCACCTGTTTTACCTGTAGCTGCTATGCCGATAAATAGCATGAAAGCAGGCAATCCGAGCGTGATTATGTTTCTGATGAGATAGTCCATGATTTATCCTGTTTGCTAAGCTTTTTCAGATTTTGCTGTTGCTCTAAATTTCATAGATTTCTAAGGGTAAATTGTCTGGGTCTCTAAAAAATGTAAAGCGTCTTTCGGTAATTTCGTCAAAGCGAATTTCTTCTACTTCGATTTGTTGGGATTTTAGGTAAGCAACTGCTGCTTCTATGTCCTCAACTGCAAAAGCTAAATGTCTCAAACCGCAAGCTTCAGGGTTGCTAACTCTTTCGGGAGGATGGGGAAACGAGAAAAGCTCGATCGCATTACCGTTCTCAAATTGCAAATCTAGCTTATAAGAATTCCTTTCGCTGCGGAAAGTTTCTTTAATAATGGAACATCCCAATACTTCTACATAAAATTTCTTCGATGCTGCATAATCGGAGCAAATAATCGCCACATGATGTATTGCCTTTATTTTCATCTTAAAAAAGTTAGTTGGTTTTTTTTAAAGTACAGCACGCTATTGACAATTATATTTGACTCCGCGACAAACCCTGCTAAATTCAGGGATCTCGCCCTTTATTTTCCCCCACCCAAATCTCGATCGGTAAATTTATGCAAAAAAATCACCCTACTTTGATAAAATGAGAGTTTTGCAGTCAATCACCCAATTTGCATCTCAGGAGACAAGCACTATGGCCCGTATGTATTACGACACCGACGCTAACCTAGACCTCTTAGCCAACAAAACGATTGCTATCATCGGCTACGGTTCCCAAGGACACGCCCACGCCCTCAACCTCAAAGACAGCGGGATGAATGTCATTGTCGGTTTGTATCCCGGTAGCAAATCTGCCGCCAAAGCAACCGACGCGGGTTTAACAGTTCACCCCGTAGACAAAGCAGCCGCCGCCGCTGACTTCATCATGATTTTATTACCCGATGAAGTTCAAAAAACTATTTACAAAGAACAAATCGAACCGAATCTTTCTGAAGGAAATGTTTTAGCATTTGCTCACGGTTTTAACATTCACTTCGGCCAAGTGGTTCCCCCAGCCAATGTAGACGTAGTAATGGTAGCCCCCAAAGGCCCCGGACACTTGGTGCGGCGGACTTACGAACAAGGGGAAGGCGTTCCGAGTTTGTTTGCAGTATATCAAGATGCTTCCGGTCAAGCACGCGATCGGGCAATGGCCTATGCTAAAGGTATCGGCGGCACCAGAGCCGGCATCCTCGAAACCACTTTCCGCGAAGAAACAGAAACCGATCTTTTTGGCGAACAAGTAGTTTTGTGCGGCGGTTTGAGCGCCTTAATTAAAGCTGGATTTGAAACTTTAGTTGACGCCGGATACCAACCGGAATTAGCTTATTTTGAATGTTTGCACGAAGTTAAACTGATCGTTGACTTAGTAGTAGAAGGAGGCCTCGCCAAAATGCGCGACAGCATCTCCAATACCGCAGAATACGGCGATTTAACACGCGGGCCCCGCATCGTCACGGATCAAACCCGCGCCGAAATGCGCAAAATTCTCAGCGAAATTCAATCCGGCCAATTTGCGCGCGAATTCGTTCTGGAAAATCAAGCCGGCAAACCAGGCTTTACCTCTATGCGCCGCCAGGAAGCAGAGCATCCTATTGAAGAAGTTGGCAAAGATTTGCGAGCTATGTTTAGCTGGTTGAAAAAGCACGCCTAATCAATCCTGGACGCAGACTCTATAGATTTAGGGTGCGCATTGCGCACCTTACGCCTTAGTATATGTAGGGTGCAATGCGCACCTTACGAATTGTGAGTGTAAAAATTCCTGCTTTATTACTTCTTCCTTTTTCCTGACTTCCGTTACATCCGTTACAAAATCCGTTGCCGAACTTCCTTCTGATACAGCTCAAAACTATCGACTGGGGCTAGGAGTTTTTTGCAATTTCTCAATATCTCGTTCCCTTTGTTCGTTGAAATCTCTAGGCCTCAGCCAATTCGGCCACAACCCGACGAAGAACTTTCGACTGGCGACGCTAGTATCTCTTACAGGTTTGGGAAGAAAAGTCAAAGTGTCACCGTAAAGGGTAAACATTGCTATAAACAGCAGCAACAGCGGGATTAGATTTTTTTTAGGCATGGCAGTTTGGGAGTTGAGTTGGTGAAAGCGCTTGGTTATATTTTGCCCTTGCATGGACAAAAAATATCAGCAACAGCTCAAGAAAAATAGAGCTCAGCAGGGCGAAGCGGGTGCGCATAAAAAAGGAAAGACTGTTAAGTGGGAAAGCGCAAATAATAAATATCAATTCCGGCTGCGCCGGAATGATAGAGGAGACGGCAGTGCCGTGTCCCTACAATTGATCGCGGTAGGGACACGG
>JAUBOH010000434.1:0-5362 GCA_036700145.1 Microcoleus occultus BM001215366
TACTCCCCACCGATGAATCGGGGGGATTCTTGAAGAGTCCAAATGCGAACCTTCACAGGCGAAATCAAAGCGCCCCTACTGACTCCTTTAAGGCATAGCCCCAAAGTTGCCGCTACTTTTCGCAAAATATTTGCAGCAGCATTGCAGTCTGCATTAATCTTGCTTCCATCTTTTGAGCGATACAACCCACGATTGACGCGCTTTCCAGATTCTTTCCACCCTTCAGGTTTTTCACGCCCACTTAGGTAATTTATCTGAATCTAAAAAACTCGTTTTGCTCGTATAGCTCTCTTCAGTTTCAATAAACCGAATGCCATATTGTTCGCAAAGCTGAGAAATCCTATCCTTCAATCGAGCTGTGGGAATTCGAACAAAATTTTGATTGGTTTTGCTACCAAGATTTATTTCTTGGCGCCTTCCTTTATTCCAGCCAAAAACGACTGTACCTATTTGGTTTTCTAAGCAATGATTTAACACTAATTTAGCCGCTTTGTTAATGGCATCCCTGACTTGCCTATTTCGCTTCTCGGTAATCCTCGCCAATCGTTTAGACCAAAAACCTTGAGGCTTGTGCTTTTTAATCGTCGCAACTCGCTTGTTATACCATTGATTTAATGATTTTAGATGCAGTCCATCTACAATTAAACTTGTTCCTACATTGGAAACACAGGTTAGCCAGTTATTTAATCCTGGGTCGATGCCTAGAGCTTTACTGGCATCCAAGTCAACTACTACTGGCTGAATTTTATAGACAAATTCAGCGTTGAATTGCCCGTTTCTTGGCAAGATGCGAATTTCTCGGATTTCCTTGTAGTCTAAGTTTGACGGCATTAGTAAATAAAATTCGCTAATTCCAAACCATAATTTAACTTTACTTCCTAATGGAAACCTCAATTGTCCATTCTTCAGTTTTACGTCTGCCCTTGGAAACGTCACAAGCCTTAAGCTATTTTTGCGATATTTCGGTAGTTTAGGATGTTGCGTTACTGTGCCATTTTTAATTCCTTTGAGTAATCCAATGTATGACTTAAAAGACTCTGCAACACTGGTCAACGTTTGTTGAGCGACATGAGAATACAGCGCCTTCAAGTGAAGATTCTCCTTAAATAGTTTGTGCAAGTCGAATTTTCTGGGGATTTTTCCAGTCTTAAAATACAATTGGCGAGAATAGTAATTCCCACAGTTAGCTAACTTATTCGACTCTTCGCATATAAACTCTAGGATACTTTTTAACTCTCGATATGGACTGATTAAGATTTGTTGACATCCATAGCTAGACATTTTTCTGATTCTCGATGTACTGCTTAACTACTGAGATAGGCGCACCGCCAACAGTTGAAATAAAGTAGCTGTTAGTCCATAGTGTTGGTAATCGACTTTTTAGGCAAGGAAATTCTTGGCGGAGATATCGAGAAGAACGCCCTTTCATATACCGAATCAGTTTGGCAATCCCAAACTGAGGATCGCATTCGACCAAAAGGTGAACATGATCTGGCATTACTTCCATTTCAATTAATTCACTCTTAAACTCGGTTGCAACCTCTGACAATATCTCCTTCAGGCGAATATCAACGCCTTCGACTAAAACTTTGCGACGATACTTGGGACACCACACGATATGGTATTTACAAGAGTAAACAACATTTTTGTTTGATTTGTATTTAATGCTCATATCATAGTTATACAGCATGAACCTGTATATAAAACTAATCCTATATTAAGCTTTGTTAAATACTGAAGGCGGTTGAAACCGCTACCGACTTGTCCCCATGTCTAAAGCCAGGGGCACGGGAGGCTCGTTCTTTGGTCAGAGAGGGTGAGTTTTTCGATGTAATTGCACAATTCTAAAATAGTTGGAAAAATTGGGTTGGCAGAGTTGGCAGCGCTCTGTGTAAGGGTTACAGGGTTGGCAACCCAGTTGCCAACCCTGTAACCCTTGTTGTGTCTACTGCCAACTCTGCCAACCCAGTTTTGCTAGTTCTGGTGGAATTTTGCACAAAACCAATTCCCAGCAAATACTTTTGTCCTCTCCGTTCTGGGTTGTCGCGGTCTTCACAGCGATGTTTTGTTAGTTTAGGGAAAATCTCCCACAACTTTGAATACAACTGGTTTACAGCCTTCACGGGGGCATCGTACTTATTGGAAAGTTCATTCCAAACCAGCTTCTCCTTGTGATTGTTGGACTCTTTTTCTAAAATCCCAGATTCCACATACCAGTCTTGCAACTGCTGCCACAAGTCTTTAACCCAAACACGGCCGCCAGACTGAACCTCCAACCCAACCTCGCGGGCAAACTGCCACAGATGCCGGCTTTCCTCCTGAGCTTCCCGCATCGCCTCGCGGGTTGCGTTGTAATCAATCCCCTCTGTCAACAACAGCGGCAGCCGCTCCAGCATCTTGTTAAGCATCGCCGGCGCAATCCGCTCAAGAACAAAGTTTTCATCATGCTTAAAACGCTCCTCGGCTTCCAACTCGCCCCCAGACAAGTCAGCGCCGCGCTTGTAAGTTTTCTTAAAACTCAGGATGCCGTAGCGGTCATCAATAGCAGCCGTCCCCCCAGTAATAGACGGTAGTTTGTTGCAGTTGGCAAAGAAGATAGCAGCAGGCTTGTACTCATAGCTATCCTTGCCCTTGCGCTCAATATCCAGAGGGTCGCCCGTGATTAGCTGTTTAAGGCTCTGGATTGTATCTAGGTCTACTTTTGCGGTGTTCTCTGAAGCCCAATTACAAATGCTTCCTTCGATTCCAGCCAGAGAGAACTTGCGGCCATTATCGTAGGACTTGAAATCTGACAGCGACTTCCCAGTCATCCCCCGCCCAAAAACAGGGGCCAACACAGCCCGCAACGTATCCTTACCGTTAGACCCCTCGCCGTAACACAGCAAGCCTTTAACACCCCGTCCCGTCAACTTTGAGCGCACCAGCTTCAAATTCAACGCAGCAGCAGCAGTCCGTAAAAATACCTCACGCTGCGACGGCTCCAAACATTCCAGAAGGCGATCGCAATCCGTCGGGTCAATGCCGGGGTCATACTTGCAACCAACGTAGGTATAAACCTGCTTAGGGTCATGTGGCACAAGCGAGTGAGAGCCATCAGGATTAATCTTCACTACTCCTTTAGAGGATTTCAGTCCATCAGGATTAATGGTGTTAGTGTCTACTGCCACAGCTAAGAGCATATAACTGTAGACCTCATTGACGCTGGCAGAATTGGCACGGTTGCAGCGATACTTCCCTTTCACCAGTTCAGAGTAGGTGTTCAACCAATCAAGAATGCGCCGTTTCTCTGTAGCTTCCGGTCGCAGCTCGTAATGAGTACCAGTGAATTCGAGAATCTGTCCCGCTACCGATACCCAAGGCGCGCCAGAATACAGGGCTTCGATGGCTTTTAGCACATAGTTTTGCTCGCGGTGCGGGCGCTGTGTCTGGGATCTAGTCGCTTTTACTACTGATAGACGACAAACATACTACATTTCTGGCGTGCGCGGGTGAGAAGTTAGAGAATTTAAGACGTCTTGAGCGCTAAGTTTTTTGTCCTCAATCCAATCTTTGACATCTAATCCCTGACTTTTTGGCAAATTATCCCAAGCCCAGGAGTCGGGGTAACAGTAGAGCCACGTCGCCTCTGGGAAGTGTTCGGAAATTTTAGCCGCATCCTCAACTCCTGGTAGGTCACGGTCGGGACAAATAACAACCTGTACGCTTTGTAAATCGCTTGTATCAGTGATTCGCCACTTACCCGCGCCGCCGATGCTGGTGGTAGCGGCCAAACCTAAATCCCACAAAATGTCAGCGCAAGATTCGCCGTCAACGATGAAAATTTGTTGATTATTGGCGATCGCCTTTTGAACATCTGCATAGCGGTAAATCGGGATGTTGGCACGTTCGACCTTGCCCAAACCCATTACCCAGTCGTTTTTGTCTCCGTCCCAATGTTGCTGTTTAAAATCCTTTTTGCGACCGTCACCAAAATCAATCCGTCGCACCCTAACAAGTGGCGAGCCGTCGCGGTCTGGATATTCCCAGTAGCGAACACGGGGGGGCGGATCGCCTTCTTTTCTTGGACTGGAGCGTAGAACACGTGACCGTCTTGGTCTGACTTACTTGTAGTTTCCCAACCCGTAGCGGGCGGTTGGTCGCGGTTACAGACTGATAATTCACCTATGGAGTAGCACCAGTCAGGCTTGCCACAGTGCGGGCAAGGGTTGGACTTTGTGACGCGAACAAGATTGCTGCGAGTGTTTGAAAATTGACCGCCGATCGGAGTAGAATTGTCGTACATGAAATTAGCTCGCCCTAAGCGAGTTGAGTCCTCAAAACCGTTGCGGCTCTAGGTTCCAATTAGAAAGCAGCGGTTTTTTGGTGTTGATTTTTTTGAAAATTTAGAGCACAGGAGGAACCGCCCCGTCAAATTAAATTGCGGGTGCGATTAAGCTGTCGCTGCGAGCACAGCCACCTATTTCGGCATCAGGGAGTGGCACAAAACGTTTGGGCGGGCCTCGACTGACTTCATATCGTGGCAACTCTATTTTTAGAGGGGTGTCCTCAACTGTCGGGAAGATAAGCGCGATAACCGCGATCGGCGAAAAGCTCATCGCAGTCGCAATTTTTTCGCATACGCTAAGGCTCGTGCTGAACACTCTGATGAGGAATTTTCTAAGCGTGCGGATGACAATCCCCCAGAAAATTGGACGCCTAGGTGAGCGTTCTCTCTGTCGCAGCCAAAGCTGTTCGCGTGACTCGCCCTCTCTATGGCGATTCACCGATGCTACTAATCTTTCCTTGAAGGCTGCGATATCCATCATTTGATTCTAGGCATGAGTGGCTGTTTAAAGCTAGAGAAAGTTGGTGCTAGAGGTGTTCGCTGCGATCTCGGAACATTTAAGTCTTCCGCGACAACATACAACGCTTACAAGCCTTACTGTGAGCCAGTCCTGGACGGGTGAGTTTTTGGACGTAAAACGCACGTAACTCACCCGCTTTTTACCTACCCTTAACCCCTAACACCGCGTCCCCGGGGCGAGGCCTCGGCTCATCCGACACAGTGTCCTGTGGTAGTTGCAACTCATTCAGGTAATAAGCAAACAAATTAGCATCACCCCTTTGAGGATAATACTTGCCGTTGGTTTTCCAGAAAAAACACTTCCCCCGTAAAACAGCCAGAACTAGGTCAATTTCCGACTTAGTACCAGTCAGTCGCAGCGCTGCTGTAGTTGGGACGTTTGGCTGTCTTACCATCACTCCTCGCCTCCAAAATGATTCAATATGTTTTGCAATTTCACCTTACCTTCTGAGAATTTGCGCCCCCCCATCTTGAGGACATTCTCAACAATCCAAGTCACAGACTTACCCGCTTCCATTG
>JAUBOH010000435.1:0-5347 GCA_036700145.1 Microcoleus occultus BM001215366
CTGCTTCTGTAAAACGAGCATTATCATTTTCTTCGTAAGAAAACCATAAATCATGCTTGTGTTCGACAAGCATATGGATACTCTTGCTCCCATTACTATTTTTGGGATTTAAGTGAGCCTCCAGTCTTGTTTTAATACATGATTCAGACCTTCCTATATAGGCAGATCCTTCGGAAAATTCGGCATCATAGATCGCGTATATGCCTTTCAGTCCTGTTACAATTCTTGCTACAGTCTCTGTGTTGAATCTAACTGGGCCCATATTTACTTTTTAATAATGCAGTATTGTGATTTCATTATTTATTGTTGAGCTAAATCTAAAATTTGTCTAGTCGGAAGATGTCGGAAAATGTCGGTACTTTTACATTATTTTTCCTCTCTCGCAGGTCGGAGAATGTCGAAAAATGTCGGCACGGTCGGAAATTGTAGGATACAATAGCTAAAACCCCCACACCAACCAACTTGATGGACGTTGAAGAAATCTTAAAATTTGCAGACAACCTAGTTTTCGCCAAGACTGGAAAACATCTCGACAACGTGCAAGAGGCTATATTACTCGGTGCTTGGCAAGGTCAAAAATACCCGACAATCGCAGAGGAAGCTCATTGTAGTGAGGGTCATGCTAGGGATGTTGCCTCGGATTTATGGAAGATACTCTCAGATGTATTAGGTGAAGCAGTTAATAAATCAAATTTTAAATCTACCTTGAAAAGGCAGCAATTTTCCATTGTTTCATCACATTACTGGAAAGACACTATACAGATTGGTAACGTTAACATCTGCCCAGAAACTTTACAATCTATAAACTTTACAAAAACCCGATCGCCCTTTTCCACCCCCATCCCAGAAAACACCCAACCCCAAATACGCCAAGACTTAAGAGACGCACCAGATATCAGCTCATTTTATGGCCGCACATCCGAACTCGCCACCCTACAACAGTGGATTGCACAGGAAGGGTGTCGCCTACTGGCAATATTAGGAATCAGCGGCGTTGGCAAAACCGCGATCGCACTTCACCTCCTCCCACAAATTCAGCATCAATTTGAATATGTAATTTGGCGAAGTCTGGGCACATCCCCAACTCTCGATACTACCCTGAAAAACCTAATTAAATTTCTCTCTAATCAATCCCCACCCTTAGCAAGGGGGGGCGAAGGGGGGGGTTTGCCAGTCAGCACAGATGAACTGCTATCGTTGTTAATGGAAAAATTGCGATCGCACCGCTGCCTCATCATCCTAGACGACGTACAAACAATTCTCAGCAGCCAACAAATAGCAGGCAATTATCGACCTGAATATGAAAACTACAGCAGCTTATTCAAACTTATCGGCGAAAATTGTCACAACAGTTGCTTAATCCTAAATAGTTGGGAACCGCCTAGATAAATTGTCGCCTTAACCAGAGAAAACGCCCGCGTTCGTAGCTTACAACTCGACGGTTTAGGTGCAGTCGCAGGCGAAATTTTTAGAGAAAAAGGTTTACTTGACGAATCCAAATGGCAAAGCTTGATTAAGACTTACCGAGGCAATCCCTTGTGGTTAAAAATAGTTGCAGCCATGATTCAAGAATTATTTAGCGGCAGAGTTGCCGAATTATTAAAATACGATATGCTATTCTTGCCAGAGGAATTGAAAGCAAGATTGCAGCAGCAGTGCGATCGCTTATCAGAATTAGAGAAACAGGTGATGTGCTGCATCGCAAGTGAAATCGAGCCAGTTTCAATTTCCGAATTGTTAGAGAAAGTGCAATTATCGCCATCGGAGTTATTCAATGCGCTGCAATCTTTGGGAAGGCGAGCATTGATTGAAAAACAAGAACAGGATAATCAAGCGCTTTTCAGTTTATCGCCCGTGGTGAGGCAATATGTGAAAAATGAATATTCTGGCGAGGGAAGATGAGATGTAAGTATTAAGGTGCGCGGCAGGAGCGCACCCTACAAGTGACTGCAAATCACGACTGCAACCACTTCATAAACTTATCCGTCGCAGTGCCGATCGACTGTCCCACCTGTTTCTTCAAACGCCACCGCCCAAACGCTTGTTCGTAATCTTCCCCTTCAGTTTGATACACATTCCAAGCATTCAGCGACAATCCCAATCCCCACGTTAGTAAAATGAAAAGCGACCAAGAAAGCTCGTGCGATCCTGCTAGATTAAACAAAACTAAAAAACTATTGATAATGCCGTACTTTGTCACATTTTTCTGCAATTTCCGACGACGGTAAGTGTTAAAAACCAGCTTTTCTTGAAATTCCCCTCTAGTTGCCAACCATTGCTGTTCCGCCGCCACAATATCCTGTTCGGAAATTCCCAATTCCGCCGCAATCTCGAAAAGCTGCACTCTGGATAATTCCCCTTCATCCTGTCGCCGGGCGATCGCAATCTGTAAAATACCTTGAGCATCCTCAGAACCGTAAATTTGACTTATTTGACTGTCATTTGTCGCCATAACGAGTTTCCTATAATTCCTGACATTATTTCTATCATACATATAACCGCAGTCAAACCGCAGGTAGGGACTGTGGCGGATTTCAACACCTAGAGAATAATAATACTCGTTCGTAGTAAGGACTTTAGTCCTTTCTTATAAGATAATTTAAGGACTAAAGTCCTTACTACAAACCAAGAGTCATACTCCTTAATCCTAACCCAAAGTATACATCCAGCCATCCCGCGCGCAAATCCTCACAATTCCGTCCCAAACTACAGGCGTCGCTTCAAAGGATAAACCCGGTTTAAATCTCCCGGATTCTTTTACTTGCAAACGGTAAAACTCGCCTTTAGCATTTTTCAAAGCATTCTTATCCCCAGATTTCGCTCGTCCCCAATTGAGATTGAACAAATAAACGCCGTTGTATCCCGCACTAATCAATTTATTGCCATCGGTAAAAATAGGAGTGGAAATCGAGGAACCAATCTCTTTTTTAAACACGATTACAGGAGTATCGTAAGATTGGTTTCGCCAAGGGACAGCAGTTTTTTTGCCTGTAATCATGTTTTGAGAACCGATGTACAAATTGCCGTCGATCGCATTTGTCGCAAAAATCGCCGGAAACTCCCCTGGATTATACTCATCATTCAGCGCCACAGAGCCGATTATCCCACCTTCCCACCCAGAAAGTCGGCGATTTCCGGTTGGTAAAAACCATTCGACGCTGGCATTCGGTTCCTTGTTCGGATTCAGTTTCAGCACTCCGCCGCTGCCAGAAATGTATTGTTTTTCGATCGCGCAAAACAGTTTTCCAGATTGAGAAATTACAGCACTTCCGTCCAAATCTGAACCTGTATAAAAATCCCAGACAATCTTTTTTGTTTCAATGTTAATACCGTAAATGTGACCGGAGCCAGCAGCAATAAATATTCGGTCTTTTAGCCGGGACGGCGATGATTCCGCTACCAAATTTCCCCCGTGCTTGCCGATGTCTCCCGCTGCATAAAGCTGTACTTCCGACAATATCTGCGGTTGCTTGATTCCTTGTTTGACTTTGGCTTTGCTGGCAGAACTATTGAGAAAATAGCCGATCGCATTTTCCCCAGCATTGAACAAAACCCCATCGCCCAGGTACAAAGCGCTGCTATCGTTATCTTGGCTGTAGCTGGGCGTTCTCCTGATATCTAATTTCCAAAGTTCCTTGCCGGTTCTAAAAGATATTGCCCGAAAACTAGGCACGACATTTTTGCTGCCACCGCCGCTGCGACTTCCTTGCAAAATCACGATTCTGTTTTCGGCGCTGGCTTTTTCATCGATATAGATTGTTGATGATCCTTTAATTATATCATCAAATTCATAGCGCCAAACTTCTTTATTGGTAGCCATATCTATTTTTCGCAAATTGTGGTCAAAAGAACCTATAATTAAATAAGTTTTTCCCCGGTCTCTGGTAATTGTTGGCTGTCCAGTCCAACCGGCGCCGCTCCAAATTTGCGATCGCCTTCCCAGAAAAGTCCGGCCGCTTCCCAACTCAAATTTATCGATAAATTTCAAGCTTTTCGGCACACCTCTGCCGTAAAACCGGCGCTGGTCGTTTCCTAAAAATGTCGGGACTAATAATTCTATTTCTGGGTCTGCTTCTGCCAGAAATTTGTTAAGATTAGTTTCTAATAAAGCTTGGTTCGAGGATTCAGCTTGGCACTGTTTGAGAACAGCAGGAGGAACTGCCGCACTCAGCAAAAATTGTCCTAGCCGTTGATTGAAGGTTCTCCGAGATGATAAGCTCATTTGATATGTAGATAATTAGCCATAATATTAAAACACGATCGCCAGCAACAACTCAACTCAAACCGATCGCGCTAAACTGCAGCAAGAAGTGACAAGCTTACTCAGTACGAGTTAAAGTATATTTGATTATGGTCAACCGTCTTGCTCAATCCCAAAGCCTTTACCTGCGGAAACACGCCGAAAATCCGATCGACTGGTGGGCCTGGTGCGACGAAGCCTTAGAAACGGCCCGGAGCGAAAATAAACCGATTTTCCTGTCGATCGGCTATTCTAGCTGCCACTGGTGTACGGTGATGGAAGGGGAAGCATTTTCCGATCGCGCGATCGCCGAATACATGAATTCGCAGTTTATACCGATAAAAGTCGATCGCGAAGAACGCCCCGACATCGACAGCATTTATATGCAAGCTTTGCAAATGATGACCGGCCAAGGCGGCTGGCCGCTCAACGTTTTTCTCACTCCAGACGAGCGAATTCCGTTCTACGGAGGCACTTATTTCCCCGTACAGCCGCGCTACGGACGCCCCGGTTTTCTAGAAGTTTTGCAAGCAATTCGCCGCTTTTACGACACAGACAAACGCAAATTGCAAGCCTTGAAAGCAGAGATTTTAGACAACCTGCAACAGTCGGCAGTGCTGTCAGGAGCAACCGCAGAATTAAATGGCGAAGTCTTCCAAAAAGGCTGGGAACTCAACACCGCAATTATTGCCGGCAGCAACCCCGGGCCCAGTTTTCCGATGATGCCTTATGCTGAGCTAGCACTGCGGGGAACGCGCTTCAAAATTGAAGCAAAACACGACAGCAAACAAGTCTGCACTCAGCGCGGATTGGACTTAGCATTGGGCGGCATTTACGACCACGTTGCAGGGGGATTTCACCGCTACACGGTTGACGCGACTTGGACAGTGCCACACTTTGAAAAAATGCTCTACGACAACGGTCAAATTGTTGAGTATTTAGCAAATTTGTGGAGTGCGGGCGTACAAGAACCGGCTTTTGAAACTGCGGTGGCGGGGACAGTAGAGTGGTTGAAGCGAGAAATGACTGCGCCGACGGGCTATTTTTATGCTGCACAAGATGCTGATAGTTTCAACAATTCCGAGGAAGTTGAACCGGAGGAAGGAG
>JAUBOH010000436.1:0-5343 GCA_036700145.1 Microcoleus occultus BM001215366
CTCACTGTTAAAAACCAACTGTCAATTGTCAATTGTCAACTGTCAACTGCTATACTAAGCGTTGAGCGCGTTTTAAATGTTTCTCACCCTGACGCTGAAAACCAGGATTAGGACTGATCGCGCCGTTTGAATCGGTATAGAACTCCTTCAATCTCATGCCAAGACCGATGGTGGTTCCGGTTGCTGGTATACTTTGTACGCGGTCTACCGAAATGCAGAATTGAGCATAGTATCCATCAGCACGTTTAACTAATCTTACCCGCTTGATTTGACCTGGATTGTAGAACCCAAGGTCGCGAGTACCTTTCATTTTTTATCGACCAATTCCGCACTTATCTGTAAAGGTTATTGATTTACGATCGTCCGCTAGCTTCCATGAATTTGTTTTATACTCAAGGCTTCGACAGTCTTTTTGAAATTTCGGGAAACCTACTTTTCTGCCATTCACTCCTTTTTTGACATTCTCATAAAAGCGGGTAATTGCAGCCCATGCTCTTTCTGCACTGGCTTGTCGTGCCATTGCACCCAGTTTATTGGCAAAGTCAAATTCTTGAGCCCAAATAGCACAGTATTTAGAAAGATAGAACCAAGACTTAGCATTACCATCAATCCATAAGCGAATCGATTTATTGTGAATGAATTGACAAATTCTGATCGCTTCATCAACTGCTTGAGACTGCTCAGGTTTTGCGTAAGTTCTAAATTATAATACAATCATTTTGCTTGGCTCCTGTATATCCTACGATCGCACAATCATCATAGGATATACATAAATTAATTAAAGTCGCCCGAAGAGCGCGAGGCTCTGACCCCATTCTTTTGGTAGCGGCTTAGAGGGCGGGCAGCGCTGTGGGAAGATAATAGAGGCAATCAAAGTTAAAGTTATGTTGCATTGGTCTAATTTCTCGATCGATACGTGCAAGCGCTGGCTCAAAACCGCCGCTTTAGCACTTTTGCTGTTCACCCTTTCCCTGAGTTTCAGTTCGGTATCCCATGCCAAACGCCCCAGCAGCAGTATGCCTGCGGGAAATGCGATTACCGACGGCCGGGCGCTGCTGCGCTTCGCTTTACCTATTGACAATCAGACTGTGCGAGAGTTGCAAACGAGTCTCGAAGACATTGGCAACCACATACGCTCTAAACGCTGGGGGCCCATTAGCAGCGATGTCAGCAAGGCTTCGAGGATTCTGAATCTTCGGGAGTCTGACATTTTACAGAGTATTCCCGACGCCAAAAAGCCGGAAGCTGAAGCCCTAGTTGCGCAAGTCAAGGACGGAATTTCGCTCCTGGAAAAAGCTGTTGAGACTAAAGACAGGGAAAAAGTAATTGACTTGAAAGCCAAAATACTCGGTTCGGTTGGCGAAATCGAAGAGTTGATGGTGACAAAGTTTCCGTTTGAAGTGCCGGCAAAGTATGTTAATCTGCCTCAACTGAAAGGCCGGGCTACGGTGGCTGTGGAAACGGAGAAAGGGCAAATTACTGTTGTGCTTGATGGCTACAGCGCCCCGGTGACTGCTGGTAATTTTGTGGATTTGGTCGATCGAGGTTTTTATGACGGTTTGCCGTTTATTCGATCGGAGGAATCCTACGTTTTGCAAACGGGAGACCCGGAAGGCAAGGAAGTGGGCTTTATTGACCCTGCTACTGGCAAATATCGAAATGTGCCACTCGAAGTCCTCGTCAGGGACGAAAAAGAACCTGTCTACGGGATTACTTTAGAAGATGCGGGGCGTTATCGCGACGAACCTGTTTTGCCTTTTTCTGCGTTCGGTACTGTGGCGATGGCCCGTACTGAAACTGACCCTGATAGCGGTTCTTCTCAGTTTTTCTTTTTCTTGTTTGAACCCGAACTCACGCCCGCTGGCTTGAATCTGTTGGACGGCCGGTATGCTGTTTTTGGTTACGTGATTGAAGGAAAAGAGGTTTTGGAGCAACTGAAGCAGGGAGATAAGATTGTATCTGCTAAGGTAATTAAAGGGATGGAACATTTGGTGCGACCTCAAGTTTAATCGATGACGGCGATTGAAATCGCGTCTACACAAAAGTGACGGGGATTGAAATCGCGTCTACAAAAACAAAGCCCGCTTCCGCGGGCTGAAATAATATTTTTTTAGAGCGTTATTGAAATCAATAACTTTATCAAAAATATGGCGATTTTAGAATTTTTATTTGTAATTGGTTTGAGTGGATTGGTCGGTTTATTTGTTGTCAAGAATCTGAATGAAAGCAAGAAAAAGCGACAGTTAGATGAAGCTTTTTATCAGTTATTGGAAAATCAAAACAGTCAGATTTCGCTAATTCAACTGGCTGCTAGCGCTAGGGTGGAGGCTGAAGTTGCTCAGCAATATTTAGACAGACAAGTGAAGATTTTTTCGGCGATTTTAGAGGTGGATGATGAAGGAGATACTTTTTACAGATTTCCTCGATTGCGTTTGCCGCCGAGTTCGAGTAAGGAATGGTAATTGGGAAGTCAGTTGTCAGTTGACAGTTGACAGTTGACAGTTGATAATTGAGAGTTGACAGTTGAAAAATACCAATGCAACTGCAAACAATATAACCAATCACCAATTACCTATCACCAATCACAACGGACAACGGACAACGGACAACGGACTAAAATGTAAAGTTTTGTAACAAATTCCGTGTTTGTGCATAAAAGCTCGATCGCGCCTCAGATAAATATACAGGGAAGTCGTTCTCTACTCCCCAAAGGGGCTAGACCAACTCGATGACAAAATCTGAGGTGCACATGAAAAGATTCACAAAAATGCTTGAACAACTTCCCCTAAAAGGGTTTGTTCAAAGTTGTCTGTCGCTGACTGCTTTTACAATATTGGGATTTACCGCAGTTGAACCAGTCAGCGCCGCCAGTATCCATACAGGTTTCGCTTCCTATGCGATTACCGACCTCGGCGAAGGTAATGCCAGTGGTATCAACAATCTCGGACAAGTGGTAGTTGGTCAGAAAGGTGTTGGTTGGATATGGGACAACGGTCAGTTGACTGAGGTTAAAGATAGCACTTGGGCTTACCAAATCAATAGTTCTGGCCAAGTTGTGGGTCGTTATCTGAGTGAAAATTGGACGGATAATGCCTACGTCTGGGAAAACGGTCAAAGGACTGACCTCGGTTATTTTGGTGGTATCAGCAGTCTGGCTAGTGACATCAATGACGCTGGACAAATAGTTGGTTGGTTTAAGACTACACAAGAGAAATTTAATCCCTTTTTGTGGCAAAACGGCGAGATGATCGATCTCGGTACTCTTGGTTTCAATGGAGGAGCTCAAGGTATCAATAATCAAGGGCAAGTAGTTGGTTATTCTGGTCTAGTTTTCGGCGTAACTCATGCTTTCCTGTGGGAAAATGGCAAGATGACTGACCTAGGAACTCTTCCAGGGTATAACGGCAGCACAGCTTATGATATCAATGATTCTGGACAGGCGGTTGGTGCTTCTGCAAATAGTATCACTCAGCAAGAGCGCGCTACTTTGTGGTCAAATGGTACAAAGACAGATTTGGGTACTCTCGGTGGCAATAAAAGCGCTGCGGTTGATATTAACAATAAAGGCCAAGTAGTCGGTTTTGGCAACACTACTGGTAATGGTGGACTTGCTCATGGTTTTATCTGGGAAGATGGCAAGATGGCTGATGTCAATAGCCTGATTGCTGCGGATTCTGGTTGGTTTGTACAACAAATAAATGGCATTAACGATCTCGGACAATTGGTGGGCCAAGGTATTAACAGTGCGACTGGGAAACAGCATGGTTTTCTACTGAATCCGATTTGCGGTACTTCTCAGCGAAATCCGTTGTTACCTGATAACTTTGAGGATGGTTGGCATAGTTTTAGTAATGTCGCCAATCGACTCTGGTTCGATCCGCCGACATCTGCTGGTTTTACTTTCAAAATAGGAGATGATGTGGCTTCTGGCGGTGGCGGAGGGACTGGTGATGGGTGTATTGTTGAGCAAAGCCCGATCGCACTTAATCCCCAACCAACTGAACCATCGCTATTTACCAAAATCCTCGGTTTACCCAGCGGGATTGATGCGGACGAACTTTTCAGCGTCTTAGTTGGCGGCCAAGAAATCGGCAAATTCAAGCCTAATGAAGTTGTAGATTTTGTGGCTTTACTCGGTTACGGTGTCTCGGAGTTTCGCGTCACCGGTATCGATGCAGCAATTGACCCAAAAAATCCTTTAGCTTTTCCGATTAAGTTGGAATCGAATCGCGATAAGTTTTCGTTTAAGATGCGGGCTGATTCTGCTGAAGCTGTTCCTGAACCTTCGGAAATTGCGGGATTAGTAACTTCTGCTGCTTTTTTGGCTGGGTTGGTGCTCAAGCGGAAACGGAAATTAGAAGATGATTTGGTAGAGGAATCGGCGATTGATTCGGCGATTGAAATCGCTTCTTGTCACACGAAGTCCTAGCAGAGGGGGACTAAGAAGTTCTGTTAGCATCCCGACTTTTTAAACAAGTCGGGATTTTTGGATTCTATTTAGGTTTATTTATACCAAATCCCTTGATGTCGAAATTATTGCTCTCTGTTTTCTCTTCCTCTGCGCCCACTGCGGTCTCTGCGGTTAAATAATTCCAAAAAAATCATAAATGATAGTAGATAAAATCAAATATAATAGTATAAAATTAATAATAAATTCTCTATATTATGCTGATTAAAGATATCGGAGAACAAGGTCTTTTAACAATATTGCAAAAATTCTGCCCCGCAGAAATAGTGGGAGATGATTGCGCTGTTATGGCGACAAATCCCAATAAATCTCTGGCTATAACTACAGATATGTTGGTGGATGGAGTGCATTTTAGCGATCGCACCACAAGCCCTTATGACGCAGGATGGCGCGCCGCAGCCGCGAATTTGTCGGATCTGGCTGCGATGGGAGCAACTCCTCTGGCGGTAACGGTAGCCCTGGCTGTGACGGCGGATACGGCTGTGCTTTGGGTGGAAGAGTTTTATCGGGGGATGACGGCTTGTTTGCAAGAGTATCATGCGCCGATCGCCGGTGGGGATGTTGTGCGATCGCCCGTGGTGACTGTGGCGATTACGGCTTTTGGGGAGGTTGAGTGCGATCGTACCATCCGCCGGGAGAATGCGCGATCGAATTGGGCGATTGTGGCTACGGGTGTTCACGGGGCTTCTCGCGCGGGATTAGAGTTGCTGTTGAATCCTGAATTTGGGCAAAATCTGGAAAAGGGCGATCGAACTTCTTTAATTCTCGCTCATCAGCGCCCTAAACCGCGGCTGGATGTTTTGCCGGTTGTTTGGGAAATATTGGGTTGTGAAGGTGCGATGGAACCCCCCCTCAGTCCCCCCCTTGGTAAGGGG
>JAUBOH010000437.1:0-5335 GCA_036700145.1 Microcoleus occultus BM001215366
TAGTGTTGTTTTGGTCAGCTTACCACCAAGGTATTGCCGATGCCCGACGCGATGCCGGGGAAAATTCGTCTTTACCCGCAGTTGCCTTAATCGGCAAACAAGACAACATTGCTTTAGGCAGAAAACTCGACGATCCAACACTCCGACTAGACCCCAAAGGATTTAAGGCGATCGGCGATGCAGGTCTATTTGCAGATTTGAGCAAAAGAGATTATACTGATATCAATAACTCCAAAGAACCTAGAGTGTGGCGGTTGCTTTTGGAGAGAGGAAACTGGATTTATCTGTTTCCTGCTTTAACAAAAGAACAGCAAAAAGACCCTAAAGCTCGCCCGCCAGTGATTGCCATTCAACAAAGTCAATCGGGGGATCAATTGTTAATTATAAGTCCCGAACCTTCTCAACCTTCTAAATAATTCACCAGTCAGAAAAACAGTCCTGGACGCACTCCTTAGTCAGAAACCGGGTTTTTTGGCGATAATATTTGGTTGCAACCACCAGATTCTGTAAAAAACCCGGTTTCTTTGGTAGATGCGTCAGTCCTATAAAGAACGAACGTAAAAAGACACAGAGCCAATTAAGTAAAAACAATTGACCAAAATTAACAATCCTTTACCAACATAAGAATTAACCCAACCAAAAACATGGTAAGTTGACAGTAGCACTAACAACATTTCAACGAAAGAAACAATTGACCCGTAGTGATTCCGATCCCAATAAGAAAACGGACTGATAAAACGGTAATTGCTAAACGGAAAAAAGTGCCTGTGAGCATCATCATTATGAACTGGCAAATCTCCCAGAGAGTGCAATATCATGCTAATAAACAGAATTTGCACGCTTTGCCAGCCAAAGTAATAAGCAATTAGCCACCCAATAACTGCCAGAGGGATAGAATGAAACAAAGCAACAATATTTTGTACAAAAGGCTCATAATATGCTTGTGACCAAATTGTAGCTTCGGGCAGACGAGCAATGTATTTCGCCCAAAAGTAAAATAAAAATATCGGGATGTCGGGTAAGATTCCGCCCGTAACGATGAGCAAATTCAACTCAGAATGCTGGACTCTACCGAGAATTGCGAGATTGATAATTGCGTGACTTGGTGTTTTCATGAGACAAAATAGCACAATTGGTTTGTAGTGAGGACTTTAGTCCTTCCAAAAGAGGACTAAAGTCCTTACTACGAACCTGAATTCCTAGTTTGTAGTCAGGACTTTAGTCCTTTCGGAACCGACTAAAGTCCTGACTGCGAACCTATAAGAAAGGTTGGAGTCGATCGATCAACTGCGCCGGTTGCATCACACCCTCAATGCGATCGACCTCAGCGCCATTTTTGAACAGCACCAAAGTCGGCAAAGCATAAATGTGATACTGCGAAGCCAACTGTTCGTACTTATCCGTGTCAATTTTCACAACCATCAGCTTTTCCTTCGTCTGACCGCTCACTTGCTCCAAAATCGGTGCCATCATCTGACAAGGCCCGCACCAAGTAGCGTAAAAATCTACCAACACCGGCAAATCGGAGCCCGATAGTAACTCCTCAAAACTGCTGAACTGTTTTTGAACTGCCATAAGACAAAATAATTTTTTTGGTTCTGGCTCGATTTTAGTGCAAAATTCTGAGCGTAGATTGCGAGGATACAATTATGGAATTATTGCCAGAGACGTTTCAGAGATTGCGGGGTCAAGTTGCTGTCGTGACCGGTGCATCGCGGGGAATCGGCCGCGCCGTGGCTTTAGCCCTAGCCGCAGAGGGCGCTAAAGTCGCCGTAAACTATGCGAGTTCGAGTGCTGCTGCGGATGAAGTGGTAGCAGAAATAGTCGCGGCTGGCGGGGAAGCTGTGGCGCTTGCAGCAGATGTCTCGAAAACTGACCAAGTAGATTTGCTCACCAGCAATGTCATGGAAAAATGGGGGCGGATGGACATTTTGGTGAACAATGCTGGAATTACTCGCGATACTTTGCTGCTGCGGATGAAATTGGAAGATTGGCAAGCTGTGATTGATTTGAATTTAACGGGCGTGTTTTTGTGCGCGAAAGCTGCGAGTAAAATCATGTTAAAACAGCGCAGCGGCCGCATTATTAATATTGCTTCGGTGGCGGGACAAATGGGAAATCCCGGACAAGCTAATTACAGTGCGGCGAAGGCTGGGGTAATTGGATTTACGAAAACTGTGGCGAAGGAATTGTCTAGTCGCGGCATTACTGTGAATGCGGTTGCACCGGGTTTTATCACTACAGATATGACTAAGGATGTCAAGTCTGATGAGATTTTGAAGTATATTCCGCTGGGGAGATATGGGGAAGTTGAGGAAGTTGCGGGGATGGTGAAGTTTTTGGCGGCGGATGCGGCGGCGGCTTATATTACGGGGCAGGTTTTTAATGTGGATGGGGGAATGGTTATGGCTTAGGATTTGGGAATTTTTTTAGCCGCAGATGCACGCGGATTAACGCGGATATCTGC
The DNA here is from genome assembly GCA_036700145.1 of Microcoleus occultus BM001215366. Lineage (GTDB taxonomy): Bacteria > Cyanobacteriota > Cyanobacteriia > Cyanobacteriales > Microcoleaceae > Microcoleus. Next base: position 2,468 of record JAUBOH010000437.1, read on the forward strand.
GGTTAATAATTATTTTAGGGCGGCACGCAACTGACTGAGGACTTTTTTGTATTTGGCAATGCGTTGAAAATCTGCCTCTGTCGGATGGGCAATGCGACGCAGATCGAGGTTATGAGTAACATCAGCGATTTTGACTGGCAATGCGATCGGGCTGGCAATAACACGCTCTAAATAAGCTGCATAAGCTTCTCCTTCTATTTTGGTAATCGCCGCGATCGCCGAGACTAGAACTTCTGGAAAACCCTCGCTTCTGAGTTCGTCAAATGTCAGTTCAGAATCTTCGACCGCATCGTGTAGAACCGCTACGATTTTCTCCTCTAGAGAATTTACATTTTCCATCACAGCGAGCGGATGATCGAGATAGGGATTGCCTGCCTTATCAACCAGCCCATCATGAGCTTTGGCGGCGATCGCGATCGCTCGTTGCAGTAATGATTCGTACTCTGAATTCGTATTTGACAACATAGTAAAGAAGTTTTGTATTAAAGTTTCAGTTCCCTCGCGGGGAAAACGTAGTGTGGGAGTTTTTATTTTAAATATTCCTGCAACAATTTCCAAGCCATTTGAGTACCTTCCCCTGCGTTGACTTTTTCAAAATCTACATCTTTTCTCAAAACTACCAAACCCACACCTTCTTTAATTTCTATTTTATCACAATCGCTAACTCTAGCCAAAAACAGGTGGTTGTTTTGTACAATATTTCTCTCATTTTGAGTCTTTTTGTGAGTAAAAGTTGTGAGAAACTCCATTTTGTAAGAATTGGTTTTGAGGCAAGTTTCTTCCTCCATTTCTCGCAGGGCTGCCTGCTGTGGACTTTCTCCAATGTCCACGCCACCACCAAAAGTAGAAAGCATTCCTTGACTGGCAATACCTGGAATATTATCTCGCAGTTGTGCCCCAATTTGACCGTTGGGGAGCATGAGAAAAATGCGAACTATTGACTGAGGAATATTCATATTATCGAGGGAATAACAAAACTCAAAAAAGTTGATCTAGAGTTCTCTAATTTTACTCCAAATTTTCCTAATCCAATTGTACGCCGCAGCATACAAAGCCAACAATTTATTGACAAAACTTTGCCAAAGAGAACCTTCCCTTACCTCAGAAACTTCTTCGATTTCCACGGGCAGCGGCGGCATCCCGACTACTTCATACAGCGGATATTCGCCACTTTTCCCCGGAATTGGCACGGATACGCACTGATTGACGATCGCCAATTCCTTGACTTCCTCATAAGTGTCCTCGGAAATCAACAAACTCGTTCCCACTTGCTTGTTAGCCGCTTCAATCCGGCTGGCAAAATTCACCGCATCTCCGATCGCCGTAACTGTCTGACTCTTCGATGCCCCCAAATTCCCCACAACCACCCAGCCGCAGTGAATGCCAATCCCAATCCGCAATCGGTGACGGTATAAAGTCTCAAAATAGGGATTGAGTTTCTCTAGTTCCTCCAGCATCTCCACCCCAGCCCTCACCGCTTGTTCCGCCGCCTTGTCGGAATTTTCCAACCCAAACAGCGCCATAAAACCATCTCCCATATAATTATTAATCATCCCGCCGTTGCGGTTGATCGCATAACCCATTTTTTGGAAATAGCGATTTAAAACATAAATTACATCGTAGGGAAGCAGCGATTCTGCAAAAGGCGTAAATCCTCGAATATCGGCAAACAAAATCGCGATTTTTTTCTCGTGCCCGATAGGAGGAGAAATTGACTTTCCCGCCATTTGGTCGTTAAATGATTCCAAGTCTTCAGAATCGATCGCCAGCCGGCGCAAAATCACCTTCCCGCCAGCAATCTGCGTCTGACAAGCCAGCCGAATTTCGGGCTCTAAGCGCAATTTTTTAGCTAATTCCTCTTCTGGCGAGGTGCGGGGAGAGCAAAATTCCAAACCTTCGACAATCAATACGCGGCAAGTCGAACACCGGGCGCTACCGCCGCAAATATGGGTGTGGGGAATGCCGGCGCGCAAGGAAGCTTCGAGGATTATATCGTCATCGTCTACCTCGATCGTGCGATCGTCCGGTAGATAGTGAATGTGTGGCATATGTGGCGCGTCTAGCTAATTAGGGAGCAATCTCGCTCAAATCTGCGATCGCAATCAACCGGTGCGATCGCCACCCGGGCTTCTCAAACTCTCTTCTATATGCCCTGATTTCTTCACTGTATCAGGATTTCGTCTTGTTTTCCGAGCTTAACCGCGAAACAGACAGCCGATTGCACAACTCCTGCATAAGTAAATCCACCTAATTAAACTTAAAACGATCTTGCTCCCAGAGCCCTGACTTCGCGGAACTTGTCAGGGTTCTGAGTGTTCTTTTTGGTCGCGTTACTTTTATTGATAAAACGACATTATTTTTAATAGTTTTCTGCTGCCTGAAAGCCTTATAAATTCGTTGTCACAGCCGAGGAATCAGCCGCCTATGTTTATACTTTACCAGGCTTTTGTTCTCAAAACCATATTTAGTAAGAATCTCAGCTTTTTGTACCTCCAAAAACCAGGAGATTTTATTGAGATAGAATAGGAGCATCTTTAAAACCAGTATAAACATGAGCGCATCAACAGCCCTACAAAACATCGAAAAGCACATCCCCATCGTGGGAGATGTGCATACCAAAAGTCCGATCGCCTACCGAGCAACCCGCCTCGCAGTCAGTACGGTAAACACCGTGCAAATGGCAGTAGCCGAGTCTTACATCAACGGATTAGAAGTACCGGATGCTGTCTTGCGAGGTCTTTTTGATACCTGTATGCCCGTCTTTTTTAAGTATTTTCCCTCTCTGCTTGCACCCTACGAATGGGTACTCACAGAAACAGACCACACCGCCGAAGGGCCCCGGGATTTAATGAAAATTCAGTACGACTT
>JAUBOH010000438.1:0-5321 GCA_036700145.1 Microcoleus occultus BM001215366
AGGGAAATGGAGAACATACTATTCAATATTTAAAGTATCTGATGAGCCAATATAAAGACAAGCGAATAGCATTAATTTGGGATGGCGCTAAATATCATTTTTCAGCCGAGGTTAAAGATTTTTTATCATTGGTGAATAATCGTGCAAGAAGCATCTAATTGGAAAATCACTTGTTTGAGATTCGCACTCCTCTGATCCGAGTCAGAATCCAATTGAAGATATTTGGTTACAAGCACTCACAATGGATTAGGGAGTGCTATGATATGTGTAAGACATTTGCAGCAGTCAAATATATATTTAAGTTAGTTACTCATTATCAGATATATGATTTTGCCAAGCTTCATAAAATAAACGCAAGCGAACGCAGATAGTTATTTAAATCTATCTGCGTTCACTTGCGTTTATTTTAAAACTAATCAGCCACCAGCAACTGCTGGAACAATGCTGACTTCATCGCCATCTTGGAGGACTGTTTTTGAGCCATCCAAAAAGCGGATGTCTTCGCTGTTGACGTAGAAATTTAGAAATCTGCGGGGTTCTCCCTTTTCATCGCACAGGCTTTTTTTGATGCCGGGACAATTTGTTTCTAGGGATTCGATCAATTCGGAAATGTTGGCACCACCGCATTCGATGGTGGCTTGATTGTTGGTGAATTTTTGCAGTGGTGTGGGAATTAAAACTTTGACGGTCATTTTTTTAGTCCTTAGTCAGTAGTCCTTAGTCAGTAGTCAGTAGTCAGTAGTCATTGGTCAGCAGTCAACTCCTTCGTAGTGAGGGATGGGGCCCTTTTTTATAGGGCTAAAGCCCTCACTACAAACCTTGAATTATTTACACCGACTTACTTAATGACCAATGACTATTAAACAGAAGCTTGTTGCCATTCTAAGCGTTCGAGGGTGCGGGCGCGTTCTAGGGCGCGCTCGAAGGCTTCTAGTTTTGGTTCGAGGGTGATGGGTTCGCCGATGTAACCTTGGACTGCTTCTTGGGTTTTTAAGCCGTTGCCGGTGATGTAGGCGACGGTGGTTTCGTCGGGGTTAATTTTACCTGCTTCTACGAGTTTCTTCAAGACTGCGATCGTGGTGCCGCCTGCGGTTTCGGTGAAGATGCCTTCGGTTTCTGCTAGCAGTTTCATGCCTTCGATGATTTCGGTGTCGCTGACGGATTCGATGTTGCCGCCTGTTTTGCGGGCGACTTCGAGGGCGTACATACCATCGGCTGGATTGCCGATCGCGATCGACTTAGCGATTGTATTCGGTTTGACTGGTGTCACAAAATCGCGACCTTCGCGGAATGCTTGGGCGATGGGGGAACAGCCGTCAGCTTGAGCACCGCTGAACCGCACTTTCTTGTCATCAACTAAGCCGACTTCGACGAATTCTTGAAAACCTTTGTAAATTTTTGTGAACAAAGAGCCGGAAGCGAGGGGAGCGACGATGTGGTCGGGCAATTTCCAGCCTAGTTGTTCGGCGACTTCGTAGCCGAGGGTTTTCGAGCCTTCTGAGTAGTAGGGACGCAAGTTGATATTGACAAATCCCCAACCGTGTGTATTAGCGACTTCGCAACAGAGGCGGTTTACTTGGTCGTAGTTGCCATGAACTGACATCACAGTTGGATTGTAAATCAGAGTGCCGAGGACTTTGCCTGCTTCTAAGTCGGAGGGGATGAATACTACGCAGTCGAGGCCGGCATGGGCTGCGATCGCCGCAGTAGAGTTAGCTAAGTTGCCAGTGCTGGCACACGATACCGTGGTGAAACCCAATTCTCTCGCTCTGCTGAGGGCGACTGATACCACTCTGTCCTTAAAGCTAAGAGTGGGCATATTGACGGCATCGTTTTTAATGTAAAGATTTTTTAGACCGAGGCGACGCGCCAAGCGGTGGGATTTTAGTAAAGGAGTCATCCCGGTGCCGACATCGATCACGTTATCTGTAGCGACTGGTAAAAATTCACGGTAGCGCCAAATCGAGTTGGGGCCGGCTTGGATTGTTTGGCGAGTGACGCTGCGGCGGATTGCGTCGTAGTCGTACTTGACTTCTAGCGGGCCAAAACAGCAATCGCAGACGTGTTTGGCAAGAAGTTCGTACTCTGTGCCGCATTCTTTGCACTTGAGAGCTGTGAAGGTTGCTGCTGTGGATTGTGTTCTGGTCGCCTGGGTCATAGCTTAACTCTCTAGTTTTGCGGTGTTTTCTAAGTCTTATGAAAGATTAGCACGGTCAATTTACCGCGTCAACCATACCCGATATTTTTAGTCGGGATTGATTTTAAAGTCAGAAGCAAGAGGGAAGGTACGACACGGATTTTGACTTCGACCTAGAACTCGAATAACGGGTTTGACCCCAAACTCGGATAACGGGCGTAGCATATAAGCGCTTCGCGCTGGCTTCGCCTACGAGTTTGGGGTCAAATAGGAGCATATTCGAGTTCTATATAAACCTCTTTGAGGAAGCGCCTCGTGCGGGGTGCTGTGGGGACGGGGAGGGAAAACCTCTTTGTTACCTGATTAGACTGCTATAACCAACATCAACAAACGACTCATCCTGAACTTCTCAAACTACAGATAGTCATTATCTCATAAATTTTTTCCTGCCAATAGTTTAACTTTAGAGAGATGATTTTGAAATAATTACTTTTCCTAAACTTGCTCTAGTAAAGTCAGCGTTTGTTAAATTTGCCTCATAAAAACTCGTTGGTGCAACTGCCCAAGAAATGCCTAGCGAACATAAAAATAACAGCACCATTGGAGCAAATAAAATGAAAAGATTTTTCACCCAAAAATTGATAGGCAATGTTTGTTGGGGCTGCCCAAATTGATGAAACATAACCAAATTGATATTTACACTATATATGAAAGACAAAAAAAGGATTGTAATTGGCAAAATAATCAAAAATCTTTTTTGAATAAATAGCTGAATTTTGTAAGTTCTATACAAAAAATATCCAAGGATAAATCCTAAAAACAAGAACGTGTAATAAAGACAAATATAAAATATGGACAATAAATAGATAGCAATAAAATAGAAAAAGTTACTAGAGCCTTGATGAAAATAGCTTTCTATGCTAAAGCCCGATATCTGGGAGAATACAAACATAGAAGAAAATGGGCGCAACACTATGAAAATTAGAGATAAAAAATAGCTGTTTTGTACAATCATAAAGCCAATTAAAGAACCTACAATAATTCCTAACCCTGAGAAGCTCAAAGCTAAGCTTAAGCTGCGACGAAAATTTGTAGCTTTCACAAAAGACAGGCAACTGCTTCCCGCTAAAAAACAAAAGAAACCTAACTGTACACCGCCCTCCATTGTTGCTAAAAGGCGGGCATACCAGTCACCTGAATTTACTGTTTTCAGAATCTGAGCAACCGAACTATCATATATGAAATAATAGACAGCAATAGCAATGAGAACGAACACTAAACATAGGCTTAATACAACGACTTCTTGCTTATACTTTCGAGCTTGATTAATTCTTACGATTTTTGTGATTAAGCTCTGAAGACTACTGGAGAGAATGGCACCAAAAAGAACAGTTAGTGGAGCTGCAAAACCTAATAAAGTTTTCCCTCTATATTCTGCCTGAAGACCTGCCTGAAGAGATTCACTCTCTTTTGAGGTCCACAGTTGCACCATCAAGTTTGTTGCTGTAGGCAGAGTAATCATTAATAACAGCAGACTCACACAGATGAATAGAAGCAGCCAAGGCGATCGCATCCCTGCCACTGCATGTCGAAAGTTTGCTCCTGTTAAAATTGCTTTGCTAAAATCTGTACCACGAATATCGGCATGACTGAAATTAGCATTGGTCAGGTCTTGACCAACAAATGAACGACCTCGTAAATCTTGATGGGAAAAGTCTAGAGTCATAAAAAGTTGAGGTTTATAAAGTCGGCTCCATGATTCTATGATATCGATTGTGTAGAGAATGTTGTGGGTGATTGGCGATTCATCACAATTTGATAACTTTGTGTGCCTCGATCGCCCCCAAGCCCCAGGGCTGTTTCATTCTTTGTAGGGGCAATCCCTTCGTGCTTGCCCCCAATCCCCCCAAGGAAGACAAAAATTGAAATTCTCCCACTCCTCACTCTCTCCCTCTCCTCTTAGCTGCGTAGCAGCTTACCCGCCGCTGACGGGGGGGATGAGTACAACTTCGTCGCCGTCTTGGAGTAGGGTGTCGGGTGGGACGAATTCAAGGTTGAGGCCGAAGCGGGTGCGATCGCGCCACTTTTCTAGCTGGGGATGTTGGGCGATCGAATGTTCTAAGACTTGAGACACAGGGGTTCCGGGAGGAAACTGCAATTTAAGTTCCGAAACGCCGTAGGCTTCACTGAAGGCGGCGAATAGTTTAACGGTGACGGTAATCGAAGAGTTAGACACGGCAGTAAGGGGGCGATCGACAGTTTGGCAATTATCAACTACACCATACAATTAATTGCGAATTAGGCGCGCTCCCGGCTTAAAATTGAAAGCGGCAATCTCTAGTTACGTTTTACCCGATCGGGAAAAAATGACAGTTGATTGCAGCAGAAAGTCCGAACAGCATATAATGCCGATCGCTCTCACCAACCAGGCGTTATAAGCAGTTGGCATCCACTTAGATGCAGCTAGCTAAGGTCTAGTTTGCTGCTGTTGAGACTACTGCAAAACTATTTTTTGAGGATACCGTATAAATACTTGACCGTAATTGTGGGAGAGTACCAAAATATCGCACTAAATTTAGCGGGAAACCACGCAGACTATGCTCAGCTAACCCGCTGCTTCCAGACTAAAAATCTGGTTGTCAAGTGCGGCTTGGAATTCCCGAAGCTTAGCCCTGCGAAGCCGGCGTGCCGTTCTATCTAAGAATAATAGTGAAGTTAACGCAAACGAGATATTTATGGCAAATAACGATTTGAAAGTGCTTCAAATTATTGAAGCTAAAGGTTGGTATGCCTTTGGGAGTACGAAGCAAAGCCAGCACGTTGAGAGGTGGGTAAGACCTGTCGTGTGTTGGGTTTTAATAGAAGATAAAAAAAAGCGGCGGATTGTGACTGCTACCGCTAGCTATCAGATCGAGATTGACGACAAAGAAGTCGAGTTTTTTGCCCACGAAAGCGAAATTCAAGATATCGAGAGTCTCCCGAAGTCTGTCTCGGTATCGGAATTTCTCAAAACAGAAGATTGAGGGAGTGATAAAAAGACCTTGTTTAACAAGTTATTAATTATTCCTTAGTAATTCCTTAAACTTGCTCTTGGATTTTAGTTCAATAACAAGAGAGAGTGGGAGAGTAGTATAGCCTTTCTCAGTAACATGAGGTGCACGCTTGATAAGCGGGCATAGGCCGC
>JAUBOH010000439.1:0-5315 GCA_036700145.1 Microcoleus occultus BM001215366
GTCCCCCCCTTAGTAAGGGGGGGAAGCAAGAAGAATCACCCCTTAGTAAGGGGGGGAAGCAAGAAGAATCACCCCTTGGTAAGGGGGGGAAGCAAGAAAATTTGCCGATCGTAATTGGTGCTCATTACGATATAGTTCCCGGTACTCTGGGGGCAGATGATAATGCGACGGGAGTTGCTGTTTTGCTGGAATTGGCGGCAGAATTTGCTTCTCGTCCCCTGAAATATCCGGTGCAATTAGTCGCCTTCGATATGGAAGAATACGGCTGTTTGGGAAGCAGTCATCATGCAGCTAAATACAAGCAACAGCAACAGTCAATTCGGTTGATGATTTCTTTGGAAATGTTGGGTTACTGCAACAACAATCCCAACTCTCAAAACTATCCGGCGGGACTGAAATATTTTTATCCAAATTGTGGCAATTTTATTGCTTTAATTGGCAACTTGCGGACTGTTCGAGATATGATTAAGTTGAGTCGTAAAATTCGCAAATCCGGTCAGTTGTGCGAGTGGCTGCCGGTGCCGAATCGAGGTTTAGTTGTGCCGGATACTCGCCGCAGCGATCACGTTCCTTTTTGGGATAATGATTATCCGGCTATTATGGTGACGGATACTGCTAATATGCGGAATCCGCACTACCATCAAGCCAGCGATAAGATTGAGACTTTGGATTTGGATTTTCTGGCTGGTGTTTGTCGGGGGCTGGTTGAGGCTATTCGACATTTATAGCAACTTTATTTTAACGAACCGCGAAGGCGCGAAGGGCGCGAAGGAAGGAAAGAGAAGATGAGAGAGAAAGAGATATGATTTTTATGAGTCTGAAGTTATGAAATTTATGAATTGACTTTAAGATAAATTTGTTGAAGAATTCTGAATCAGTAAAGCAACAAAACTCAGGAAAAAAATATGAATGCTGATTTTCCAGATCGCACTCGCTGGCATTTTTGGATCGATCGCGGCGGTACTTTTACGGATATTGTCGCCAAACGGCCCGACGGTACATTAGTCATTCACAAGCTGCTGTCGGAAAATCCCGCTCGCTACACCGATGCCGCAGTTCAAGGAATCCGTGATATTCTGGGAATTGCCGCAGATGTTCCCATACCAGCCAGCGAAATTGAAGCGATTAAAATGGGGACGACGGTGGCTACAAATGCTTTGCTTGAACGAAAGGGCGATCGCACAATTCTACTAATTACTAAAGGTTTCGGCGATGCGCTGAGAATTGGCTACCAAAACCGCCCCAATATCTTCGCCCGACACATTGTTCTGCCCGAGATGCTGTACGATCGAGTAATTGAAGTTGCCGAACGCTACAGCGCTCAAGGCGAAGAGTTACTTGCTGTCGATCGCAAATTCATCCCGTCTTTGCAGCAAGCCTACGATCAGGGAATTCGCAGTTGTGCGATCGTATTTATGCACGGCTACCGCCACTCGGAACACGAAAAACAAGTTGCGGAAATAGCAAAGGAAATTGGCTTTACCCAAATATCAGTATCTCACGAAGTCAGTCCGCTGATGAAACTAATTTTTCGTGGAGATACTGCGGTTGTCGATGCTTATTTATCTCCAATTTTACGCCGCTATGTCGAACAAATAACCAATGAATTATCTGTAGGGGCGGTGCCCCCGTGCCCGCCCTCCCCGTGCCCGCCACCTAAATTAATGTTTATGCAATCAAATGGCGGCTTAGTAGACGCCGCCCAATTTCAAGGAAAAAACAGTATTTTATCCGGCCCGGCTGGGGGAATTGTCGGCGCAGTTAAAACCAGTAAAATCGCAGGTTTTGATAAAATTATTACCTTTGATATGGGCGGAACTTCGACAGATGTTGCCCATTTTAACGGCGAATACGAACGAGAATTTGAGACAGAAATTGCCGGGGTAAGATTGCGATCGCCCGTGATGGCAATTCATACTGTAGCAGCCGGCGGCGGTTCAATTGTATTTTTTGATGGAGCCCGCTACCGTGTCGGGCCAGAGTCTGCGGGGGCGAATCCTGGGCCTGCTTGCTATCGGAATGGTGGGCCTTTGACGGTGACTGATTGTAATGTGATGTTGGGGAAAATTCAGCCGGATTTTTTCCCGAAAGTATTCGGATTGAATGCAGATTTGCCGATCGCCCTTGACGTAGTAAACCAAAAATTTCTGCAATTAGCGGGCGAAATTGGGGGCGAGAGGACACCGGAACAGGTGGCTGAGGGGTTTTTGGCGATCGCCGTGGAAAAGATGGCTAATGCCGTCAAAAAAATCTCGCTTCAGCGCGGTTACGATGTTTCGGAATATACATTGTGCTGTTTCGGCGGTGCGGGCGGCCAACACGCTTGCGCGATCGCCGATGCTTTGGGCATGAAACGGGTGTTTATTCACCCTTACGCGGGGGTGTTATCCGCCTACGGTATGGGTTTGGCTGATGTGCGGGTAATGCGCGAAAGGGCGATCGAGCAACAATTAACTGCTGAATTAATTACCGATCTGCACCCGATTTTAGCGCAATTGGAGGCAGAAGCAAAGAGGGAATTGAACCGCCCAGACGCAGAGGGCGCTGAGGAAGAGGAAGAGGTTTTAGTTGTTAGGAAGCTGCATTTAAAATATCAAGGAAGTGATTCGGTTTTGACTGTAAATTTTTCAGCCAATATCGAGCAAATTCAGGCTGAATTTGAATCATTGCACCGACAGCGTTACAGTTTTATAATGCCAGAAAAAGCGCTAATTGTAGAAGCAGTTTCGGTGGAAGTTGTACAAACAATGGATGTGCCGGATGAGTCAATAATTGCCTCTGATTGTGGCACGGGCAAGATGCCTGTGCAAGCAATTGATACCGTGCAAATGTATGTTGCTGGCGGGTGGCGGGAAACTCCTGTTTATCGGAGGGAGAATTTGCGATCGCACGACAGCATTACTGGCCCCGCCCTGATTGTTGAAGCTACGGGAACAAATATCATAGAACCGGGCTGGGAAGCGGAATTAACTTCCATAAACGAGCTCATTTTGAACCGCAGATCCACGGAAATAAACGCAGATAATCCCCGTTTATCTGCGGTTGAAGCAGATCCGGTGTTGCTGGAAATATTTAATAATCTGTTTAGGGCGATCGCCGAACAAATGGGCATTACTTTACAAAACACAAGTTCTTCTGTTAATATTAAGGAACGCCTCGACTTCTCCTGTGCAATCTTCGACCAAAACGGGCAATTAGTAGCCAATGCGCCGCACATTCCCGTGCATCTAGGCTCGATGAGCGAAAGTATTTCCGCTTTAATTTCTGCAAAATTTGCTACGATCAAACCAGGGGATGTTTACGTTTCCAACAATCCCTACAACGGTGGCACGCACCTGCCAGATATCACCGTTATCACCCCAGTATTCTCAACCAAACTATCAGAAAACAAGCCGTTCGTAGTGAGGGCTTCAGCCCTTCTTTTCTACGTAGCCTCCCGAGGACACCACGCCGACATCGGCGGCATCACTCCCGGTTCCATGCCTCCTAACAGTACAAGCGTAACTCAGGAAGGCGTATTACTGGATAATTTCCAGCTAGTAAGTCAGGGGAAATTCCAAGAAGCCGAATTACTAGAAATTCTTAATACGGGTGAATATCCTGTCCGGAATTCAGTTCAAAATATAGCCGATTTGCAAGCACAAATTGCCGCGAATAAACGCGGCGCAGAAGAACTTCTCAAGATGGTAGAACATTACGGACTGGAAACCGTACAAGCTTATATGGGCTTCGTGCAAGACAATGCAGAGGAGTCTGTGCGGAGGGTAATTAATATTTTGCAAAACGGCGAATTTACTTATCCGATGGATAGCGGCGGACAGATTAAAGTAGCCATTACTATTGACAAATCGGCGCGCAGTGCCAAAATAGATTTTACTGGCACTTCGCCTGAACAAACCAACAATTTTAACGCTCCCGCAGCCGTGTGCAAAGCCGCTGTTTTGTATGTTTTCCGCACCTTGGTAGATGACGATATCCCTCTGAATGCTGGCTGTTTGAAACCTCTCGAAATCATCAATCCCGAAGGCTGTATGCTGAATCCTTGCTATCCAGCCGCCGTAGTTGCAGGAAATGTGGAAACTTCGCAGAATATTACCGATGCTTTGTATTGTGCGCTGGGAGTCATGGCTGCTTCCCAGGGAAGTATGAATAATTTTACCTTTGGCAATCACCGTTATCAATATTATGAAACTATTTGCGGCGGTTCCGGTGCGGGTGCAGATTTTGACGGTACGGATGCGGTGCAAACTCACATGACTAATTCGCGTTTAACCGATCCAGAAGTGTTGGAATGGCGGTTTCCGGTGCTGTTAGAAAGTTTTGCAATTCGGGCTAATAGCGGGGGGAATGGATATCATCGTGGGGGGAATGGAGTTGTGCGGCGGATTCGGTTTCGGGAGGCGATGACGGCGGGGATTTTATCGGGGAGGCGGGTGATTTCTCCTTGCGGTTTGAATGGGGGAGAAGCGGGGAAAGTTGGGCGAAATTATGTTGAAAGATTGGATGGGAAAGTTGAGGATTTGGGAAGTACGGCGACTGTGGAAATGCAGGCTGGGGATGTTTTTGTAATTGAGACTCCGGGGGGCGGAGGTTATGGTATGCGTGACTGAATAATTAGCGATCGCTAATTCGCCATTAAAGTTACAAGCCAGCGACCAAACAAGTTGGAATTTTGTTTAACTAAACATGGTAAGCTGTGATAGCGATTTTTAGGTCAGAACTGTAGATAGATTCGACTCTAGGAAAAGTCGAATGACTCCACCAAAATTTGACTCTACTACCTTGTGCTGGAGCTGAGCCAATACGAGTATAGCCAGCGTCTAACATGAGTTGTTCAAAAGCAGCAACAGGCAAAGTTTTAGATAGAATCGGCGAAACACCTTGAATTGTATGCTTGTCAAGGGTCATAATTACCCTGGTAAGTGCTATAGATTCGATACCCTGGCAATACTAGCGCTGTGCCAACAAAATTGTGAATTGTGCCGGGATATGTTTCTTCGGCATCACTACCGCCAATGCGTATTTTAAAAGGACCAAACCAAGCATAAAAGCCAGGAATCAGAGCATCCATACTGTAAGCGATCGCTCTTAATTTTTCGTCATCAACCGACACAGATTTTTTCCCGGAAGGTTCTTTGTGGTGGGGAGGGATATTGCCAATTTTATTCATGACTTATATTTTCAGATCCGCCAACAACTTAATTATATAATTAATTGACCTAACGATCGACATAATTTCAAAAAATTTGCATCAAACGTTTATCGTGTAGTAGAATCGGGCTGCACCAGCATAATATTACCAGAACAATTGTGCA